>CAZAKE010000173.1:0-9803 GCA_964485495.1 uncultured Spirochaetales bacterium
TCAGAAGCCTACGGGCTGCGGCTTTCGGCTCAGGTGCCCCCTGGCCACCCCGGAGTGCGCGGAAGAAAAACCTGGAATGCGCTCCTTCGGCCCGGACCACACCGCCGCTTGCATCAACGTGTAGCCCCAGAAACGCAACTTGCATCGCAGATACATCGAGGCCGAGGGCAAATCCGCCGTTCTCAATCGGTGCGCCGGATCCGTTCCCGGGCGACCTTCTGCTTCGCCTTGAACAGCAGCATGGAGACCCGGCTCAGGATACTCACCTCGTTGTCGCCACTGGTCTCGATGGAGAGGAAGTTGAGGTCCGGGTGTTCGGCCATCACCTTCGCCATCACGCCGTCGGAAACCCCGGAGGAGGGCATACAACCGAAGGGCTTGCTGGAGATGAATCCGTCCATCTTGTCCGCGTAGTAGAGCGCCTCGGCAATCTCTAAGTTGCCTTCGCCGCCGAAGATCTCAGGATGGTAGTAGTCGAAACCGATCTCGGCCATCTTGTCCAGGTCCATCAGGGCCACCTTCCCGCCGAAGGAGGGGGGATCGAGGGCCTTGAGATAGCTCTTCCAGAAGTAGAGTACCACCCAACGTCTGAAGATCGACTGGGTACGCATGAAAACCGCCTGGATATACTCGCCCATGGAGCGCGGATACTTCACGGTGCGGGTGAAGAGCTTTATCTGACGCCAGAAGTCGTACATCATGCGCTGGGTAAACAAGCCGGGCATCACTTCGCAGCCGTCGTCCATGATGAATCGACGCAGGTTGTAGTTGCCCTCGTTGTGGGCCAGGTTGGCGAAGATCTCACCGGTGACGTAGATTTGCGGGAGCACGACGTCTTTCCGCGGCACCGCCGACAGTATCTTGCCGACGCGCCGCAGCTCACGTGGGAGTTTCCGCAGATAGTGCCGGTCTCTGAACGCCCGATAGAGGATCTCCTCACACTCCTCGATCACCTTCAAGGCCTCGTCCTTGTCCTCCGCGTAGGGCCTGAGTGCACACTCGGCGGCATGCATCAGGTCCGCCAGGATGGCGGAGATCACCATGTTAATCTTCAAGGGGGTGTCGAATTTGAAGGCGCTGTCTTTATAGACATCCTCGTTGGAAAACCCGGACGTGAAGATGAACAGCCTGAAATCCGTGAACCCGGCGTCGTTCAGTGCCTTCCAGTACTCCTGCGGATACATGCCGTATCGGCACGGCCCGCACTGACCGCCGCCGCCGACGAACACGTATTGGCGTGAGATCTCTTCTTTCGACAGACCGGTCTCCCGGTGGATCCTGAACAGGTTCTTCAGGAGGCTGCCGCAGGTGAAGTACATGGGGTTGCACTCCATCCTATTGCCGAACTCCTTGCCCCAGCGGACATCCTCCTTGAAGTAGTCGCCCAGGTCCTCGAACTTGTACCCCTTGCGCGCGAAATACGCCCGCATGAAGAAGGACTTGCGCCGTTCGACGAAGTTGTAGAGGATGGTGACTTTGTCCTTGTCGACCCTGTGCCAGGGAGGATTTCGGTATCCCTTCCACGGATCGGGCCGGATCCATTTGGGCCGGAGAAAACCTTCGGGGCCGGCCGATCCTTCACGGGTAGAACCGGTTTGTCGATTATCGGCGGATCTCGCGGACGGCCTGCCGGCGGACTTTCCGGCGCCTCTGAACAGGTTCGAACCTGTCTCCGTCGTGCTATTGCGTGCTCCGTAGGAGCGGGAGTCGGCCTTCTTCACAGGGTCAGCTCCTTGACATGGGCTCGGATCCTCTGTTCCTCGAGCTTCAGGAAGTACTCGATCGTCTTGATCCTGATGGTGAAGGTCGCCCCGGGCTTGTTCTGGTCGATGTCGTGGAAGAGGAAGTGCGGCGTTCCGGTGGCGTCGAGGATGTTGTCGATGTAGGAGTATGCCGGCGCGTCGAAGCCGCATTTGAAACTCGAAAGGTCGATTACCGCGATGTTCGGGTGTCTGGAGGCGAACTTCGCCGCCCAGAGTTTCAAATTGAGGTTGCGGTTGAAATTGCGCTTCCATACATCGCCGATGTCGAAGGGAGCGTCCGCTCCCTCGGCCTCGACATCGGCGGCGTAGATCGATTCGAGATACTCCTCGTCGATGGGGAGGCTTTCGATGCAGAGGACAGGAAACCCCTTTAGTTGAAACTCCTCCAGGATGCCGTGATTCAGCCCGGGATCGTGATGATAGGGGTGACCGATCAGCAGGATGCCGATTCGGTCCTCCGCCACGAGGGTGTTGAGGAGGCGTCGTCCCTCCTCACGCAGGTTGGACATATACGCTTCGAGCGCCTCGAATCCCCGTTTCACGGCCCAGTCGTTTTCCTCTTCGGTGAGTCCCATCCGTTCGGCGAAATACTCGAGGAGCATGTCCTTCGCCTCAGACCGCCGTTCCATATTCACGATCGGTTTCCAGTACTCGACTCGATTGTCTGCGAAGATGTCACGATCCTTGGTGAAGACGGCGTGGACCACCTCGGGTGTACCCATCTGAATGACACAGGCGTTGTTACCGCTGACGTTCCTGACTACCGATTCCAGGTGGGTGATCCGCGGAAAACAGATGTGTGTCACATCTGTTTTCTTGAGGAGGTCGAATACGTGCGCCGGGGCGACCTTCGCGGGGAAACAGGGATCGTTGGCTCCCCACTTGTTTCCGGCGTTCCAGAGGGCGGAAGTGGTGTAGTCGCTGGAGACGACATCCCGCACGCCGAGGGAGCGGAAGTAGGCATCGAAGAACGGTGCGTAGTAGTAGAGGTTGAGCAGCTTCGGGATACCGACGACCATCTCGGACCTGCGTCGTCGGGTCTCTTGCGAGGCTCCCCGGAATCGGCGCGGACGGATGGCCGACAGCAACGGGTTTCGCCGCCGGCCCGAAGGGTCGAACAGGGGCATCGGGGTTCCATCGACCGGTACCGGCTCGGGGGCTTGCGGGCGGAACACTTCACGAGCGGCGAGTTCCACCAGATTCGGCGTGCGTTCTTTCAACCGACGACGCCGTGTCTGCTCCTCCCGCATCTTCTCCGCGTTGTCGCTCATGCCGCGCTCGCAGCCGTTCCCTGAGATATACCGGATCATCTCGCCGCCGGGCATTGTGATGTCGACGAAGGTGCGTGGGCACCGGTTGCCGCAGAAACGGCAGCGGGTGGACTCGTCGCTCCGGGCGGTAAACTCCACGTTGGCCGCCGCATCCACGCCGATGAAACTACTCGGCGAGGTTCCGTTTCTCTCTACCTTGGCCTTCGCCTCCATGGCCGCGCCGATGGCACCGCAGATGTCGGCATACCTGTGGACGTGGACCTCCGCGTCTGGGATCCTGGATTCGATATAGTCTACCTGTGCCTTCACGGCGGCGAGGTTCTTCTGGGTGCCCCCCTGGAGCACGACCCGGTTTCCGAACTTGGCGATATTGGATTCCTGGACCACGTAGTTCCAGATGTTGAGCGGCAGGACCAGGGCCAACCCTGCCATGATCTCCTCCTTGCTCCATCCGAGCTGTTGGAAGTTCACCTTATCCTGTTCCATGAATACGGCGCAGCCGTAGTTGAAGGCCGGCGCCTGCCGTGCGCGGAAGGCGTATTCTGCGTATTCCTCCACCGGGATATCAAACTGTTCGGCCATTCCCTGCAGGAAGTACCCGTTTCCGGCGCTACACTGGGTGTTGAGCTTGAAATCCACCACCCGACCGTGACGCATGAAGAGGACCTTGATGTCCTGACCGCCTACATCGCAGATGATGTCGATATCGCCATATCGGTGCACCGCCGAACGCATGTGTGCCACGGTCTCGACGACGGAGAGATCCACGTTGAAGGCTTTCTGCAGAATGTCCGACGCATACCCGGTCACCGCGGAGCCGAGGATCTGCAGATCGATGGCCTGCGTGTCTCGCCACTCGCAGAGTTCCGCGACCATCCTGCGGACGTCGACGATCGGGTTCCCCTTCGAAAGCACGTAGCCCTTGTACACGGGTTCGGAATCTTCGTTGATGAGTACGATCTTGGAGCTCGTGCTTCCGCCGTCGATGCCGAGGTAGCAGCGGAGGATATCGCCGGTTCCCTTGAGGGCGTTGGAAAACTCAGGGATAGTATACTTCGCCGTGAAGGCCTCGAGTTCCGCCTCGTCCTTCACCAGCCCGTCCCGTACCGCTCCGGAGGAGGAGAGTTGCGTGAGTCTGCCTTCGTGGATATAGGTATCCAACTCTTCCACCCCTGCGTATCGCTGTTCCGGATCGTCCGTATTCGAGTTTTCGATCTCGTGTCCGAGCTCCTCGGTCTTCCTTCCGAACAGGACGGCGCCCATGGCCGCGAAATACTCCGAGTTCGGGGGTACGAAGATCATCTCCTCGATCGGCCGGTCATCCGGCGTCCACCGGTGGAGTTTCCAGGTTTCCGGCAGGACTCGGCGCCAGATCTCGGTGAACACCGGCAGGAATGTGTGGGGCCCCCCTAACAGGAGTACGTCGTGCCGGAGGACGTTGCCTCTGACGAGAACCTCAAGGTTCTGCTTGACGATGGCGTTGCAAAGGGAGACGAATATCTCCTCGGGATCGATGCCGGCCTTCACGAGGCCGACAACGTCGGTTTCGGCGAAGACGCCGCATTTGGCGGCGATGTGGTGTATCGATTTTCCTTCCGCCGTGACCCGGGCGGCCTGTTCCATCGGAAGACCGATCTTGCCGAAGATCTTGTCGATTGTGGCGCCGGTTCCGCCGGCACACTTGTCGTTCATGGACGTGAGGGTGGTCTTGCCGCCGTGTCCGTCATCCTTCCAGATGATGACCTTCGCGTCCTGGCCGCCGAGTTCGATCGCAGACCCCGCCCGTGGATAGAGGGTCTCCACCGCATAGGTGACGGCATTGACCTCCTGTATGTAGCGAGCATGGATGGCCGGTGCGATCGATCTTCCTCCGCTGCCGGTAATGAAGAGATCGATGGGTGTGTCGGGGAATTCCGCCTCGATCTCGACGAGGTATTCCCGAACCGTCTCCGGCTGTCTGGTGTTATGGCGGCGGTAGCGTTGCCACATGAGACTACCGTCGGGATCCATCACCACCGCCTTTACGGTGGTTGAACCGACATCTATTCCACATTGGAGGGGAATACTCGTACTCATCTGCGCCTCGGCATTACTCTATATCGCACAATATCGCACCGATCTATCGGATTCTGGGTTCGGCCGTTTCTCGGGCACCCTATTCTTCCGCGCCGCAGCACATGCCGCTGCCGCCGGAACGTACCAGCCGTTCGAATTTTGTATTGCAGGAACTGCAGATGTATTCATAGATGGGCATAGACACTCTCCCTCGTATTCTCGATCGACGTGCACAGGACAGGTGTACACATACTGTTTCTCTCATGTACAATACCCGAAATCTTTTTCCGTATTCAAGAGGGAATGATGACACATACAGACTGTACCGTTACGGTCGAATTCGACGGCAAGACTATCTCAGTGACCGTCCCCGACGGCGTGACCATACTGCATGCCTTGGGGAAAATTCCGGACCTCTCCTTCGATGCCCCGTGCGGAGGGAAGGGTACGTGTGGAAAATGCAGAATCAGGGTGCTGGACGGCGACGTGAGTGAACCGACACCGGTGGAGGAGCGGTTTCTCTCGGAAAACGAAACCGGAGACGGCGTCCGGTTGGCATGCATGACCCGGATTCGCGGCGACGTACGTGTCGAGTGCGGCAGCAGCTACCGCGGGGCCCGTATCCAGACCGAATATGCCGAATTCGTTGGTGATCTCGATCCGGTGGTGAAGAAGACGGCCTACACACTTCCGCCGCCATCTCTCGAGGACCAGCGGGACGACCTGCAGCGGATTGCGGACATGGTGGAAGTCCCCCGGCCACAAATCTCCCTGCCGCTGCTCCGATCTTTTTCAGGGGCGGTCCATGCAGGCGACGGAATCGTCACGGTGACCCGTTCCGGCGATACGGTGTTGGCGGTGGAGGAGGGTGACACGGCCACCGTGAACTTCGGCATAGCGGTGGACATCGGAACTACCACCGTGGTGGCCTATCTGCTGGATCTACAGGAGGGCGAGGTCGTTGATGCGGTCTCCGGCCTGAACGCCCAGAAACCCTTCGGCGGCGACGTCATCTCCAGGATCGAATATTGCGGTCGAGAGCGCGACGGGCTGGAATTTCTGCAGGAGAAGATCGTGTCTCAGGTCGGGCGAATGTCGGCGGAACTCTGTAGTCGGAACGAACTATCGTCTGAAAACATCTACTCTCTCAAGATCGCCGGAAACACGACCATGCTTCACCTCTTTGCCGGCCTCGATCCGGTACATATCGCCACATCGCCGTTCATTCCGGTGACCACCGACCTGATGGTGTACTCCGCCGAGAGTCTCGGGTTTCGAGACCTGCCGAACTGCACGGTGTTCGTACTGCCGTCGGTCTCCGGGTATGTGGGAGCGGACATCGTCTCGGGTGTGATGGCTACCAGGATGTACAGCGACGAAAAACTCTCGCTACTGGTGGACATCGGAACCAACGGCGAGATCGTGCTGGGGAATACGGAGTGGCTCGTGTGCTGCTCTACCGCCGCGGGTCCGGCCTTCGAGGGGGCTCAGATCTCCTGCGGAGTCGGTGGAATCGAAGGTGCCGTCAATACGGTGTATCTCGACGGTTCACTCAAGTATACGACAATCGGAAACGCGCCTCCCATCGGCATCTGCGGTTCCGGGATCATCGACGTTGCGGCGCTGCTTATCGAGACGGGGGCGGCCGACTATACCGGACGGATCGTCGACATGGATGAGGCGCCTTCGGATCAGGCTCGGACGGTGCTGGCCGGACGGTTCGAACTCGACGGCGAGTCGGCCATCCGGATCACCCCCGCCGGCGACGGGGGGAACGGGTCCGGCGGAGAACAGGGTCTCTACTTCACCCAGAAGGACCTGCGCGAGGTGCAACTTGCGAAGGCGGCCATCGCCGCCGGCATCTCTACGCTCCTCAAGGAGACCGGCACGCGTGTCGAGGAGATCTCCAACGCCTACATCGCCGGAGGATTCGGCAGCTACATCTCGAAGCCCAGCGCTCTCGGCATCGGACTGTTGCCCAGGGAACTGGAGGAGAAGATAAAGACCGTCGGAAACTCGGCGGGGATGGGGGCGATCATGGCTTCTCTGGACAAGCGAAACCTGCAGGACTGTTCTCACATCCGTGAGGAGGCGAGATACTTCGAACTCTCCGGAAACGCGGTCTTCCAGGACGAGTACATCATGGCCATGTATTTCCCCGAGCCCGTCGAATCGGGTGCGTAATCTCTCCATCTACTTTTCGAGGAGCCGTACCGAGATCAGAATCCGATGGATACCGATCCGGCGACAATTGTGCCGGCGATGAGGAGTGCCGATTCCGTGACCTCGCAGATACCGCCGTAGGCGTCGCCGGTGAGACCTCCGAGGGCCCGGGAGACCGGGAGGGCAGCAAGCAGGGCGAAGAGACTCGCGCCGACTACTGCGAACAAGCCCCATACTCCTCCGCTGAGGGCGCATATTCCCAGCGTCAACACGGCGGTTGCCGCGATCTCCCGGACTCGGATCCTCTCCTTGAAGAAGATCCCCAGCCCGTCGGGCCGTGCCGTCGGATAGACGACGATGAGAGCAACCATGACGAACCGTCCGAGGACGGGTGCGATCACTATCCAGGCCGCAACAGGCATAGTCGCCGAAACGGTCCAGCTCGCAGGCAGACTCCCGGAGAAGATCGTATGCCGCACCCCGTCGAGGCCGGTTCCGCCGGCCCAGAGTGCGGAGGTTCCAACGTCCGGGGCACCCGTTTCCGAGAGAAGCTCGTAGACCATGGCGGTCTTCAACGCCAGGAGCAGGATGAGTGCAAGCGCGCCGAAGGTCCCGATCCGGCTGTCCCGCATGATCTCGAGACGGCGCCCGGCATCTCTTCCGCCGCCGAGTCCGTCCGCCAGGTCTGAGAGACCGTCCAGATGAAGCCCGCCGGTGAGGAGTACCCAGGCGGTGACGACCAGCACCGCCGTCGACAGTGGGGACCAGAAGGTGAGTCCGAAGAAGCCGATTCCGGTAAGGACCACGCCGATAATCCAACCTACCGGCGGGAAACACGTCACCGACCCGGCCACCTTCGAGAGGTCCTCACCCTCCCTCCAGGGGATCGGGAGGATGGTGAGAAATCTCAACGCGTAGACGAGGCACATCCGGTTCCTCCAATAATCTCCGTCGAATCGTCGGCCGTATGCTGGGCGGTCGTCACCTGATCCGCTCGGGTATCCCCGCGGTCAGTCGATACACGCGATCAGACCGGCCGGCGGCGTATTGGTGTGTGGACCCGGCGATCTCCTGAAACATCCGTCCCAAGAGTGTCGGGGCTATGAGCCCCGTCTCCACCAGATTGCTGATGAGATACGCATCGATTCGGGCATCCTCCAGCACGTCGAAGATACGTTCCGTCGCGGCGCACACCAGACGGTCACTCTCCTCCCTATCGGGTGGATCGCCGGTGGTGAGAATCAAGTTGGTCATGAGCAGAGTGAGACAGTCCAGGATCAGGATTCCCGGAGACGGCTGTCTCCCGAGACGGGTCTCGATCGCTTCGGCGACGGCGAGGGGCTCCTCCAGGGTTTCCCACCGCTGCGGTCTCGACGCACGGTGACGGCGGACCCGAGAACGCATCTCATCGTCCAACGCCTGTGCGGTGGCCACGTACAGGACACGTTGCCCGCTCGTTCGCTCCTCGCGTTCGGCCTCCCTCTGCGCGAACGACGTTTTCCCGCTCTTAACCCCGCCGAGGATGAGTGTGATATGACCCATCATTCTCTCCTCTCTATTGGAATTGGATCGATTGGACATGGAACTCTACCGTCGTGTCCTTCCCTGTATTCTCCATCCGAGTGATACTTCTCCAACGCAGAGACCAGCACGCGGTTCTCCTCGGGCGTCTTCGACCCGATACGAACGTATCCGGGAAGCCCGAAGGAGGTGCAATCCCGGACCTGTATCAGCCGTTTCCAGAGGTGCGCGGTAAGGAGTGCGACATTACCCGTCTTCATGAGGAGGTAGTTGGCTTCGAAGGGCACAACCGGGAATCCCATGGTGGAAAGCGTGTCTCCGAGATCGACGGCGGCCTCTCGCGTTCGGTGCCAGGTGTCGCGGAAGTAGTCGATCTCCTCCAGGCACGCGGAACCTGCTTGTTGTGCGGGACCGTTCACGCTCCAGTCGGGCTGCAGGCGTCTGAGCGAGGCGAGTTCCTCCGGTGTGCCGATTATGTATCCGAGTCGCAACCCCGGTATTCCGAAGTCCTTGGTCATGGAACGGAGCCGTAGCACCCTCGCCTCCGTCGAGACGGATTCGCGGGCGGCGTCCGTGTGTTCATGCATGAAATTTCGATAGGCCTCATCGAGAACCGGCAGTGTCCCCGTTTCCCGGCAAGTCCGGAGCACTCGCTGCATCTCCTCCGGACCGAGCTGCCGCCCGGTGGGATTGTTGGGCTCACATATCCACACCAATCTCGGGTGATACGTTCGGATCTGTTCGATCAGCGCCGAAGCGGAAGGCGTGAACATGCGCTCCTCGGACGCTGCGATGGTGACAACCCGGCCCCCGTACGCATTCCAGGCGTCGCCGTACTCTCCGTAGGCAGGGCCTGAGACGAGGCACACCGGTGCCGTTTCGTGTATCCCGGAATGTAGCCGTGTGTAGGCCGCGGCGATGAGGAAGATGCCCTGTGAGGTGCCGTTCACCGGCAGGATCTCGTCCGGAGAGAGCCCGTGGTACGCGGCGATATCCCGGCGAAGGCGGGTGCAATCGGAGTCGGGATATC
>CAZAKE010000174.1:0-2970 GCA_964485495.1 uncultured Spirochaetales bacterium
GGCCACTTGACAGCAGTTCCCGGCAACCACTACGATTACGCTATACAACTTGGGGAGACTATGTCGGAAATACAAATAAAGGGTGTGGATGAATCGGAGATCGATACCGTGTTGGCGGAGGATATCGATTTCCAGGGCACGCTCAGCTTCAACGATTCATTGATGATCAAGGGGCGCTTCACCGGCGATATCGACGCGACGGGTGACCTCTACGTCGATTCCGGTGCGGTCATCGAAGCCTCGGTCCAGGCCAACGTCGTATCCCTGAAGGGAACGATCAGGGGAAACGTCGAGGCGCTCTCCCGTGTGGAGCTCTTCTCGACCTCTACAATGCAGGGAGACATCACCGCCCCCAATGTCATCATGGAAAGCGGCTGTAAATTCAACGGTATATGTAAAATGGAGAAACCCACATGATCTCTATCACGCGTGGAACGATAGCTCGAGGTCTTCTGGTACTGTCGATGGTGACCGCATGCAGCGGCATGTGGCTCTTCGCACAGGAACCGCCGGACGCGCTGGGGATGTACCGGAACGGTGAGTACGAGGCGGCCATTCGAGTGTGCCTGAACGAACTTGCCGAGACACCACGGAACATGAACTCGTACGCGGTACTCTGCTGGAGTCTGTTACAGCTCGAACGTTACCAGGAGGCCCTGGATTACGGGCTGCAGGGTCTCGAGATATCGCGGTACGATCCGCGGATGGTAGAAGCGGTGGGCGAGGCTAATTTTTTCCTGGGAAACAACCTGGATGCGCTGCGGTATTTCGAGGAATACGCCGTGCTGGCCCCGACGGGTGACCGGATCGAAAGCGTTTACTACTACATGGGCGAGATATTTATCCGTCTCGGAGAGTACAACCATGCGGACATCGCCCTCACGACGGCCGTGTACCATTCACCCAACACGGCACGCTGGTGGACCAGGCTCGGATATGCCCGGGAGATGGCCGAAGACTACCGATATTCTCTCGTGGCCTATCAGAAGGCCCTGCAGCTGAATCCGTCGTCCCAGGATGCGGTTCGTGGAACCGAGCGTGTCAGAGAAAAACTCGATTCCAGGTAGCACATCACACACTCCGGACGGGCGCGCACTTCGCCGTTTAGTCGCATCGGGGCCCTCTTCGTATCTCTCTGTTCCGGGGAGTCCGATCTCGGCGAGTGTCGGAATATGAATAGTCAACCGGTGGATACATCACGTGATACCGTAACCGTGGCGTTCTATACCCTGGGGTGTAAGCTGAACCAGATCGAGAGCGAGTCGATAGCCGGGGCGTTCACCGGAGCCGGGGCACGGATTCGGTCGCTCGCCGAGTGCCTCGCGCACTCTCCTTTGAACGAGCGAACGAGTGAGAGGATGCCTTTCGAGCCTGCCATGATCGTAATCAACACCTGCACGGTGACCGGCAAGGCCGAGCAGAAGGCCAGGCGGATCATCCGCCGCAGCATTCGCGCCTTTCCGTCGGCCCTCATCATCGTCACCGGTTGTTTCGCGGAGATGAATCCCGAACAGATAGCAGCACTCGGCGCCGACATCTGCGTGGTCCCGCAGAGTCACAAATACGAGCTGCTGGATGCCGCGAAACACCTCGTGATGGCCGCCGCCGCGGATCGGCAGCGAGTACGGACAGCAGGGCGTGAGATCCTCCACCGGCATCGAGACAGAGCCGGCGTCGCAGATACCGTCCCGAAGCCGGCACCGGGAGCCGAACTATTCAGGTTTTCAACCTCCTCCTACAGCTTTCACTCCAGGGCCTTCCTGAAGATACAGGACGGCTGCGATAACCGGTGCGCCTACTGCAGGGTGCCGTTGGCCCGGGGCGGGTCCGTCAGTCGTGCCGCGAGTGATGTCGTAGGTGAGGCGAAAGCGATTGCCGCCGCCGACTTCAGGGAGATCGTACTCACCGGAGTGAATATCTCCTCCTACTCCGATTCCGGCATGACACTGCCGGGACTCGTCCGTGCCATCCTCGATGCATCGACGGGCTTCAGGCTTCGTCTCTCGTCCCTCGAGCCCGATATGATCGGTCCGTCCTACGATACTCTTCTGCGCCATCCCCGGGTCTGTCCTCACTTCCACATCCCGGTGCAATCAGGCTCGGATGCCGTTCTTGCGGCGATGAAACGTAAATACGACTCCCGACTCGTCCGGAGTGTCGTCGATAGGCTCCGTGAGAAGCGGCCGGAGGCGTTCATCGCCGCCGATTTCATTACCGGTTTTCCCGGCGAGACGCAGGCCCATCACCGCGAGACGGTCTCCCTGGTCCGTGAGTGCGGATTCACGCGGCTCCACGTGTTTCCGTTTTCTCCGCGTCCGGGAACTGCCGCCGTCGATCTTCCACATAAGGTTCCCGAGCGGGAGGCCGTGCTCCGGGCCGGTGAGCTTCGCGATCTGTCGGAGGAGTCTCTCTCCGAATACAGGCGGGGCTTTCACGGAGGCGTCCTTGAGGTGCTGCTCGAAACCCCTGGTTCAGGGGATGACGAATGGTTCGGGGTCTCGGGGAACTACCTGAAGGTGCCGGTACGTGGGGTTCCCCAGTTAGGCTCCCGGGAGACACCGAAGGGGCGATTATGTCGATGCAGGTACGTCTGTTCCGACGGTTTTGCAACTGCGGAGTTTATAGAATGGCGATATCGATTCTGACGACGTAGCGCTATCTCCGACCCCTATGAGTGAATGGAAGACGCGTCGAAGTTTCTATGGTGACACCGGGGTGATTCGGCCGCGACACTCTTCGCCCTGGCGGAGGCGGAAGGTTTCATCTTCACCGCATCGATACTCAATGCGTTCATGACGGCCGATGTACTTCCGTCCCCGGTTGTACCTTGAATTTGGTGATATAATCCATATCATACGGGATGAGCGCTTTTTTTTATCCGCCGTGCATGCCGGGGTGGAGGCCGTATTGTTTCGCTTTCTGGTCCTACGCGGCGGGTTTTCTCAAGGGTATCCCACCGGGGGATTCGGA
>CAZAKE010000174.1:3070-9795 GCA_964485495.1 uncultured Spirochaetales bacterium
CGGAGTCGGCCGCGGCTGCATTGGTATGAGGAGGTGCCATATGGCGCAAACAGCTTTAAACGATAATGGATTTCATCGAGGTTCCGATAGTAAAGATATCGATCCGCCGACAAACCGGGTGGTAAGCACGCGAATCGATAATCCACGACAGCGAGGTAGGATAATGTCGAAGATATCTTCACGTGTCGGCAGGCTTGCGGCATTTTTGTTGATCTCATGGTTAGTCCTCGTGATGGTGGGTTGTCAGGACGTGTTCACGTTTAGCCCGTTCACGGGCCTTCAGCGGGATATATCCGATCTTTCACCGGAGCAGCAGATCTCCTACGCCCAAGGCATACTCGAGACGGGCGATACCGACAAGATCAAGGCGGCCTACGAGCAGATCTCCGCGCTGGTAGAGGATGTGGACCCGGAAGATGATCCCGACCTCTACCTTCTTGCGGCCGACATGGCCATTGGAGCCTCGGGACTCACAGACGTACTCACCGATTTCGTCTCCGGCGGGGTCGATCCCGAGAATCCTCCCGATTTCGAAGAGATCATCGGGGAATATTCCGAGGAGGAGCTGACCGACATGGTCGAAAGCATATCCGAGGCCGGTGGTTACATCGAAGCGGTCGCCGGTGTAGAGGGGGCAACGATCAGCTCCTCCCAATATGTCGTGGCCGGCGCCGGTATTGTAGTCGGGAAGATCGCCGAGGCGGACGGCGACATGGAAGCGGTGGATTGGGAAGATCCCGAAATCATAACCGCCATCGAATACGCCGAGTTGGGCGGTGTCGACATGAATTCATACTTCGGGACGGGAAGATAGGAGAGGGATCGATGGTTATTGCTGGAGATAGAGTTCTCCGATGGGTGGCGGCCTATCACGGGCGCCGGCTTCTGGTCATGCTCATGGCGGTGCTCGCCGCATTCGGGACGGTGATGCCGCTGCAAGCGGCGGAGGAGGACGAGTCGCTGATCTCGACCGACATCCAGGAGATCTACTTCCCCTCCGGCAGGGCATCTGCCATGGGCGGTCCGCATGCGGCCCAGGCGAACGACTTCTCGGTGCTCTTCTGCAATCCTGCCGGCTTTCAGGCGGTGGAGCCGCAGTTCTCGGTGGCCGAACTGACGGCGTGGTTGAAGGGTCCCATCTTCGACATGGCGGGGCTCATCATTCAGACCGCCCAGGGCAGCGAGCTCACGGATCTTCTCGGCTCCCCTGTCGTTCAGGACATGGTACGTAGCCTGTATGCCGGCGCCGAGGTTGTCGGCCCTCTCAACTTCGGATACGTAGGAAACGGAATCGGACTCGGGCTGATGAATTTGACCAGCCTTACCCTCTCGAGCGGTGGGCCGCTGACGGTTACAATGGCGCTGAGCGAACAGGTTCTCCTCTGCGGCGGATACGCGTTCAGAATTCCGCTGCCCGCTAAGTCGTTGAGTGCACTCGATATCGGGTTCCTCCTTAAGGGTTCGCTGATCGGACGCCTCTCCTTCAAAAAATCACTCCTCGAACTCGCCGATATGTTCACCTCCTTCTCGGCCGAGACCCTCACGTCGGAGCCCTTCGATTTCATCGCGGCTATCGGCATCGATCTTGGAATCCGGTACCAGTTGGGGGAGTGGTTGGCTATCGGTATCACCGGTGAGGACGTGTTCACACCCATCCTTACCAGCCATTACGTTACTGTCGATGAATTTACGGAAAACACCCAAGAGCCGACCCGGACCAAGGCCATTCTGCCTTTCAAGCTGAACGGCGGCATCATGCTGTCTCCCCCCCTCGGGCCGGTGGAACGGGTCATAAACGAGATCTCTCTCTATGTAGATTACAACGACATCTTCGATTTTCTGATCACGCCGTCAACCTCCACCCACCCGATTCTCCACCTGAGTGTGGGGCTCGAGATGCGGTTTCTGCGGATACTCTCCGTGCGGGTAGGCCTCAATCAGGGGCTCTTCGCGGCAGGATTGGGACTCGACCTACAGTATTTCATCCTCAACGCATCTATGTTCGGTACCGAGCTTTCGTCGGAACCCGGTTTACGGCCGGTCTACAACCTGATGGTGGGATTCGAATTCCGGATATAACCACCGTGTCGGTGTACAGTAAATTTGTTGTATTGACTTTTTACATCCGGATTGCTATATTCTCTCCGCAAATGGAAGGGGCCGCTAGCTCAGCTGGTAGAGCAACGCCCTTTTAAGGCGTGGGTCAATGGTTCGAATCCATTGCGGCTCATGACCCCGCACTTAAAAGCGAGCGTGGGGCATTGTCGATAACGGGTCTCCTTCGTCTAGTGGTTAGGACACCGGGTTTTCATCCCGGCAACAGGGGTTCGACTCCCCTAGGAGATGCCAACATCCAGGGCCGCCAACTCGAGGCGGTCCTTTTTTTCGCATTACAGTAGCACTACCCGGAGTACACCATCGCCCTTGCTTGAACCGCGTTCCGATTTTCACTATAATGCCTCCGATAGAAGAATCCATTTCAATTGCAAATTAAGGAGAACCTAGATGCGAAAGACACCGCGGATTAGTATCGTTCTGTTGTTGCTTATCACCGCCGTCGGTTCGGTATCGGCCCAGCGTGCCGTGAAGGGGCTCAGCGCCAACGGGTCTACCGGCTTGTTTTCTACTCCGACGGCACGAATCAGCTACGAGATCAACAACTTCGGCATCGATACCGGCTACAGTTTCATCTTCGCCGGTTCCGGCGCCATGGCGCATATCCCCAAGATCACCTTTGGATTCCTGAGGAAAGGGGAGGCCGGGGTGGCGTTTGATATCTCCACCGGAAATCCGAATACATTCAACATACTCGTTCACGGAAAATTCCAGTTCTACCGGGAGGGGAGCTCCGCCTTCGCCATAGGAGTCAACTATCAGGCGCTGCATCAGGGGTCCAATGTGTTCCACCATTACGGGCAGGTCTATCTGGCCGTGACTTACAGCGGCGATTTCTTCGGGTGGCCCGCAAACACCACCTTCGTGATCGGGAAGACCTTCCCGTCACCCACCGGTCAGAGTCTCGACGCCGCCATCGACGTGTCGCTGGGGTTCGAATTGAGTCTGTTTCCCGATGTATTCAAGGACTATATTCACTGGATAAACGAGTTTTCTAACTATTCGTACCGCGCCGAGAATGTGCACGGATTCGATGCGGCGAGTCGGGGTAGTTTCAACTCCGGTATCCGCATCGATCCGTTGAAAGGCACCGATTTCAAACTGAATTTCGACATCGTGGGAACCGATTTGTTCGATGGGGCCCCGCGTCTGATGATCGGGATGACTTTCGGATGGTCGCCCTCCTGACACTCGGCGCGAAGAGCACGATCCCGCAGAGGCGAGTGAATCGATGGCGACAGACGGCAAGGTAATTCTCAAGGCGACCGATCTCGACGGTTATCTGACCGCATCCGACAAGCAGAGTCTCCGCCGGATGGATGAGTACTTCGATGGTGCCATGAGGATCTTCGAGGTACTCTCCGTTTCAAACAACCAGCAGCGGTTGGCGAAGGAGAAGGAAACCCTCATCGGCATCTACAATACGATGGGTGAGTTGATGCAGGAGATCACCCAATCGGAATCCAACGTCAAGGTCTACTCGTTCGAGACACCACGTGAGATCCACGGCGAGGCATCGCGGCTCATCGCCAAACTGCGTGATACCCGAACTCAGCGTCAGGAGTTCATGTACTACATCCAACGGGCGTATGAGTTGCTGTTCAATCTCGCTTTCGGGGGGGCGAACTCCGTCCGGAAGAACTACCTCATCACCCGGACTCCCGTATCGATTCCCGTAGACAATTTTGCCGTCCATAAGATTCCGGACGTCGATGGAGAGATTGAAAATTCCGTTATGTGTGTCATGTTGCGAGGTGCGCTGCTTCCATCGATGATCATGTCCAAGGAGATACAGGAGTACTCCTCATCAGGCTACGTGACACCCTTCGCGCTGTTCCGAATCAAGAGGGATGATTCCAAGCGGGAACGGAACATGGAGTATATCCTGGACCTGGAGAGGTCGTTTTACGATCTGAAGGCACTCGACGGAAAGGATCTCTTCTTCGCGGATCCCATGAATGCCACCGGAGGGAGTTTGGTTACCGTCGTCCAGTACCTCCTCTCCCAGGGAATCAAGCCTCGTTCCATCAAGTTCTTCAACGTCATCTCGGCGTTGAAGGGCGCGCTGCGCATCGTGCGGGCTCTCGATCGGGCCACCGTATACACCCTATGGATGGATCCGGTGCTGAACGATCTGGCCTATATTTTGCCGGGTCTCGGAGATGCAGGTGATCGGATAAACGGACCCGATGAGGAGGATGCCGCGAGAAACATCATCCAACTTATAGCCGATTACGGGTCCAACATCGTAACCCTGTACCGCTCGCAGGTCAACGAGATTGAGCGAACGGTTCTCGGATGAAGGGTAGCGGGGCGAAGAGCCTACGGAGGAGTGGCGACCCCCGCGACTCGGGCTCCGGTCGGTCTTCGATATCTTCCGGTGCGCTTGTTGTCGGGGTGTGTGTGCTGTGTCTGGTTCTGGGGGCCTGTGCGACGGGGATTCCGCGGCAGGAGGCCGCGGAAGTCTACTACAATCTCGGAAACGCGTATTTCGAACTCGGGCGTCACTCAGAAGCGGTTACCGCGTATCAGCACGCCCTGGAACTCGATACTTCGCTCACCCGGGCCAGTTACAATCTGGCACGTGTCTATCTGGACACGAACAAGTTTGAAGAGGCCTTCGACGTCCTCGAGCGTCTGCTCGAACAGGACCCTGAGAACGCCGTCTTGTTGGAGGCACTGGCGTGGGGCCGCCACCTTACGGGAGACGACGAGGAAGCCCTCCGTATCTACGAGTCGATCCTATCGAGAAACGACCAGAACAAAAACGCCCTGTATAACGGCGGTATTATTCTCTGGAACAACGAGCAGCTCGAGGAAGCCGAGGAGTACCTCCTGAGACTCTACGATATCACGCCGGGAAAAGAGGATCTTCTGCTTGCGTTGGGCCGACTCGAGTCGGAACTGGAGAATCACCTTCTCGCTTCGGAATTTCTCGAAGCATATACCGCCAAACAGGGCGCCGATGTCGAGGCCTGGTTGCTGTTGGGCGATACCTATGTGAAGTTGGAATTGTACGACAAGTCGGTCACCGCCTTCGACAAGGTCCTCGAAAACGACGCAAACAACGCAGACGCCCTTTATAAGAAAGCAAAGATCCTTCTTACCGCTATCGAGGACATCGATCAGGGTATGGTGGTTCTCGAGCAGGCGGTGACCGCCGGTTTCCGAGATATTGCGAGTCTGCGCGAACTGGTTGTTGATCCCGAGAATTTCGGGTATGAACGGATCTTCGATTTTCTGTCGGAGCGGAATCTACTGCAGGAGGAACCGGTCGAGGAACCCGTCGATGATGAACTGGATGATACTACCGGTCAGGACACAACTACCGAATCCGACGATACTCCATCGGAGACCGACGATGGGGATGAGTAGCCGGAACCCACGCATCATATCCGGAGTGTGTGCCGGCAGCCGTGTCACGGTCGAATACTCGTGTCCCATAAAATAGAATGGCTCGAAGGTCTCGTCATTCTCCGGATATCCTTTGGATGGTACAATCGGTTCAGCCGAGAGACGCTACCAGTTTTTCGGCGTCCTCATACACCTTCGCCGGGTTCTGAGAAGCATCTATCTCTCGCAGGAGCTTCCGATCCTTGAAGAAATCGATGAGCGGTGCGGTCTGTTTTCTGTAGACCTCCATCCGATTTCTCACCGCCTCCTCTCTGTCGTCGTCTCGGATATAGAGCTCACCCCCGCAGGCATCGCAAATCCCATCCTTTTTCGGCGGCATGAATACCACATGGTAACTCCGGCCGCAGGACCGACACATCCGTCTGCCGGAGAGCCGTTCCACGACCTCTTCTTCGGAGACCCGAAAATTCACCACCGCGCTCACGTCCGTCATAGAGAGCAATGCCTCGGCTTGTGGGATAGTCCGGGGAAAGCCGTCGAGAATGAATCCTCCGTCGGTGTCGGATCGACTCAACCGCTCCTTAACCAATTTCACAGTCACCTCGTCAGGCACGAGCTCTCCGGCATCGAGGATGGATTTCACGCGTTTGCCGAGACTCGTCTGGTCTCTAATGGCGTTTCGGAAAAGATCTCCGGTGGAGATCTGCGGAAGGCCGAACTCCTCCTGAAGTTTTCCTGCAACGGTGCCTTTCCCCGCACCGGGAGGCCCGAGAAATACTAGCTTCATAGCTCCTCTCCTTCCTCTCGTGTTCCGTCGACTCGTTTCGTTATGCCGAGGATCTCCGTCATATCTGTCGCCGATTCTTCATCGTTCATGTGCCGGTATTCGACCGATGCACTCTCCGAAACCGCGTCCTCTGTAACCGCACACTCCTCCGAGCAGTACAATGGGTCTTCGGCGCTAGGGACCGCAAAATATCGGCCGCATGTGTGGCAACGGGCATACCGTTGCCGACATTCGTCCGAGCAGAAGGCGCTGTCGATCGAATCATCGACCTCCATATATCGGCTACAGTTGACACAGCGGAAATATCGGGGCAGTTGCGCTTCACCCATATTTACTCCCAACAACACCATATGGAGGCAGGCGGACCAGGTTCCATTCGGCAGAGATAATATCGCGTACGTACTTCGCTGTCCAGTCTTTGCAGCTTGATCCTCCGGGTAGAACCGGGGGAGCTTGATTTTTCTGTGGT
>CAZAKE010000175.1:0-9737 GCA_964485495.1 uncultured Spirochaetales bacterium
CAGAAAAGGGACTGATGTACGACTCCCTTTCTACTTACTTTTCGAACTGCTGCAACAACGACCAGCGGTTCCAACGATGGCAATAGCTATAGGCAGAACCGCTGTTGGCCCTTGCGCTCGGTTGTAGAAACTGATATTCTCTGCTGATGTCCGGCCGGGTGGATTTCAAACCTACTACCCTACTAGTGAGTAGGCCGTTTCCACCGGGTTACGGGGCATCTGATGGAATAAAAAACATGTCCGCACCTACACTACTTTGTTTAAGGACAGAATAGCAGGATTCAGATGAATAAGACACCATTGTACAATCCCGGATACACCGAAAAAGCACGAGACACACGCCCCGGCTTCGCACTTCCGGCATTAGCCGCCGTATTCCTCATAGCGCTCCTCCAGGGATGTTTCCTTCTTCCCAAGGAGGAGAAGGTCCTGACCCCGCCTCTCGTGAAACCGCCCGAGATCAGCTACAACACCTTCAAGGTGATTCGAGACGACATCGAACTCGCAGTACTGGCCACGGGATACTTCGTCTCGAACCATCAGTCGGATGTATATTTCAAGAACCAGGGCGGAAGGCTGAAGGGCCTCTATACCCAAATCGGCGACGAGGTGGCGAAGGGCGCGCTCGTGGCTGAGCTGTTTTCCGAGAATCTAGCGAGTCAGATCGAGCAGCAGCGCATCAACGTCAAGAAACTCGAGATCAACGTCGACAGGCTGGAGGATCCGGAGAACTCGCAATACACCCTGGAGTTGGCTCTGCTCGACGTAGACCTGGCAGAGCTGCGCCTGGAAGATCTGAAACGCGCTTACGAAGAAGCCAAGGTCCTGGCGACCCTCGAAGGTGAGGATCCCGATAACAGCCGTAGGTTGAAAGACATGGCCAGCGACATTCAGAAGCAGGAGATCGCCCTCACCAAGGCCCGGATGAACCACGAACGGCTCGAGCGGGAGCAGGAAGACGCCGTCGCACTGGAGATCGCCAAACTGGACCTGCTCTCGGCGATGATCCGCTTTCAAGACCTGGAACGACAGATCGAAGATACCCGTCTCTACGCGCCGGTAGCCGGAAAGGTCGTGTATATCGACCGGAACGTTTCTGAGGGAGACTACGTAAACGCGTACAGGAATATCATGCGGATCGCCGATCCAAAGAACCTGAAGCTGGAGTACTCCGGCTCCAAGTATTCGGAATTCATCCTGGGCCAGGAGGTCGAGGTTACCATCGAGGACGTCATACACACCGGCGAAGTCATCCAGACGCCCTCCTCCATTCCGTATGAGGAGCGGGAGGGGAATTTAGATACCATCGGCATCCGTGTGTACAACCTTCCGGCCGCCGTTGAGCTCGGAGACAGCGCCAGGATCCGCCTCCTGCAGGATTACGCGGAAGACACCATCGTCATCCCCAAGAGCGCACTATTCAAGTATACCACCCGGCGGTATGTACAGGTCATGGAAGAAGGAATCAAGAAGGAGCGTGACGTGCTGGTGGGTATCGAGACGGCTACGAAAGTCCAGATCCTCGAGGGTCTCTCCGAAGGCGAAGAGATCATCCTACGGTAAACCACAGATGCTGATATACGACCCGTCGATCACCGGATCGGCAGACACAGATGTAGAGGAATCCTCATGCTGTTGATGGTCCTCCGGAAGATGTATGCCAACATATGGCTGGTACTCTGCCTCCTGGTGGGAATCGTGATAGCCGTGGCCATGGTGAGCACGATTCCGATCTACACCCACGGAGTTCTCACCCGGATGCTGATCAAGGATCTGGAGGATTTCCAGATCGACCGTGGCTACTATCCAGGACGCTTGAGCGTCAAGATGGACATCAGCCCGAACTACACCGAGGACCTGGAGAATCGGCTCTACAAGTCTCTGGACAGCGAGATCAGGGAGACGGTCCCCCGGGATCTGGGGCTGCCGGTCATGAGTTTCGCTCCCATGGTCACCAAAGACTACATGACCATCCTGCCGGAGGTTCCCAAGGTAGATGAACCGCGGGAGAAATACATCAAGATCGAGGCCATCGAGAATATCTACGACCATATCGAACTCACCCACGGCCGACTCCCTTCGAACCAGGCGGGGGGCAACGTCATCGAGGCCATGGTGACCCTGCAAGCCTTCAACGAGATAGAACTGGTCATGGACGAGAACTATGTCATCGCAGACATGATCGTCAAAGACTACCAGGGCCCCATGATCAAGGTAGTGGGAATATTCACCGTCAAGGACGAGGTGGACACCTTCTGGTGGACGGGTCTGTGGGCCTTCAACGAGACCTTCATGATCGATTTCGACCTCTTTCAGGAAGTTTTCGTCAACACCGGCAGCCCCTCACCCTTCAAGTCCCAATGGCACTACGCCTTCGATTACCACGAGATCACCACCGACCACGTGTCCCGCATCCTGGACGTACACGAACGGCAGGTCCGGGCTACCAAGCCCCTTCGTATCGTCGACATACGACTCGCCGCGCTGGACATCCTCGAACACTACGAGATCCGGGAGAATCAGCTGCGCATCACCCTGTGGGTACTCCAGGTTCCGATCCTGCTGATGCTGGTGTTCTATCTGTTCATGGTATCCGGGCTGATAATCGAACACGAGAAGAACGAAATCGCCGTCATCAAAAGCCGGGGCGGCTCCGGAAGCCAGATCTTCCTCAGCTATCTGGTGGAGAGTGTCATCCTCAGCTTCGTCGCGCTGATCCTGGGTCCGCCCCTGGGACTCGCCATGTGTACCATGTTGGGAGCCGCGAACGGGTTCCTGGAGTTCGTCCAGCGCACCGCGCTGCCGGTGGTACTCACGCCGAAGGCCTACTTCTACTCGCTCATCGCCATCGTGATGTCCATCGTCTCGATGCTCGTCCCCGCGTTCATAGCATCACGCACCACCATCGTACAGCATAAGCAGCGGGTTTCACGGTCCGGTAAACAGACCTTGTGGAAGCGCTACTTCATCGATATCCTCCTCCTGCTCATCGCCGGATACGGCTACTACCAGTACCAGCTGCGCCAGCAGACTCTGCTGATCACGGGCGCCACCGGTACCGATATCGCCATCGATCCGCTCCTGTTCCTGATATCCACCATCTTCACCCTGGGGACAGGGTTCCTGTTCCTGCGGATCTTCCCGCTTCTGATCCGCTCGGTGTTCTGGGCCGGCAGGAATCGGTGGAATCCGGTCCTTTATGCATCGTTTGTGCAAGTCGGCCGCTCCAGCGGACGCGACCAGTTCCTCATGCTCTTCCTGATCCTGAGCCTCTCTATGGGTGTCTTCAACGCCGACTCCGCGAGGACGCTCAACTCCAACCTCGAGGAGAAGGCCTTCTACGCCATCGGGGCCGACGTGACCATGGAGGAGGAGTGGACGAAGGTGGATGCCTCCGGATACGCAATTGCCGAAGAGGAGGCGGACCCCTTCGCAGCCGCCGTATCCTCCTTCGGCTCCAGCCAGGCGGTTCGGTACATCGAACCGCCGTTCAAACCATATACGGAACTCGAAGGCATCGAGTCCGCCACCAAGGTGTTCAGGAGAGACAACGTGAAGACCCGGACGGTGACGGGAGAATACATCACCGGCGTGAACATCATGGGGATCATCTCCCACGAATTCGGCGGCGTAGCCTGGTTCCGGGACGATCTGCTTCCCTATCACTGGTACCAGTACCTCAATCTCCTCACCCTGAATCCCGCGGCAACCATCGTGTCCACCGCATTCGCCACCGACCATGGAGTCCAGGTCGGCGACACCTTGCGGGTGAGCTGGGGCAGCCAGCAGGACATGGAGGTGGTGGTGTTCGGATTCATCGACTACTGGCCGACCCACAATCCCAACGAGCTGGTAAACAACAGGCAGTCGAAACTCATCGTGGCCAATCTTCCATTCATTCAGGCCATGAACGCCATAGAACCGTACGAAGTATGGATGAAGAAGAAGCCCGGCGTGACCTCCGAGGAGATATACGAACAGCTCGAAGAGAAACGCCTCGACATTCTCAACCTGGAAGACGCACGGCAAAAGGTCATCAAGAACAAGAACGATCCGATGATGCAGGGAACCAACGGGGCCCTCACCTTAGGATTCTTGGTCACCCTGACCATCAGCATCATCGGCTTCCTGATTTTCTGGATCCTTTCGATTCAGGAGCGAATTCTGCAGTTCGGCATATTCCGGGCCATGGGCATGTCCATGCGCAGGATCATCGGGTTGCTCGTCAGCGAACAGGTGATGATATCGGGTACCGCGGTAGTCGCCGGGGTTTCGGTGGGAAGAATCACGAGCAAGCTCTTCGTACCGCTCATGCAGGTGATATACAGCGCGGCGCAGCAGATTCCCCCATTCAGGGTGGTCTCGTACCTCAGCGACTATGCGAAGATCTATCTCGCCGTGGCCGTGATGCTCGGTGCGGGTCTGATTACCCTTGGGATGATCGTCAAGAATATCAACATCTCTCAAGCCATCAAGCTTGGGGAGGATTAGAGTGACTGCTACCGATACAGACAAAATCCGGAACGCCTCGGCCGGCGCCGGTCAGGGATACATCCTGAGAACCGAAGAGCTCTGTCGAAACTTCACCATGGGCCGGGAAGTGGTACGAGCGGTGGATCACGTGTCTATCGCCATCCTGGAACGAAGGTTGACGATTCTCAGGGGACGGTCGGGCTCGGGAAAGACCACCCTCATGAACCTGATCGGCACGCTGGACCGTCCCGACGAAGGACTGATCTATTTCGGCGACTCGGAGATATCGAACGCCTCCGAATCGGAACGGGATGAGATCAGACGGGGCAACATGGGGTTCGTGTTCCAGTCGATCGCCCTGATCTCGCTGATGTCGGCGTACGAGAACGTCGATTTCCGCATGCGGGTTGCGGGATTCAACCAGCGGGAGATACAGCCGAGAGTCGAGGAGTGCCTCACCATCGTCGGACTGGGGAAACGCATGCACCACCGACCCCACGAACTCTCCGGCGGCGAGCAGCAGCGCGTGGCCATCGCACGGGCCATCGCCCACAGACCGAAGATCATCTTCGCGGACGAACCCACCGCGGAGCTCGATACCCACACAGGCCTTCAGGTCGTGAAGCTCTTCCGCAAGCTGGTGGAAGAAGAGAACCTGACGGTCCTGATGACGACCCACGATCCAAGCATGATGGAGGTGGCGGACCATGTATTCACGATGGAAGACGGGAAGATAGTCGATGAGCAGTGACGATACGGTGAATGAGGTGAATGACAAGAAAGAAACGCAGATAGAGCCGGCCATCGGATCACCGGCGGACGATCTTGCGGTGGGAGACGGCGTCGACGCCGGCACTCCGGATGAAGGGGCGGGCGATCACCCCATGATCCTCTGTGACAATCTGGTCAAGATCTACAAGACCTCCGATCTGGAGGTGGTGGCGTTACAGGGACTCGATCTGACTATCGAGAAGGCGGAACTCTCGGCGATCATCGGTAACTCCGGAAGCGGAAAGAGTTCTCTTCTGAATATCATCGGCGGCCTCGATCGACCGTCCGCGGGTACGCTGCTGGTGGATAACCGGAACCTCTTGAAATTCACCGACAAGGAGCTCATGGAGTATCGCCGTAACACCATCGGGTTCGTCTGGCAGAACAGCGCCCGTAACCTGATTCCCTATCTTACCGCACTCGAAAACATCGAGATGCCCATGCTCATCTCGGGCAATGCGAGACGCGAGTGGGCCCTGCGGCTCCTCGATATGGTAGGCCTCAGCCACCGAAAAAACAACCGGCTGAACCAGCTCTCCGGCGGTGAACAGCAGCGCATCGCCATCGCCATCGGCCTGGCCAACCAACCGAAGATACTATTGGCCGACGAGCCCACCGGCTCCGTCGACACGGCTACCGCCGACCATATAATGGACGTGTTCCGAAACTTCAATCAGGAACTCGAAGTCACCATCATCATCGTCACCCACGACCGCCAACTTGCCCGCAAGGTAGACCGGGTGGTGGCCATCCGCGACGGACGGACCTCCAGCGAATTCATCCGCAAGGTGAGTTACCAGCAGGAGCTTCAGCAGATGCGCGACGGCCTCTCGGATACGTCTGATATCGACGAAGACGAGGCCACCCACGAGGAGCTGGCGGTACTCGACCGAGTCGGGCGGGTGCAAATTCCCGAGGAGTACATCCACAAGATCGGGCTGAAGGGCAAGGGGCACGTCAAGATCGAGATGGACGACGACCGCATCGTCATCATCAATCCGGCAAATCGAGACCACTGACCATACCACAGATGAACGATTTGACTCCGACCCGTTTTTTCTATATCGTATCTATATAGCGATACAAGAATTATCGACTGTGTCGTCTGTCCGGCGGCCAACCGGCATGCGATAGGCCAGCATGCGATAGGGGGGAACACCTGAAACTCTACAATACGATGTCCCGTCGGAAGGAAACGTTTATTCCACGGGAAAAGGGAAAAGTCAAGATCTTTACCTGCGGTCCGTCCATCTATAGGCGGCCCCATATCGGGAATTACCGCTCCTTCATGTATGAAGATGTACTCGTTCGATATCTTCGGTATAAGGGATACTCGGTTGACCGTATCATCAATTTCACCGACGTAGAAGACAAGACCATCACCGAAGCCGAGGCGACCAACAAGACAGTCGGGGAGGTAACCGGTGAGGTGGAGCAGCACTTCTTCAAAGAGGTAACGCTTCTCAAAATGGATATACCCGAAACCATACCCCGTTCGTCTACGACGGTTCAGGACGCGGCCAAGATTATCGCCAATCTGATGGAGAACGGATATGCCTATCGGTATGAAGGCGATATCTTCTTCGATCCGTTGAAATTCGATGAATTCGGAAAACTCTTCCGGCTCGACATGAGCAGGTGGCCAAAGAAGAGGATACACTTCAAGAAGGACACCTATCCGGGCATCCAGTGGAACCTGGGCGATTTCATCCTGTGGCACGGAGATACGGGGGAGGGCCGGCCGTCGTGGGACACCGAGATCGGACCGGGACGTCCCTCCTGGAACGTTCAAGATCCCGCCATGATAGTCTCCCACCTGGGAGACCAGGTGGACATCAACTGCGGCGGTATCGACAATCTATGGCGGCACCACGACTATAACATCGCCGTCATGGAATCCTACACGGGGAAGGAGTTCGCCAACTACTACCTCCACGGTGAGCATCTGATCGTGAACGGCAAGACAATGTCGAAGAGCAAGGGAAACATCCTCTACCCGGAGGATGTGATCGACCAACATAAAGACGGCATACATCTCCGCTTCTTCCTCTTCTCGGAATACTACAAGAAGAAGCTGAATTTCACCGAGAAGCAGTATCAAGCCGAATCGGAGCGACTCGACAAGATCCGCGCCTTGGTCTCGACACTTACGAAGGGCGATGGAAACGGCGCCTACGATCATCGCCTGAAGACGGTAATCGGCACGGTTCCGACTGTGTTCGAGAGTCACCTGGATGATGATTTGCGAATCGGCGACGCGTGTACGGCTCTCTACGGAACTCTGCAGGACATCGAGAAAACGGCAGGAGGAACCGCGCTGCCGGCGGCGGCCGCGAAAGAGCTCCGCACTCATCTCGAGAAGATCGACACCGTCGCACAGGTGCTGTTGTAGTAGAATATATGCGACAGGCGACACGCGAGGAAGAATTCGACTCACTCATCGCGGAAAAAAAGACGGTTGCAGCTGTGTTCACCGCCACGTGGTGCCCCGACTGCCGGGTCATCAAACCGGTGATGCCTGAGGTCGCCGCCGAGTTCGAAACCCATTACGACTTCATCGAGATTGACCGGGACACGCTCCCCGACCTCTACTCCCGTTTCGAGGTGACCGGGATTCCCAGTTTCATCATCTTCGATGACGGCCGGGAGGTCGACAGGTGGGTTAGTCGTGACAGGAAGACCCGAGCCGAGATCGAAGAGTTTTTCCGGAGGAATACCCGGCGCGTGACGGCGTAGTTCTCCGGTCAGAGGTCCCGGAACCCGATGGCGTGAATCAGCTGGTGGATGACGGCCCGCTTCTCATCGTCTAGATTCAGTATCTCGCAACCGTTACAATAGATATTGGGGTTGTCCTCCTGTTTCGACCATCTGGTCTTGCAGGTGAGGCGGAGGGTGGAGCATTCGAGCCCTCTGAGTGCGTCGAGGTCATCCGGAATCCGGATCTCCACATCCAGTGATTCGCCTGCGGGATATGACTTTTCGGCGATCAACAGAAGACCGTTGTTCGAGATGTCGCCGAGGCGACCGATCATCTCACCGGATTCCGCGTCATCGATCTCCAGATAATAGTACAGGTGCCGTCTCCCGCCACCTCTGTTTTCATTCATCGATTTCCCCGCCATGCATAGATAGGTATCTCATATGCTACAGTATACATCCTGTACCGATGAGGGGTAAACACCCCGAAGGATATGGAAGTTGTACATCCCCACTCACTCCCTCACCCACACGATCATCTCGCCGCGTGGGGCAGCGCCGTGAGTCTCGGGATCAGATCGTGGGACATACCGTTCTCCTTGATTCTACCGGGATACTTCGATGGTGAAGGTCACCGGCTCCCGCAGGGTCAGGAGTTCCAGCACCGGGAGGACGGTGGTCACTCCACCCTTTCCGTCGTCGGCCGCACCCGCTCCGTCTCTCGCGCCGGAGCGGGCCGAACTGGACTCCTCCTCGATCGTCACCCTCCCCGGCGCGTCGACCACAAGCCGGTACTCCGAAGCATCCATGATCGTCCCGACATCCAGATCGGCGGTAAAGTCCTCGAGGACATACGAAAGCATTTCGATGTACTCCTGTGGGCTGTATGGATTGCCTGCCTGCGGGCCGAACGTCTCTACCATGGGGTGGTCGGCAAAGGGCGTGAGTCCGAGGAGGGGCCTGAAATTCGACGCGGTGAGGTACAGGCGGAGGAGCCAGGAACCGTCGGCCCTGGATGAGAAGAGGAGCGGAAAGGAATCGTCAGACGCCATCCCCGCGGCGGAGACCGCCTCGAGTTCCGCGATCACGGCATCCAGTAACTCGAACGCCACCGTGAACTCTATGGCGTTGGGCGCCGGTATTTCGGCGGAAGTCAATTCCACCGAGGAGTACCCTCCCAGCGTAGCCTCCAGCGAAGATAGATCGAAAAGCCTACGTTCCTCACCGCGAATCGGCGTGCCGTATACCACTTCGGCCACCTCGAACACATAATCCACCACCGCGGGGTGCATCTCCACCGCGACACGCATGTATCCGGACCGGTCGGCCTCCAGGCTCAAATGGTGTGAGACCGAGCAGCCCGACCAGATGAGACACAGGGCGAGGAGGCCGAGGAGAACATTCCCTCGAATCGCATGGAACTTCGATCGCAACATAGTCATACCCTACTCGGGAACGACCGGGGGGTCAATGAAGCCGATAGGAAGCCGCGATGGCCTCGAATTCCTCCGCCTCCCGATCCCTACCGCGCTTGCGGGCTCCCCGGGCATGAATGCCGCATTTTCGCGCCAGTTCGGCATGTGCCTCCGGCCGGTGATGAAGCGGGAAAAAACCCTGTTCACACAACGCCAGGAGCCCTCGAATACGGAAGGGCTCGATATATCCGTATCGTTCCGACAGCTGATCGCCGTGACCGGCCCGTTTCACCGTGAGGGGTTCCTCGACACATCCGATATCGAAGAAGGCGGTAAGCCGCAGCCAGAACTCGTAATCCTCGGCCACCTCCAGGTCCTCAC
>CAZAKE010000176.1:0-9707 GCA_964485495.1 uncultured Spirochaetales bacterium
TTCGACCATGTGCAGGGGGACCCTTTCGCGGCTCCCAGCGCGCTCTCCGCCGAGACTACCTGACGCGGCTCTTCTCGACGCTGAGCAGGAGGATCGCGAAAGGCAGGCGGGGAAGCGGCAAGGGCGGCCGGATCGAGATCGACACCCCGGGACAAGAGATCCTGGAGCGGTCGGCCGTCACCATCGACGACGAGGTCATCAGAGTAAGGTTCTTCGCGGGACTGCCTGCCTTCGGGCGGCGTATCGCCGGTCGGGATGCGGCCGCCATGCTGCTGGACGAAATACCTGAGATCGTCGGCGAGACCCTCCGTTACGACTCCCGGCTTCACGACTCGCTTCAAACACATGTTGAGACTTACCGGGACGCCGAAGAGCTGCGGAAGCAGCTGCTGGACCGTGGATGGGTGGCCTTTGTCGCCGACGGGTCGGTGCTGCCCCGGGCCTCGGGTATCGATCCTCGGCCGATGAAGTCGGAGGCTGCACTTCCTTTCCATTCACCGGAATCGCTGCGCCGGACCGTCAGGCTTCCCAACCGGGGAGAAGTCTCCGGAATGGCAATACCCCCCGGCGTCACCGTGATCTGCGGCGGCGGATACCACGGGAAATCGACCCTCCTCGATGCCCTCTCCACCGGAATATACAACCACATTCCCGGCGACGGCAGGGAGTTGGTCGTGACGAGCAGACGCGCCGTAAAGATCCGGGCTGAGGACGGACGCCGAATCGAGAAGGTGTGTATCTCGCCCTTCATCAACAACCTGCCCCGGGAGCAGGATACCGACTCATTCTCGTCGGAGGATGCATCGGGGAGCACCTCCCAGGCGGCGAACATCATCGAAGCCCTGGAAGCTGAAGCCGACCTGCTCCTAATCGATGAAGACACCTCGGCGACCAACTTCATGATACGGGACCACCGCATGCAGGAACTGATCGCCAAGTCGGACGAACCGATCACACCGTTCATCGACAAGGTGCGGCAGCTCCGCGACGAGCTTGGGGTCTCCACTATCCTGGTGATCGGCGGAAGCGGCGATTACTTCGATGTCGCCGACCGGGTACTGGCGATGAGGGAGTATGAACCCTTCGATGAGACCCGGAGAGCCATGGAGATCGCCGAACGCTACAGGGCCGAACGGAATACCGAGACCGGCGAGTCTTTCGGCATCTTGACACCGAGGGCGCCGCTGCCGGGGTGCATCGATCCACGAAAAGGGAAGCGCCCGGTGAAGACCAGGTCTCGCGGCCTCAAGACCATCGACTTCGGCACCGAGCAGATCGACCTAACAGCCATCGAGCAGCTGGTCGACCGGAGCCAGCTCAACAGCATCGCGGAGATACTCGTTACCATCGGCAGGGAAGCCGACGGGAAGACGACAATCGGGACCATCATGCGAGACCGTTTTGGCACCGACGATCCCCTGATTCTGCCCCATACTCATACCGGAAGGCTCGCGGCCGTACGACGACACGAGGTGCTGGCCGCGCTGAACAGGCTGCGAACCGTACGAGTGAACCAAGTCGACTGAAGAGCTGTCGACAGCGGTTGATGATTCTCTCATTGATCGCCGCAGACCGGGCATGCCGGATCCTTATCGACGGAGATCTTGTCGATCGAGAGAACGTCAAGGTCGATCATGACCATCTCGGCCGGAGAAGGTGCCGGTACCCCTCGGAGCAGGTCTATCGCCAATTTGGCCTGCAGACTGCCGACAACTCCCGCCACCGCTCCTAAGATCGGAACCGATCCGGCAGGTGCCGGAGGATCGACGGGAAAGACACACCGCAGGCAAGGCGTGTTCGGCGTGTCGACGATGAAGACCTCGCCGTAGGATTCGGAAACACCGCCGTGGATCATGGGTATGCGATTGGCCGCGATGTACTCGTTCAGGATGAATCGAGTCTCGAAATTGTCGAGGCAATCAACGACCAGGTCGGGGGTACCCACGATCTCGGCCACCGTTTGCCGTTCGATTCGCCTCTCTACCAGTCTCAGTTCCACGGCCGGATTGAGGCCTCGAAGCCTGGCGGCCGCCGCATGCAGCTTGCTCCTGCCGATGTCGAAACCGTCATACAGCACCTGCCGGTTGAGATTGGAGAGTTCAACATCCTGATAGTCGACAAGGATAAGGGTTCCGATGCCGGCGGCGGCCAAGTAGAGCACGACGGTGCATCCGAGCCCCCCTACCCCGGCGATGCAGACGCGGGCTCGCTTCAGCCGTACTTGCGCCGATTCACCCCACCCGTCGAGAAACAATTGACGCCTGTATCTCTCTTGTTCTTCGGGAGTCAATAGATCATTGCCCATGATTGTAAGTATAATCCCGTATTTTCGGTTGGACAATGTACGCATATCCGAGTAGAATCGAAACTGTAGAGTGAAAGTCGTCCATCGATGCAACCGAGGTCTCAAACCTGAACAGCTGCCGTACATCCTGCTCTACACCCTATCTCGAGTATGTGTGGAGGGAAACAATGGTAAAGATCCTTAGAATCGACATGAGTGCCCAAGGCACTCCCACGGTGACGGTCGACGAATCGGGTATGTACAAGGGTTTGGGGGGAAGGGCCCTCACCTCGAAGATCATCTCGACCGAGGTACCGGCAAACTGCCACCCATTGAGCGCCGAGAACAAGCTCGTGATCGCTCCCGGTATGCTGAGCGGGACATCGGCATCGATGTCCGGACGGCTGTCGGTAGGGTGCAAGAGCCCGTTGACCGGTACCATCAAGGAGTCCAACGCCGGTGGTCAGGCCGCACAAGTGCTGGCACGCTTGGGCTATCAGGGCATCGTCGTGGAGGGTAAACCCGTAGACGGCGGGTTGTTCAAGATCATCATCAACAAGGATGGAGTCAAGGTCGAGAAGGCCGACGAGCTCAAGCTGCTCGGAAACTACGATACCGTCGACAAACTGAAAGCCAACTACGGCGAGAAGGTCGCCATGATGTCGATCGGGCAGGCCGGAGAGATGATGCTCGGGGCCGCCTCCATCGCAGTGACCGACATGGAGACGCGGCCGACCCGCCACTGCGGCCGAGGCGGGACCGGCGCCGTCATGGGATCGAAGGGCGTGAAGGCCCTCGTCTTCGACGACGCGGGGTGCAAGAACCGGGAACCGGTGGACAAGGAGAAGTTCCTCGCCGCCAACAAGGAGTGGGTCGCGGGCCTCAAGAAACACAGCGTCACCGGCCAGGGACTCCCCGCCTATGGAACCAACGTCCTCGCCAATGTGATCAACGAATCCGGCGGATACCCGACCAGGAACTTCTCCGAGGGCCGGTTCGAGGGTGTAGACAAGATCAGCGGAGAAACCCAGGCGGAGCTGGAGAAGACGCGGGGCGGTAACCCGACCCATGGATGCCACCGGGGGTGCGTCATCCAGTGTTCCGGCATCTTCGTCGACAAAGACGGCAACTACGTATCCAAGCAGCCCGAATACGAGACGGTGTGGGCCCACGGGGCCAACTGCGGCATCGACGATCTGGACGTCATCGCACGGCTCGATAGGATGGACGACGACTTCGGACTCGACACCATCGAGATGGGAGCGACCATCGGCATAGCCATGGAGGCGGGGCTCGCGGAGTTCGGCGACGGTGAGGGAGCCATCAAACTCCTGCAAGAGGTAGGCGACGGCACTCCCCTCGGCAAGATCCTCGGAAGCGGTGCCGGCATCACCGCCAAGGTACTCGGCGTCATCAGGGCCCCGGTGGTGAAAAATCAGGCCATGCCGGCCTATGATCCGAGACCGATCCAGGGGATCGGGGTCACCTATGCGACCACGACCATGGGTGCCGACCACACCGCCGGATACGCAATCGCCACCAACATACTCAAGGTCGGCGGGTTCGTTGACCCAACCAAACCGGAAGGTCAAGTCGACCTCTCCAGGAGCCTGCAGATCACCACCGCCGCGGTGGATTCCACCGGCATGTGCCTCTTCATCGCCTTTGCGGCCTTGGACCAGCCCGAGACGTTCCAGGCACTGATCGACCTGATCAACGCATTCAATGGAACGGAGATAACGGCAGACGATGTCATGCAATTGGGGAAGGATGTCCTCTCGTGGGAGCGGGATTTCAACGCCCGGGCGGGATTCACCAAGGCTCACGACCGGCTGCCCCGGTACTTCTACACCGAGAAGCTGAAACCTCACGACGCGGTATTTGAAGTCAAGGACGAAGAACTCGACCAGGTGTTCAATTGGTAACGTTCGATCCTGCCACATGATACGAATCGACCGCGAGAATGCGCCGGAATACCGGACTCAATTCCTGATGCAACAGGGCGTGTACGTACCGCTGCCTTCGGGCGGCGGTACGACGGGCGGCGGTACAAAAGTAAAGAATTTCGTGTGCTCCCTCCTCGGAATCTCCGGAGACGTCTACGCAACGGAGATGGGGTCCGTTTTCCTGAACGGACGGGTGGTGGATGACGGAGACGAGGTCACCATCCGGGCCGGTGACACCCTCGCACTTTCGGGAGCGATGCCCGGACTCGTCGGCGGAATGCTGCGGAGCGGGAGCCCTTTGCGGCGGATGCGGCAGACCGTCACCGCCGGAGATACGAGCAACGACTCGAATACCGTTGAGACGCAAACAGAAGGAATACACTCGGAAAGCGCGACCATCCGACTCAAACTCTACAATACGGTACTCCATTCCTACAAAGACTCACTACTCGAAACGGGATTCTACATCACCGAACGGCAGGCGGACGATCAACGGTGATACCGGCCCTGTACGGGTTCGGTCTATATCCGGCATGGTAGAGATATAGATATGGAGATAGAGGTACGGTTCTTCGCCACACTCAGGAAACGGTACGCCCCGATTCAGAAGATTGCTCATCCGGGAACCGAATGGACGGTGGAAGGACTCCTCGCGGAGATAGAGCTGCCGTTGGAGAAAGCCGCGATCATCTTCAGGAACGGAAAGCACATCGCGCCCGGCGATACGATCTACGACGGCGACACGATCTCCGTCTTCCCGCCCATCGGCGGGGGGTGATGCAGGGCGGGTGATTTCCTCCCGATACTACTGAACTCGACGGGGTTTTTCCGGCTCTTTATTAAAGTGCAAATTTCAGCGAATCGGTTCCACAATCTTCCGAAGAAACTCGAGACTCTTCCGGGCCATCTCCTCGTAGTTGTCCACATAGAGATCCAACGCCATCCCGCCGGAAAACCCTAGCTCATGGACCGTGTTGAACACGGCCTCGAGGTCGACGCAACCGTTCTCGTCGTAGGGAGGCAGGTGGCGATGTTCTCCGGCAGGCATGTTCTCAATATGCATGTGAAACAGTCGGTCGCCGAGGGCACGGATCGATTCCAGGGGATCAGGATCCACGATGTATGCGTGGCCGATATCGAGATTGGCCCCGAAGAAAGGAGAATCGATCTCCTGCATCAGCCGAAGCTGTGCTCCGGTGGCTCCAACGATGAAATTCGGTTCGTGTTCCATGGCGATCCTGACGCCGTTGGCCTCCCCTATCGCCACGAACTCCCGGGTCCGGTCGCGCATCTTCTCCCATTCGTCGGGATCACCAGTTGCCTTTCGGCCTGAGATAATAAAAACGTCTGAAGAAAGCTTCGGTGCCGTCTCGATAAGCCGCTTGGAGAGTTCATACTTGTCCTCGTCGTCGATATAGTTCGCGTGCAATCCGAAACTGACCGTGCCGAACCCAAGTTCATCTAGGAGGTCTGCGATCTCACCGACGGCCTCCTCCGTGAACTCGAACAGTCCCCACTCCTTCGTCTCCGGACAAATTTCAACCCCCTCGAAACCCAGCTCCTTTATCCGGCGCAGTGCTCCCATCATGCCGAGTTCCGAAAGTGGTTGAGTACGGCCGCAAATGTACATCTTGCCCCCCTATTGTCTGTTGATTTTGTATCTGTATGGTACCACAACAGGTCATCTCTCCCCAGTAGGCAGACGGAACCACATGATGCGGGTAACGCACGAAAAATTCACCCAAACGCTTGCATACACCATGCTGGTGCACAATACTTATATTATCTTAATTACCTCTACTTGCCGAACTACACAAAGTCGGCAGTACGATGTGCGACAGGGGGCAGCAGATGAAATTCGGGCAGTATCTTCTCGAGAATACCCTTATCGAGGAGGAGGACCTGTTTGAGGCCTTAGCCATCCAGGACGAGCAGTCCGGCGAGCGGCTGAAGGTCGGACAGATATTGGTCGCAATCGATGTTCTCTCACACGATCAGCTGAAGACGGCGCTCAAGGAGTACGGCGTAACGCAAATGGTCGGTTGAGTCATCGCCGGTTTGTTCTATAGTCAATTGTCCTCTATTCAATTGACATAGACTCAATTACATGGTATTATCCTCAATAATATACTTTCTTCTTCAATATTATTGAGATATGATACAGGTAATCCACAGGGCTGCGGCAATACTACAGATCGTCTCCGAACAACCTGATCGAAATTGGTCTGTGGCCGACTTGGCCGAACAGTTGGATATCAACGCCACCACGTGTGCAAACATCGTCCGCAGCCTCATGGAAGCGGGGTATCTGGAGACGAATGCGGGACGGAAGGGATACTCCTTGGGTCCGACGCCCTACTACCTCACCCGAAAAGGTCCTTACATGCAGGAACTCATCGAGATCGCACGCCCCTTTCTGGTGGACCTCACGAAGCGCGTCGACGAGACGAGTCTGATTTCGGTGCTCAGAAACTACACCAAAGTCGTCCTCTGCCATATAGATCGGGACAACGTCCTGCGACTCCGTACCGAATACATCGAACGGCAGAACCCATACGGCACCGCCACGGGCAGACTGCTGATCGCGTATCTGGATCCCAAGACACGGCGGAAATTCGCAGACATCAAAGGACTCCCCGGAGAGGCGTGGGACGACATCACCACCATCGAAGGGCTGGAGGATGCCTGTAGCAACATCCGTGAGGCCGGGTTCTGCGTCGATGGAAAGAGATCAGGAGCACTCACGGGTGTGGCCTTCCCGATTATCCGGGAACTCGGGAAAGGACGAGAACCGGTCGCGGCGTTGGGACTCTTCCTGCCGTCCGACCGATTCCAGGACACACACGAAACCGACATACTCTCGGCCATGCGGGAGATCTCGGCAGAACTCGGCAGGGCACTGGCGATCTACACGACAGTGCCATCCACCGCCTGACGGTGTTGTTCCGCAGGCGGATCGTATATAGGTGGAACCGAATAACAGGAAAGAATTTCAGGAGGAGTGAATGAATTTGAAGGAACACATCAAACAACAGGCATACGAACTCGGTGCGGACCTGGTCGGCTTCGGTAACATCGAACGGTGCAAGCATGCGCCGCCGATGATGAGTCCCCAGGGACTGTTTCCCGGTGCGAAAACCGTCATCGTGATGGCGGTGCATCACCCGGACGTGGCCATCGAGTTGGGCGGCGATACGCACTCTCAGGAGATCGGCCCCTACTCGGTCCAATACCTCATGAACTCACGATTGGACGAGATGTCCTACAGGATGGCCACGTTCATCGAGAAGAACGGATACGACGCCGTTCCCATCGCCTCGAGTAACATCTGGCGGTACAACCGATACAAGGACTTGAAGGCCGTGTTCGCGCCCGACGTGAGTCATATCTACATGGCCGTTGTGGCAGGGTTGTCGGAGATCGGATATAACGGAATCTCCCTCACGCCGGAATTCGGCGCACGAAACCGCTTCATCACCGTTATCACCGACGCCGTCCTCGAACCGGACCCTTTGATTCCCCCGGGAACGGTGTGCGACAAATGCATGCTCTGCCGCAAAGAGTGTCCCGCCCAGGCACTGAACAAAGAGATCGACGGCGACAAGGTACTGAAGATCGACCAGTATGAGTACCGTTTTCCCAACAAGAACCTCTGGCGCTGCTCCTGGGGAGAACACTTCGACCTGGATCTCGATCTCGACCTACCCGAGAAGGTCGACGAGGAGGTGATCAAGGAGTATGTGGCCACGTACGGCATCCGCTCGGGTGAGATGGGCCAGTGTCTCAAATTCTGCGTACCCGCCAACCGCAGGTCATGGGACAAAGGCTACTCCCGCACTCCCCTCCGGGACAACGACATCTCCCTGGATGAATCGCTGGAGTCGCGTGCCCGGATAGACAGGATCCTAAGCCAGGCGTACGCCGACGGCGCGGAGTACATCGTCGTCGCAGATGTAGGAGACCTCGCCGCTCAGGGAGTCGACCTGGAGACACAGCTTCCGGGTGCCAAGAGTGCCGTCACTGTGATCATCACCGACCCGGTAGCCGCCGATTCGGCCGAACCGGTCGGAAACGAGGCTGCCGCCAAAAAGGATAGTGATAACCGGTCGATAGTCGGTTTCGCCGCCGGATACATCGCCGATTCCGTTTGCTACGACATCACCCGGGGAATCGAGAACCTCGGCTTCCGGTCGGTTATGACGGTCAAGAAATCCGGGTCCCACCCGGACGAGACCGGCGGTGAGAACATCACCGGAGCCGTCCTCAAGACACTGCCGAATATCGAGATACTCAAGAAGGCAGGTTTTTCCGCCAACACAGTTATCACCCGAAAGACGATACCCCCTCGGCCGCTCGCACTCCCGGAGGAATCCGCCGCTTTCCCCGGCCGGGTCGCCTCGGGGATCACGGTGAAACACACCCGAACCGACGCCGGCGACGCCGCACTAAGCACGACGCGGCTCCTCGGGGAGTATGCAAAGTCCGTCGGCGCGGACCTATTCGGCGTCAGCCCGGTGGAACGTATCGATTCGATCTTTTCCCGGGTGAGTGAGTTCTTTGACGGCAGAGAGCACCTGACCGCCAAGGACGTTTCCCAACGGTTTACCCCCTGGGAGCCCGAGGTTACCGTAGAAAAGGTGGCGGTCAGAAAACCGGAGGACCATCTCGACGGCGCGAAATCCGTCATCGTCATCGGCCTCAGATATCACGGCGAGGTGCTTCGGCGTGCGACCAAACCACCGGCCGAGGCGGTGGGGCCCTACGTCTTCCAGACGTATGCTACCGACTGGATGGGACGGGTGTACGCGTTGCGGATCATGAAGAAACTCCAGGAGATGGGATACCGTGCGGCGGCTACCATGGACCTGATGGGTACCGCCTCCTTCACCGCAAACCCGCGGGGCCCACGGCCGGATCTCTTCTCGAATCGATTCGCCGCGGTTTGCGCCGGCCTGGGATGGCTCGTTACCAGCGGGCACGTAGCCACTCCCGCCTTTGGTCTAAACCAGCGCTTCATCGCCATCGTCACCGACGCCGAACTCGAGAGTTCGCCGCTCCTGGACCCTGCCGTCCACGACGGGCTGTGCGCCCGCTGTGGCGATAAGTGCATCACCGCATGCCCGAGTTCCGCGATCCAGGTCCGGAAACTCCGTCTGCCGATAGATGGTGTCGAGTACGCCTTCCACGACATCGACCGCAACCGCTGCGACTGGGTCAAGCGATATGCGCTGATGAAGGAGAGCGGGTTCGGCTATCTCGGGTCGTCCCTCGATGTCGCCCCCGGCGACACCATCGACTCCGACTCTCTGGCCGACGCTCTCAAGAGACACGACCCGATCAAGAAGTACCGTCCGGTCGTGGCCGAACCCTGCGTCCTGGTCTGTCCGTACGCGGTAGGCGAAGGAGACTAATCGGCAGACTGAGTGAACGACCACCACCAAAGGTGGTGGCTTCCATTAAGCCCCCCAAAGGGGGGC
>CAZAKE010000177.1:0-9664 GCA_964485495.1 uncultured Spirochaetales bacterium
AAGAATTTCCATTGGGGGAGGATAGCCCGGATCGTGGTATCGCGTCCAGGCTATCCTCCCGAGAATAGATGGCCTCGTCATGAGGCGTTCGCCGGTCTACGGACCGGTGGATCTTCGGCCTGGGACGTTTCCTGCAGCTCCCTTCTGATCGTGTAGAGTCCGGAATCTATTGTCCCCTTGGGGATTCCGGTAATCTCCGAGATCGCCTGATGGGTGGGGGTGAGTCGCGTTCTCGAGATCAGGAAGTTTAGTTTGGAGAGAATTGCACGCTCTAAATCGATCTCTTCGGTGATGCGTTGCCTTTCCTCCGGATATTCGGCGAGGTCCCACTGTTCCTGCAGGCAATTTATCTTGAGGTAGTGTGTGTTACGGCGTATCTCCAATAGTCGCCTCCTCCGGTAGTGTTGGTTCCGGCTCTCTCGTAACGTTCCGAGCGATTCATGTACCCATTCGAGATCACACTCTATGAGTCGTGCGACCGCCTCTAGCTTAGTGGCTGAGAGCCCATCGCCGCCTTTCAGCAGAAGACACATCACCCTTTTCCGAATTGACGGCTCGACGATACGGCCGTTCGAATCAACCTCAAGGACCCTGCGTGCGTGGTTCGTCAAACACTGCGGCAGTATAGGCTCGGATGATTCTCTCACGCTGAGGCTTTCATCCCAGAATGTCGGTTGCATGAAGACCCGCTCCACGGTTTCCTTTTTTTTCTGTCTTCTGATAAACCCCTTGAGGTGCCACTTCATGGAGGCATACAGGTACATCTCGAAAGGCTTCTCCTGATACTCGAATCGGTCGACCATCGGAATTATCTTCGGATGGAACGAGCAGTAGAAGTCACTGCAGGATTCTCGGCTCATTCCGCGAAACCGTTTGGGATATTCATATGCCAGGATCGAGATCCTGTTCACGATGGTATCCAATCCGTCTCCGGTCTTCTGATATTTCAGAACAGTTTGAGTCAATGAACTTGTCATTATATACCCCATGCAGCGGTCATCCCGGCCGATCGAAGATCCGGGGTTACTTTTTATCGAGTCGAATCGCGCGATATTCCAAACGGCAGATGGTGCGGAGCATTGCAGGCGGTACCATGGTGCAAAGATCGTGCCATTGATATCTCTTCGATCTGTGCAATCATGATGTCCTGCCTTACAATTATTTACATTTGGATATTGCATTTGCATTTGTGAGTGACGTATCGTGCAAATGATATTCACCGGCAGAAGAACAGTGTGAGAATATCGAGGAGGCGATGAATCAGAGATTCTCTTCGAACGCCCGCAGGAGGTTTTCCTCGAGGGTTTCGCGGAGACCCTCGTACTCGAAGCCGGCGGCCTTGGCATGCCCGCCGCCTCCGAAGGCTTTCGCGATGGAGCCGACATCGAGATCGTCGTTCGACCGTAATCCGACGGAGAGCCGCCCCGGTTCCTCGTCGCGAAAGAGGGCAACGGCACGGCACCCTATGGTCCCTTGGAGGAGCTGATACAGCGTGTCCGAGTCTCGAGCGGACACCCCGAATTCGTCGATGTCGGAGATCGTCTCATAAGTGAAGAGGACGGCTCCGCCGAAATAGACGCGAGTGCGTGACAGGAGCCTTCCGAGCAATAGTCTGGTGCCGATGGGTCTGCCGCCGTAGATCAACCGGTGAATGTTGTTGAGGGAGGTCCCGGCGCGGGTGAGTCGTCCGGCTGCGGTCAATACCCGTTCACCGTGTGTATCCACGTGTCTGAAGAAGCCGGTGTCCGTACACAGGCCGAACAGGAGGTATTCCGCCTCGTCCCGGTCGACCGAGCCTGTCATCGTCTCGATTATCCGCTGGATCAGATATGTTACCGACGGGGCCGTCGGGTCGACGAATCGGGTGTCACCGAAGGTTGTTCCCGAGGCGTGATGATCGATGACGGCGGTCGGCAGACCGCGGATGTCGTCCTGCAGTGAGCCGATTCGTTCCGGCGTGGAGCAGTCGAGGATGATCGCCGCACGGCGCCGCGTATCTACAGCCGGCGGGGAGTATTCCGATTCGAACCGGTAGGCCCACCTGAGAATTTCGGGGCGGTTGAACGGTCCGACGCAGTAGCACCCGGCATCCTTTCCGATCCTTCCGAGATAGTGCTTGAGTGCCAACATCGATCCGGTACAATCCCCGTCCGGTTCCATATGACCCGCGAGCACGAAATAGTCATGTTTCTGAAGAAACATGACGATCGATTCCGGCACGAGAATATCGTCTTGTGAAAATGACGGGCGGACGATCGGTGTATCTGCCATCGATCAACCGCCGCTACGACGTTCCCGCCGCAGGATCACCGATGCGCGACGCACCCCATTTACGGGGCTGAGAATCATGAACACCGTGCGTAGCGACCGCTAAAATTCGAGTTCCAGTGTTTCGACGTCGAAATTAGCTCGGGCGGCGTTCGAGACGGCCGCACTCATGTGGCCCCATGAGGGATGGTTCAGGTCCTTCTGTAGATACATCCTGATATGGTCGAACTCGGTACCTTTCCAGTATATGGAGAAGAAGGGATATTCACTTTGGCGTCCGAATACCAGCTCTCCCTTACCTGCCGCACCGTAGAACCATTCGAGAGGAACGTAGAAATCGGCCAACTCAAGGCTGCTGCGCATATAAATGACTCGGTACCCAAGGTTATGGGGATAGACTTTGATGATCGGTACCGATTTGACGTAAAATTCGGAAGTCTTTTCTTCGCTAAACTGCTGTGCTCCGACGAAGGCCGCACATACCAGTATAAGAGCCGCCAATATCAGAAACTTTTTCAACGTGAAGCCTCCTCATCCGAACATAGTGGGTTTCCGCCGGAGCCATCAATCGAGCGACTCCCGACGCATAACTCATTATATCGACAATCTGCAGTCAAGATCAAGGGAAAAAAAGATTTCCGGACGGTGAGGTGAAGAATCGGCGGCAATCCGGGGGGCGGGTGTTCCTTCAGGAGGCCGCTTTCGGCGTGCTCGATGCCCCTCTCGACTCGTCGTCCTGTCGGTCTTGGGCTTCCTCATCTGTGTCTTGGGTCGCCTCGGGGAACAGGATCAGCAGGGCGTCCATGACCGAGTCGGTGAATATGAATTCGAGACGGGTCTGTACCTCTTTGGGCAGCTCTTCGATATCTTTACGGTTCCCCTCCGGCAAGAGAACGTGGGTCATCTTGTTTCTGTACGCCGCGAGCACCTTTTCCTTGACGCCGCCGATAGGCAACATGCGGCCGGTCAGGGTGATCTCTCCGGTCATGGCGAAACCCTTTCGTACCGGAACGTCGGTGAGGGCCGAGAGCATAGCCGAGAGGAGTGTGATGCCCGCCGACGGGCCGTCCTTGGGGATGGCCCCTTCGGGGACGTGGATGTGGATGTCCGAGTGCTTCTGGAAATCGGCCGGAACTCGGAATTTCGAGTTGTGGACTCGAATGAAGGACAACCCGAGTCTGGCACTCTCTTTCATCACGTCGCCGAGGCTGCCGGTGAGGATCAGATCGCCTTGGCCTTCGATAATAGCGACCTCTACCGGAAGCAGCGTTCCTCCGTTTTCGGTCCAGGCCAGACCGTGTGCCAGGCCGGGATTGGGGACCTTGTAGACCAGATCGTCCTGATGTTTTCTGGGACCCAAGAATTTTACCAGAGACTTGACGGTGATGATTCTCCTGAAGGGGGGAAGTCCGGGCTGCGCACCGATCGGGGGATTGCTCTTCACCGGCTCGGGCTCTTCTGCGGCATCATCATCGACAGTGCCACCTGCGTTATCGTCGATGATGTCGCCGTCTACGGCGGATCCCGGGGTGCTCTCGTCCGAGGGTTTCAGCGTAAATTCGTTTTTTTCATTAGGCATACGCCGGATACGTGAGTGTTCTTGTGTCTCTTGTATTTTGGAAAACTCCTCCAACTCCGCGAGGCGCGATGCGACTACTACTTCTTCTTCGTCGAACTCCTCCGGCGTGTCCTCCCCTTCCTCCGGGCTTTCCTGAATCCTGGTAGTGTACCCCTTCTTAACGGCCTCACGGGCCACCTTCCGGATGATTGTCGCGATCTCCCGTTCGAGGTTGCGGACGCCGGATTCCATGGTGTACCCATGGATGATCTCCATGAGGGTGTCGCTTCGGAATTGGATGTCCGCCCAGTCGAGACCGTTCGCCTCGAGCTGCTTGGGGAGTATGAATCTGGACGCGATCTGTTCCTTCTCGAGATCGGTGTAACCGGGTATTTCGATGATCTCCATCCGGTCGCGAAGGGCGTACGGGATGTTGTGCAGCGAGTTTGCCGTGGTGATGAACATGACTCCGGAGAGGTCGTAGGGGAGCTCGAGATAATGGTCAACGAAGGTCGAATTCTGTTCGGGGTCGAGTACCTCGAGGAGCGCCGCGGCAGGGTCCCCGCGGAAATCGGAACTCATCTTGTCGACCTCGTCCAGGAGAAACACGGGATTCATGGTGGTGGCACGTTTCATCGACTGGATGATCTTTCCCGGCAAGGCCCCTACGTAGGTCTTGCGGTGGCCGCGTATCTCGGCCTCGTCTCTGACTCCTCCAAGGGAAATACGGACAAACTCCCGTCCAAGTGCCCGTGCTACCGACCGTCCAAGAGAGGTCTTTCCTGCGCCGGGTGGACCTAAGAAACAGAGGATCGGCCCCTTAACCTTGTCTTTCAATTGACGGACGCCGATGAAGTCAAGGATCCGTTCCTTGGCCTTCTTCATGTCGTAATGGTCCTCGTCGAGGATCTTGGCGGCCTCGTCGATATCGGTGAAATCGGAGCTGACGTTGCTCCAGGGAAGGTCTGCGATCCATTCGAGATAGGTTCTCAGGATAGCCGATTCCGGCGAGACCGGTTGAAGCCTGGCCAACCGCGCGAGCTCTCTCTCGGCCTTGTCTCTGACCTCTTCGGGTGGGGCCTTCTCGTCGATCTTCCGAGCCAACTCTGCGACGCCGTTCGGGTCCTCATCCTCCTTGCCAAGCTCCTTTTGGATCTGCTTCATCTGCTCGTTGAGGAAGTATTCCTTCTGATTGCGTTCGAGCTTCTTGCGTACCCGGGAGTTGATCCTGCTCTGGAGGTGGAGTACCTCGTTTTCCGATTCCAGCGAGACCGCTAACGCCTCGAGCCGTTCGACGGGGCTTTCCTTGGCGAGGATCTCGATCTTCTTCGAGATGGTGAATCCGACATTGGCTGCCACGATGTCGATTAGTTTGTCCGGATATTCAGCCTTCTCGATCGATGCGAGAACCTCCGGAGAGATCTTCTTCTGGTATTTCGCGTATCGTTTGAACGCCTTCTGAATCATACCCATCAGGGCGGTGGACTGTGCGGAGAGGGCACGGTGTTCCTGGATGCGCCGCACACGCACATACCGCATCTCGCCTTTATAGGAGTATTTCTGGATAATGCCCCGCTCTTGGCCCTCGACGAGTACTCGGAGGGTGCCGTCGGGCAGCCGCATCATCTGCAGTATCTTGGAGATAGTGCCGATTTCGTAGATGTCGTCGTCTGCGGGGAGGTCCACGTTGTTCTTCTGGCAGGCAAGGAAAAGCACTCGGTTGGAGCGCATCGCCTCCTCAACTGCGTGGATGGAACCACTCCTTCCTGCGAAGAAGGGAACTACCATATGTGGAAAAACCACGAGCTCCCTCAGCGGGACGAGAGGGAGCTCTTTTTTCCCCGCCTTTAGGGATATATTGGCGATCTTCATGCAGATTTCTTGACCAGCTGAATCTCCGGCTTGACCGATTTCTCAACAACTTCTCTCGTAACGATTACGCGCTTCTCTCCCTCGATAGAGGGGATGTCATACATAATATCGATCATGATCGATTCGACGATGGACCGCAACCCCCTGGCACCGGTTTTTCGTTCGATGGCCTTCTGTGCGATAGCATCGGTAGCCCCCTCCTGGAAGATCAGATCCACGCCGTCGAGTCTCAGGGAGGCCTGATACTGCTTGATGATTGAGTTGCGCGGCTCGCTGATGATCCGTTTGAGGTCTTCCAGGTTCAATTCCTGCAGGGTGACATTGATGGGAAGACGGCCCACGAACTCGGGGATGAGACCGAATTTTATCAGGTCGTCCGGATGGAGGTGGGAGTAGAGTTCCACCAGGTCCTTCTCGGCGCTCGAGCGGATATCGGCGCCGAATCCCATGGGATGTTGCGCCACCCGCGTCTCGATGATGCGATCCATGCCCACAAACGCCCCGCCACAGATGAAGAGGATGTTGTTGGTGTCTATCTTGAGCATCTCCTGGTTCGGGTGTTTCCGGCCGCCCTGTGGGGGGACCGATGCGACGGTGCCTTCGATGATCTTGAGGAGTGCCTGCTGCACCCCTTCGCCTGATACGTCCCGGGTGATGGAAACGTTCTCGCCCTTCTTGGAGATCTTGTCGATCTCATCGATGTAGATGATGCCCCGCTCGGCCGCTGCGATGTTGTTACCCGCATTCTGGATGAGTTTGAGAAGGATGTTTTCTACGTCCTCTCCGACGTATCCGGCCTCCGTCAGTGTGGTGGCATCCGCGATGGCGAAGGGTACCTTCAACCGGTTGGCGAGAGTCTTCGCCAGGAGGGTTTTTCCCGTTCCGGTAGGCCCGATTATGAGAATGTTGGCCTTCTCGAGCTCGACCTCATCTTCGAGGGTCGCTTTCTGTGCGATACGCTTGTAATGGTTGTACACGGCGACGGAGAGAACCTTCTTGGCCGCCTCTTGCCCGATAACGTACTGATCCAGGTACTGCTTGATATCTTTCGGGGTGGGCACCTCTTCGAGGAATTCGGTAGTCAGAAAGTCTTCGTCATCCTCGAGAATCCTGCGGCAGACATTCACGCACTCATCGCAGATGAACACTCCGGGTCCGGCTATGAGTCGCCGGGCTACGTCCGCACTCTTTCCACAAAACGAACAGACTTTGAGACCTTCATTCTTATTTTTTGCCATCACTCTCCCTCACTAGTAGCTTATCGGCGAGTCCGTAGTCTACGGCTTCCTGGGCGGACATGTAGAAATCGCGCTCCAGGTCGGCCGCGATCGAATCGGTGTCCCTTTTCGTATGCTTGGCAAAATACTCGATGAGCATCGTCTTGAGTCGCACGATCTCTCGAGCGCGAATTCCTATGTCCGTTGCCTGACCTTGGACTCCGCCCCAGGGTTGGTGGATGAGTATACGCGCCGAGGGTAGGGCGAACCGTTTTCCCTCCGTACCGCAGGTCAGCAGCAGGGCTGCCATGGAGGCCGCCTGTCCGAGACAGATAGTCTGTACGTTCGGCTTGATATGCTGAATCGTATCATAAATAGCAAGCCCGGCAGTTACGGATCCGCCGGGCGAGTTGATATAGATGCTGATGTCCCGTTCAGGATCCTGAGATTCCAGGAATAGGAGTTGCGCCACCACCAGATCGGCGACGACATCTACGATCTCACCGTCTACGAAGACGATACGGTCCTTCAGCAGACGCGAATAGATGTCGTACGAACGCTCTCCCACACCCGTCTGCTCGATCACAATCGGAACGAGGGTATTCATCTGTTCAGTCATGCCACATCCTTCATAGTATGCATAAAACAGCAGAGTTGTTGAATGGTACGGTCCGGCCCCCGACACATACTAGGGGCCGTGGTAACCGTCTGTCCGACACAGCCTTAATTTACTGATTTCCGTTTGCTAAGTCCAGGTATTTCATTTTCTTGCCCTTCTTGATGGTGGACTCTTCGAAGAGTGTATCGAACAGCTTGTCCCGACGGATATCGGAGACGATCATCTCCCTCATATTATTCTTTTCGACATATTCTCTGATTTCATCAATTCCGGATTGGCTTCTCTCGGATTGTTTCTTGAGTTCCGCCTCGAACTCCTCGTCGTCTACCTCGATCTTCTCGGCATCGAGCATCTTCCCGATGATGAGCTGACGTTTGAGGCTTTCCATTATGCTCGGGCGCCACTCTTCGAGCATCTTCTCCTTGGAACGGTCCTGACCGGCCAACACCTGCTCGATCTGCTCTTCGGTCATGCGAGACTGGGCCAGGAAATTGCGCCACCTGGATTCGGTTTCGGCCGTGATCATCGATTCGGGAAGGGTAATCTCGGTCTTCTCCGCCACCTGATCGAGAATGCTCTCGATTTTCATCTCTCGGATCCGCTGCTCGACGGTGGTACTGAGCCGTTCTTTGATGTCCTTCTTTAAATCGTCCAGAGTCTCATAGCTGTCGCTGATATCCTGCGCAAGTTCGTCGTCGAGGTCCGGGAGCAGGCGCTCCTTGACCGCCGTAACGGTGACTCTCAGTTTGACCTTCTTGCCGGCGTAGTCGGAGTATTCATAGTCCTCCGGAAATTCCTTGTCGATGATCTTGGTCTCATCGAGATTCATTCCCGTCACGTTCTCGTCGAATTTATACAGGTTGTACCCGGTTCCGACCGTGAAGGTGAAATCCTGGCGCTCGGTGCCTTCGATCTCCTCTTCGTTTTCATCCAACTCGACGTAGTCGACGGTTACGATATTCCCCTCCGCCACGACGTCGTCGGTCTTGTCGGCGACGACGGCATTCTGCTCTCGGTATTGCTCCAGTTCGCGCTCGATATCCTCTTTTCCGACGGTGACCACCGGTTCTTCTATCGTGAGTCCCTTGTATTCCGCTACCTCGAACTCCGGAAAGACGTCATAGGTCACGGCATAGGTGAAATCGTTCTCCAAATCGAGTTCGATCTTCTCCTCATCGACCAGCGAAGGATGCTCGTAGGGGAGTGGTTGTTCGTCGAGTCCGTCTATGGCCTCCTTAAGGCTGCCGTCGAGGAGGTTTAGGGCTGCTTCCTGCCTGAGGCTCTCCCCGAATTTCTGTTCGAGCACCGAAGGCGGTACCTTCCCCTTGCGGAACCCCTTGAGCCGGACGGACTTGCAGTACTTCTTGATAAGGCTGTCGTATTCGTTCTTAGCCGCATCCTTTCCGACGGTAACGGTGAGCTTCACGGCGGAATTCTCCTGCCGCTCGATCTCCTTGTTCAATACCAGCTTCCCGTTGTCTTCCATTCCAATTTTTCCTTACGTATTGCAGATTTTCCCGTCACGACCGAAAGGTGTCCGGTTGCAGAAGAGCGCGATAGAACATCAGGGTCGAAATTGAAATTCCTTGTAGTAGTATAGGGGCGACCCGGCAACGGATCGCCCCGTATTTTTAGAGCGGGAGACGGGATTTGAACCCGCGACATCCACCTTGGCAAGGTGGAGCTCTACCACTGAGCTACTCCCGCAGGAAATGCTCACTATCTGCTGCCCCGAATTCTGTGTCGGGGCACACATATGCGAGAGAAGGGACTTGAACCCTTACGCCCGAAGGCACTAGATCCTAAGTCTAGCGTGTCTGCCAATTTCACCACTCTCGCAGGGTTCCATGTAGCAGCCCGACGCAGGACAAACCCTCCGGTTCGGGTTCCGATAGGTCCGACAGGATAGTAGACCCCACATCGGTTACTTCCGATTAGCATACCCGACCGGTCAGATATTCTACGCACATGCAGCAACCGAGTCAAGATCACCCCGGAAATTCCGTACAATTCCTATCCGACTGCCGGATCCGATTCTTCGGATCGCCTGCGGTGTCCGGCCGCCGTGTTCCTCGTTGAGCCGTGAAGGGATCGAACCTTCGACCCGCAGATTAAGAGTCTGCTGCTCTG
>CAZAKE010000178.1:0-9654 GCA_964485495.1 uncultured Spirochaetales bacterium
CGAGATCGTTTCACGTGACTGGAGTTCAGACGTGTGCTCTTCCGATCTGAGATGAGCTGCCGCCGCTCATCTCTTCGCCGATGGCCGTACGGATGTCTTCATACAGGGGTTCGCCCAAAGAACCGGGCTCCTTGGAGCGGTCGAGGGCGGCGATGGCCTTCACGCTCTCAGGCAGGGCATCCACCATGTCCTTGATGCTGAAGGGGCGAAAGAGGCGTACCTTCAGCACGCCGACTTTTGCTCCTTTCGCGTTCATGTATCGTACGGTCTCTTCAACCGCTTCGGCACCGGAGCCCATGAGGACGATGACGTATTCGGCGTCGGAGGCGCCGACATAGTCGAAGAGCTTGTACTGCCGGCCGGTGAGGGAGGCGAACTTGTCCATGGCCTTTTGCACGATTGCAGGTGTGGCCTGATAGTAGGAGTTGACCGTCTCACGGGCGGCGAAGAACACGTCCGGGTTCTGGCTGGTGCCCTTGATGGTTGGATTCTCGGGATTGAGGGCCCGGGCACGGTGGGCGGACACCAACTCGTCCTCGATCATCGCCTGCATGGTCTCGTATTCGAGGAGTTCGGCGTTTTTGACCTCGTTGGAGACCCGGAACCCGTCGAAGAAGTGCAGGAACGGCACCCGAGATTCGAGGGTGGCGGCCTGGGCGATGAGGGCGAAATCCATGACCTCCTGCACCGAGTTGGAAGCCAACAAAGCGAAACCGGTAGCCCTGGCGGCCATCACATCGGTGTGGTCACCGAAGATCGAGAGGGCCTGAGCCGCGACGGCCCTGGCGGAGATGTGGAACACCGTGGGTGTCAGTTCTCCGGCGATCTTGTACATGTTCGGCAGCATCAGGAGAAGCCCCTGCGAAGCAGTGAAGGTCGTTGTTAGGGCCCCGGTGGTCAGCGCGCCGTGCACGGCGCCGGAGGCACCCCCCTCCGACTGCAGTTCCACTACGTCGGGTATCGTGCCCCAGATGTTCTTCCTTCCCTGGGCGGAGTAGAGGTCTGCCAACTCACCCATGGCGGAAGACGGGGTAATGGGATAGATTGCGATGACTTCATTCGTAGCGTGTGCTACGTGAGCCGCGGCGGTATTGCCGTCGATCATGTCGATATTCTTCTCTGGCATGGTAAATCCTTCTATGGAGTGGTTTTTGTCCTACCAGTATACCCGAATACCGCCGTCGGTGCAAGAATCGCTGACGAGTTTGATTTTACCACACGATCCGGGGCACAGAATCCGATGGTTCGGCGGCTAATATGCGTAGAGTAGTCGCAGATTGTCCAGGACCGCGAATTCGGTGATCATCGCATGTTCCGTCTTCTCCGGATTGTAGTGCCGATAGGCTTGAGAGCGGGACTTTTCCGGGGTTCCATCGGAATGGGATTCCAGTGATTCCACGATCCGATCGACTCCTGCCGCGAAGGCCGGGAAGCCGAATCGATCTCTGATCTCCTCGTCCCTCGATGATTGTTCTGATGCGATGACCGTCCGGAGATCCTGGAATAGATCGGGATTTAATGCTCTGACATCCGCTGCATACGCCTGCTTCTGAGCGTTCTGAAGGACCTGATACTGCATATCCACCGGCAGAAACGAGAAATCCGTGGTACGGGAGAGTTCCGCCCGGCTGCTCGTATGCCCGATGAGCGGAATTTTCGGAAACCGGGCGCGTGCCGCGGTGATATGCCCGATGCTCTTCCGGAGCCGGCCGGCGGCGTCGGCCGGTATCAGTTCTTTCAAGCTGTCCAGACGTTCTCTGTATCTGTTTCTGAGAGAATCCGCCTGGGTCTTCGTGAGAGGGACCCGCAGGGAGTCGTAAAACCGGGACGATTCGGTCGGAAATACCGCAATAATTCCCTCTAATATGTCCATATACCGTGCGAAGATCGGTTTTCGCCATCCCAGGGCATCGATGAACATGTACCCGAACCCCTCCTGGATGGAGGAGGAGATGACGATGTCGACGCAGGCGGCCAGCGCCGGAAAGGTTAACCCGTGGCCGTCCCTCTCGGCGAGCTCCGGCCCTATTCCCCAGAATCCGGGGATCAGGCCCTCCGCGAAACTCCTGGCGACCAGATCGGAATACGCCTTCTCTTGGGAGGATGTGCCGGGCAGCGTGACTATCAGGTTCACCGGATCCGGACTGATCGTCGCCAGCAGCCCGGCTTCGAGCACATTCTTCCGTCTGATCGTGCGAACCGGATACAGGAGCAGCTTCCCCGCCGGAAAGAGGCGCGTGGACCCCGCGCCGTGGGTGTCGAACAGGATCCGTCGCGATTCCTCGGGATCCGGAAGATCGGCATCCGATTGTCGCCTCGTCGGCACCGGATTGTCCAGCCGATAGACGTCGCGTTCCGGAATCCCCGCCTTGCGGAGGATCCCGGCGTCGCGTTCGTTGATCGCCGCGTAGGCGATCCCCGGTCCGGCCGGATAGAGGGGCCGATTGACCTCCTCCCGGACGCGATGCAGGTTGGCATACCTGCCGCACTCGGGGAAATCGTGGATCTGGAAGAGGATCTTCTGCGGCGGCTCTCCTCGAAGGCTCTCCCGCGAGGGGTCTTGTTTCCGTTGTTTCCGCCTGCTCCCGCCGGTATTCGGTGCGGCCCGTTCCGCGATCCGAAGCAGCGCCCGGGTGAAGGCCGTGTTCTTGCCGAGATGATAGTTATGGATCCACCAGATCCCGCCGCCGAAGCGGGAGAGCAGGAGCGATTCCAGGTGATCCACGTCACCCTCGCCGGGTTTGCCGTCGAGATAATCGATCTCCGGCACGATCTCCAGGGAGAGCGACTCCGGCCCAGAATCGATCTTCGCCCTGAGATCGTCCACGACCCGATCGGCGTTGTCGGCCCGGCCGCAGACGATGCGGATCCGTTTCACGGTGCGGGAGTAGTTCAGGACAGCCTCTACGGAATGGGAGATGACGCTGGTGACCCCGCCGGGCAGCAGATGGTAGTGGAAGATGGTCAGGTCGGTCATCGTCTCAGGAACTCGTAGGTGAGTTTCATGATCATGCCGGGGTTGTTGTTCAGGAAGGCCAGCACGTCTTCTTTATTGATGTAATAGAGGGACACCGGTCCTTCGCTCTTGAAGGTATGCTCCGCCGGTTCGCCTCGATGGATCTTTACCATGGCGCCGATGAGCTCTCCATCATGGAGGGTGGCTATGTGTCGTTCGGTTGCGTCCAGGACCGCGACGTTGCCGCTGCGGATGATATAGACTCGTTCGAGTGGTTGCCCTCGGGTAACGATGATTCCGGCCCGGTCGAGTTCCAGGGGATGGAGGAACGACTCGAGATGGGTCTTCTGAGTGCTGGTGAGGATGTTGAAGAAGGGGCTCTCGGAGAGGACCCGCCAGGTCTCCGCGTCCCTGACCTTGGCCAGGCGGCGCAGCACACGCTTCCACTCGGTGCCTTCCAGGAAGTGGAGGAATTTATCCTTCTCGATCGAGTAGGCTGTCACGTCCGTCTCCGCGATGACATCCGCGGTGCGCTGTTGACCGGTGAGAAGGGCGACCTCGCCGAAGTAGTCGTATACGCCGTAGATCTTCCGTTGGGTCGGATCGTCGCCGCGGACGTACACGTTGCCGGACTTGATGATGTAGAACGTATCGCCGACGGTTCCCCGGGTGATGATCGTCGAGTCCTTGGCGAACTGTTCCGTCTCGACGATGCTCAGGAATTCCTGGGCCTTGTCAATCGGCATGTCCTGGAAGAAATTCAGGTATGATAACAGTCCGAGCACGTGATACGCGTGTTCGTAGGATGAGGGAGGCACGTCGAAGGTCAGGGTGTGTTCGATCCCGAACCGGCACAGGGTCAGGCTCGTTTCCTCCGGAAAGTCCTTCTTGGCGATATGGTATACCATGGTACGTTTCTTGACCTCGTCGTCCATGGAGTCCAGGAAGGCGATGGGCGTGTGGAGCGGCGGAATTCCCGATTCATGGTAGATGATGTCGGAATCCCAGGGGAACGAGGCAAACTCCTCGCGCCGCCGTTTCGAGATGGTCCCTTCCTCAAGGAGTCGGTCGTGCAAATCCGGGTCCGCATTGTGGTCGGAGGAGTACACGAATGATTTTCCGCCGTACTCCAACCGGAACCCGATGGTGGGGATCGAGTGCAGGGAGTAGTGGAAGAGGAACTTGCCGCCGTGGATGAAGACCGGCCTGCCGATGTGTATCGGATGGAAGTCGAAGAGCTGCTGTAGGTAGTCGATGGACACGTCGGTCAGGGCGGCATACTTCCGGAGGAAACTGTCGATCACCGTCCGGGTCGAGAAAACCCGGATTTTCCCCTCCTCCAGTATCTTCTGTAGCGTCCCGGCGTCGTGGTCCGCGTGACAATGGGTCAGGATGATGCTGTCGATCAACTTCGGACTGACGTTCGAATCCAACAGCCACTCTGTCGTGTTTACCGGCGGGTCGATCATGATGCCCTTCCGATTGAGCCAGAGGATGAAGCCGGAGGTGTTCTCGGTGGGATCGAACCCGTGGCTGGGTCCGAGGCAGGTGACGCCGAAGACCGGCGGGTCGTAGGGTTCGTGCAGCCGTTCGCCGATATCATACTTCGGCACGTATTCGATCACCGCCGGAATCTTCGCGAGTTCTCCGCCGGCGGATGAAACCACGAACCCCTCTTGTGCTTCCCGTTCGATCCGTATCTCCACTCCCTTGATTTCGACGCGGTCGTCTCGGAAGAGGACGAACCCGACCAGGTCCGACAGCTTCATGTTGCCGCGGAAGTGGGCGAATTCCTTCTCGACGGCAGGTATCGTATTCGATTCGGTTCCCTCCGGAAAATCCACGGCTATCCGAAGATGTTCCGGACCGAAGAGTGCCTGTTGCAGCACGGTAACGAACCGCTCCTGTTGCTCCTTATGGCAGACGATGTAGGTCTTGCGTTTCTTGAGAAAGAAGTTGTAGTAGATCGGGAATTCGACCTCGGCGACGCTGATCCCCTTGATCCAGTTGAAGAACCTGGACGGCAGGACAAAGAGCTGGGGAACTCCCCGCGGAAGCCCCATGGTGTCCTTTACGGTTTCCGGCGGTGAGCCGAACTGGATGTAACCGATCGGAGAGTCGACGATGAACCCGCCTCGCGGGAGTTCTATCACCTCGGCGGAGTACAACGACGGTCCGGTGCCGGCTGCCGTGCCGGCGTCGGTTTGTGGTGCTGCGTTCGACATGATTAGTTCGTTCCCCAGAAGGTGTCTATGAGTTCGAGCAAGCGCTCCTCGGCGACCTCATACGAGAAGAACTTCGTGCTGATCTCGTAGTTCTTCTCGGTCAACTCATGGATGCGGTCCAGGGAATTCAGGATCTTCCGGGTGTATTCGACCGTCGAGTTGGAAAGATACTCGTCCATCTCGATCACGTCGAACCCGAGAGGCTTGATGTCGTGCGAATAGATGGAATAGTTATTGACCAGTATCGGTTTCTTGAAGTAGATGGTTTCCAGGAAGGCGTTTCCAAACCCCTCGAAGATCGATGGGTAGGTGACCAGGTCTGCGTGGGGATAGACGTCCTGCAGTGAGTATGTCTTGCGGCCGTCCGGGAGACGTCCCCGTTTGTCCGTGATGAGTTCATCGACAAATATCGTCCTGGCCTTCAACAGGTCGGCATACTCCATGATCCGGGTCTGATATTCGTATCCTTCGTCACCCGAGGCGTGGGAGATCACCAGAGTCGCCTTCATCTTCAGCCGTGCGACCAACTCGATTGCGTGTTCGATTCCCTTTCTCTGTACTACCCGTGTGGGTTGGAGGATGAACAGTTCATCCTCCGTAACACCCAGCGCCTTCCTCACGTCTGCGTTGTACGCATCCAGGCCGTCCGGCGGGTTGGCGAAGTCCATCACGTTGGGGATCAGCATCGAGGAGATGCCGGTCCTGAGGGCCAGCTGGTTTTGGGCCGATGAGTTGATCACCACATGCCGCACGCTCTTCAGGTGGGGAGGGTAGCACGAGTTGAAGATATCCCAGACGCAGTTGCGTAGGAACCGTTTCCGCTCCCAGAAGAAGTCGTGATGGTGGGCGATGGTGGGGATACTCGTCTCGGCGATTACATCGGTCAGGGCCATCGCCAACGGCACGTTCAGCGGTATGGTGAGGGTGTTCTCCGGGATGAGCAGGTCGATGGAGAATTTCTCTATGAACTCATAGATCTTGTCCTTGAGAAGCACCCGATATTCGTGAAGCGCCTTCGTCAGTTCCCGCGGCCGGTCCTGATTATTATAACACTGGTCGTACAGCTTGCGTACTTCCGGGGTCTGGAAATGAGCCTCCTCGGCGATCATGGAACGTGCGGGATCGGTGTCCAGCTGTCCGGCAAAGAAATACGCGGTGTGTCCGTTTCTTTCGAGGATATCTACCCACTTTTTCGTTTCGAGAGACACTCCGTCGGTCCCTGAAATTCTGAATGACAGGAATCCTATGTTCTTACCCATACCGGCTCCGTTAGAAAATCGTTATGTTGTGCGTTGTATCGCGCCTATGTTGTATTGTAGAAGCCGAATATATCCCCCGTCAAGGAAAAAATCGGCCCTTCGATGGATAAATACCCTTCTCGGTTGATACTTCCCGGGTATTGGCTCAGATATTGGGTGGCAGGATATCTACACGAACTCCGTGAGCATCGACTGTGATTTCGGGTCCAGGTTCCGCAGCGCCGGAATGTCGTAACGGTTTCCGTCGACATCGACGATGATGTATCTGCCTCTACCGATGGACCTGACGTTGGCTCGTGGGTTTCGCACCTCGAAGACTCTCGCCCCGCGATCTGTGCGCACCCGGAAGGTGAAGAGGTTGAGGTGGTCGTCCACGCCGAAGATCTCCTGGATTACCGGCAGGAAGTAGGCGCGTTCCAGCTCGCTGCGAATGATTCGTTTTGATTCTGAGTCCAGGTCGTGTGCATGCTCGATGATGCCGATCTCCTTTCCGTCTTCGTCCAACAGCGAGACGAAGTGGTCCTTGTTGCTGATGGGAAACGCACTCGTTACGTGTCCGAGTTTCTCTTCGTTTCCGCTCCTGATCAGGACCGGATCGCCGTCGTCGTTCAGTCGTACACGGATCTCTTCGGCCTTGAGCAGGTATTCATGGTCTCTTTGTGTCGTTTCCATTCTCTACTCCCTCCTCACTGAAGTTCTTTTGCAAAGTTGGCCTGTGTGCGGCACAGCTGGGCGTAGATGCCGTCCCTGGCGAGGAGTTCCTCGTGGGAGCCCTCCTCGGCGATCACCCCCTCCTCGATCACGATGAGCTTGTCGGCGTTTCTTAAGGTAGAGAGTCTGTGGGCTATTGCGATGGTGGTGCGTCCCTTTACCAGGCGGTCCATGGCTTCCTGTATCGATGCCTCGGTGGCGGAGTCCACCGCGCTGGTAGCCTCGTCCAGGATCAGGATCGCCGGGTCCTTCAGGATCGCCCGGGCGATGGAGATCCGCTGCTTCTCTCCTCCCGACAGGTTGATGCCCCGTTCTCCCACCGAGCTGTCGTAGCCGTCCGGCAGTTTCATGATGAAGTCGTGGGCGTTGGCCGCCTTGGCCGCCTCGATGATCTGAGCCTCTTTTACCATGGGCATGCCGTAGGCGATGTTCTCCTTGATCGTCCGGGCGAACAGGAAGGTGTCCTGGAGCACCATGCCGATGTTCGATCGCAGGCTCTGGGTCCGGATGTTCTTGAGATCGTTTCCGTCTATCGTAATGGTTCCTTCGGTAGGATCGTAAAAACGGCACACCAGCGACACCAGCGTCGACTTACCGGAACCGGTCTGACCGACCACCCCGATCATCTGCCCCGGCTCGATGGTGAGGTTGACATCCTTCAGAACCCGCTCACCCTCCTGATAACTGAAGGAGACGTCATCCAGCACGATTCTGCCCCGCGGATTCTCGAGGTCCACCGCCTTGTCGTGATCCGAGGTTTCCGAGGGCATGTTCATGATGTTGAAAACTCTCTCCGCCGAGGTAGCGCTCTGCTGATAGGTCTCGGTTAGCTGAAGGAGCTGTTGGATCGGTGCGTAGAACTGGTTCATGTAGGTGATGAACTGGAGGAGCAGCCCCAGGGTCAGTGCCTCCTGGATGACCTGTCTGCCGCCGACCAGCCAGACGACGATGGTTCCCAGGGTCATGGCGAAGAGAACCGCCGGTCGGAACACCGCCCTGGTCCTGACCGCGGAGATAGACGCATCGAAGAGGTCTCTGTTCTTTCCTTCGAAGGTGTCGAACTCCTGGTCTTCCTGGGCGAACGACTTGACTACCCGTACCCCGGTGACACTCTCGGCCACCGTGGCCGACAGTGAAGAGTACTTTCGCCGTACCGACCGAAAGATCCCTTTGAATCGTTTGGAGAAGTACCTGGCCAGCACGATCACGATGGGTACCGGACCGAGGGCGATGGTTGCCAGGAACGGATTGGCGGTGAACAGGGTAATGCTGATCCCGATTATCATGAGTATGTTGATGAATGCGGTTTGCAGGGCGTTTACGACGAATCCCTGAACCATCTGGGTGTCGCCGAGAACCCGTGACATGATCCGGCCGGTCATGGTGGAGTCGTAATACGCCAGAGAGAGGCGCTGCAGGGCTCGGTAGGTGTCGATTCTCAAAGACCGCACTACCCGGGTACCCAGGGATCCCATGATCTTGATGCGGTAGTGCTGGGTGACCATTCGTACGATGATGAACAGGAAGAACGTGATGATGATCCACATTAATGTGCGGTATCGTGTCGCCTCCGTGAGTCCCTCCGCCATGATCGCCTCGTCGACGATCAGGCGCACCAGAAGCCCCGGCCCGAGGTTGCAGAGGGTGACGATGATGGAGAGAAATAGTCCAACGATTACCATCGGCATAGAGGGTTTCAGATACTTCCAGACCTTGAATATAAAACTACGGCTCCGGGCGCACTTGGGACAGACATCTCCCTGGTGTGCCAAGGGATAGCCGCATGTGGGGCAGCGGTAGGTACCCTCCGCCTGACTTGGTCCGGAGACCTTGCTGACCTGGTCCTGTATCTCGGTGAGTTTTTGGTCGCTGTGTCCGAGGGTCCGATTCACGGACAGGGCCAACTCCGAGATCAGATCGCTGATGGTACGGGAGAACCGGGCTATCTCGATCCGTGCCCCGTTCTTCGATCGGGCCTCGAGCACGCCGTTACCGACGAAATCTCGGCTGATGATCTCGGAGATGTCGTCGTAACGGACGGTCTGCGCCAGTTTCCCCTCGGAGATGTGCAGGATCCGGTCGGGTCCTTCGACGATAAAATTCTTTCCATACAATCCCGACGGCAGGATGTCCGATGTGATCACGTGCCTGACGTCATTCGAACTCACGCCGACATCTTTCAGGACCTCCTCCACCAACTCGCGATCCTCGTCGGCCAGATTGTCCATCGCCCGCGTTCTGATGAGCGGCGTTTCCTCATGAATTCCTTCGTTCGGAGCGTTTTTCAACATTGTCTCTCTCCAGTTGACTGTTCGGCCGACCATATCAGATGGTCCGTCAGGATACGAGTCTCCCGGTACTCCTGCAACGCGTCGTTTGTTGTTCTCGAAATACGGAAGGGCTGCTACCGGAGGGCCGAAGACGGAGCTCGTTACGCGACGTGTGCGATCGATCGTAAAACTCCATGGTAGAGAAATGCTCACAAAGTGTCAACGCGGAAATA
>CAZAKE010000179.1:0-9652 GCA_964485495.1 uncultured Spirochaetales bacterium
GACGGGACCGGGAGGGGGATGTGCGGCTCGAATTCGTCGATCCGGAGTTCCTTCGACCGCAACTTCCGGTATACCGAGAAGGGATCGATGAATTTGTTTTCGTCGGGATCGTAGAGGAGGTTCAATACGGGAAACGGGGAGAACGGGGCATTCTTGGCGGAATCGACACACCGGAAGAAAATTTGTCCCTTTCCGTTGGGTACGGCGGCATCGGCGAACTCCACCCCTGGATACCGGATGGTATCCGTGTGCTTCGCGATGTCGACCAGGCTCGCCTCGGTCACCACGAAGAGAGTGGAGGCCGGCGGATGACCGAAGTAGCGGTCCAACGCAGAAAATGAATATAAGTAACTCTTCTCCGGCAGGTCCGGGAGATGAGATTCCTTGCTCACATCTTACAAGATATCGCTTTTACGATGGTTTGTCTATTAATGCTCAGAGTATACTCAGCAGTTCATGGCTGCTGCTCTTCATCCTTCGCAGCTCTATCCCGCTAGTTCGAATCGATGGTGATGATCACCTCGGTTTCGATGATATTGTCCTGGAGAGTTCGATGGGGTTGTAATCGTATTCTCCGTACGGTTCGCCCGGCGTGTATTTTCCGTCGTCGTTTGTATCGACGAACGCCACCAGCCACCACATGCCGTATCCGATATACCGTCATTAATACTGTTTGAATATCCCCTTGAGAGGGATATACTACAACAGGAGGTCATAGTTCGTGGCAAAGCAACCGCCGGAATGGTATGCACCCGGTGAACTCCAGCGGGTCCGGACAAATCTCGGTCCTCTCTCTCCAAGCGAATCACGCCGCATGTCGGAGGTCTTAGGCGGTGAGATCGGAAGCGAGCGGACCGAGGAGGAGATACAGCAGAAATACGTCCGCCTCAAGGAAGCGAGACGCCGACACGGGGAGTATACCTCCGTTGGAGGCGGAACCGACAGGGCGGTGCTGCGAGACAGAGACGAGGCGTACGAGGCCCAGAGGATGGCTGGAATCCCGTCGGGAAGCAGCGGCAATCCGTCGGGAGTCTGGGATTCTCCGGATGCATCGAGTGTGTCGGACGGACCCGGCGGCGGTTCGTCGTTTCAGCCGAGACCGACATTCTGGAACCGGGTTCGCATGAACTACATCGCCTCCGCCCCCGAGCACGGGGTCATGACGCGATTCGGCGCGTTTTTGAGCGTCTTTTCGTGGCTCACCCACTCGGTAGAGACCGTCAATCCCCGTTTCCTCTCCTCGGCGGACTCGATCTACTTCGGCCATGTGGAAGATCTGGTGTTTTCCGTACGGTTCCTCCTGGGTCGAAACGCGCGTCACAAGGCAAGCCGAATCCGTGAACCCTTCTTCATCAAAATTCTCGATGTTCTCCAGAACTGGGACGTGGAAGGGATACACCGGGAACTGACCCATCTTCAACGCAATCCCAGGGGTGTTCGGTTCCGGGAGATGGTCTCGCTCTGCAAGGCGATCTATCGACCGATGGCCCTCCTGTTGGAACTGGACAACAATAGTCACATCGGCCGGGCGTTGAAACGGCTGGCCGATCTGGACATCATGGCGCTGCCGAAGACCAGCTCCGAAATTCTCAGGATACGGGAGATGTACGCCAAGGCACGGGGCCTACTGCCGGTGGTACTCGGTCAGGTGAAGTTCCGCTGTTATCCGTTGCTCATGAAACACGTATCGGATATCCCCCTCTCTTACCACGATTTCTTCGTATTTCGCAGACAGGAGGTGTTTGCGTTTCTGGGGGTCGATCCGGCGGCGGTCCTCCGGCCTCCCGATGGATTTTCCGATGAATATTTCGATGGACGGGTCGATAGCATCGATGATCCTGAGAAAACCAAGCACGCCGCGGATGAGGATGAAGAGGCCGGTGACGATGAAGAGGAGGTCGAGGATACCGATTCCGACGACGGTGATTCCGGGGAGTTCGCACCGGCCGAAGGTGTCCCGCCGGTGGCGTACATGGACGTCTCCATCCAGAAGGGGATCGAACTGCTGGAACTTATGTTCCCCGAAGCGGGTTGGTATCGTCTCCATGAGTATCCCGACCTCCTTCCATACTTCATGCCGCTCCTCTCATTCCCCCGAGGAGTCGAACTGATTGCACCGCGGGATCCGCTCCATCAGGTCGTCGTGCTTCTGCAGATTCTCCAACAACTCTTCTATGGTTTTCGCTCGGTAAAATTCGGCCTACTCCGTGACGCAGAGGGAAACGCACACCCGGTCTCCGGGAGGATCGACGCACTCCTCGGTTCCTGGCACGCCTTCCTCGATACGATCATCGGAACACACTATCTCGGACAATTGCTCGAGTACTGTCGGCGTGTGGAGAAGCAGTACGAATTCAAGCTTTCCGAGTACGGACGAAAGATCATTTCCGACCTCTTATGGATCAAGCGTGACTACCTGCTGCCGATGCTCCGTTTCGGTGTGGTCAAGAAGGGCTCGCTTCCGCTGTCTGCCAACCTGCCGCGTCTCTTCGAGGTGACCGCGGAACTCAGGGATATTCTTTCGCGGATCGCTATCGAACTGCAGGATTCGGACAAGGCCGAGAGCATCGAAAATCCCGACGCGGCATACTCTTTCGAGGTAGAGAACCTCGTGTCGAAACGGCTGAGTGAAATTCTCACGCGTGAGGGGAAGCCGAAGACGAACAGATATCTCGTCTATTACGCCCTGGCCATCCTGTGCGTTCTGGATCACTTCCTCAACGACGACGACAGCCACTACTACGCCGACGAGCGGGTGCGTCTGTATCGAAGCGATCCCGATAGTGCCGACGTACCGGCCTATACGATCGCGCCGCTGGAGACCGATCGGATTATCAGGGAGGCCGATCTCGATTGGCGGGAGAATCTCCACCGTAAGCAGAATACGTTTCTCGATCCGGTCACCGGTCTCTTCGACGGTTCGCTCCTGATCGGGAAGATCAAGACGGCCATCGCCGACTTCGCGGCATCGGGCGAGACCTTCTGTCTCCTCTCCCTACAGCTCGGTTATTCCGATGAGTTGGATAGACCGAATGAGTCTGATATGTCCATTGAATCTGTTGGATCCGACGAAGACCTCGAGGTTATCACCGATGGGGACGGACGGGTCGAGAGGCTCGGTCGTACGGGTAGGATAATCCGCGAGTCTATCCGAGAGTTTTCCGACCTGCCCCTGTGCAGCGGGGAGACGTTCCACGTGATCCTGCCGAGTACGCCGCTGAATCAGTCTCTGAAGATCGTCACCCGGCTGATACTGAAGCTGAAGGAGGAATCGGATGGAGTCTTTTTCATCGGGATCGCCGAATATCGCCAGATGTGGAGCGTCGGCAAACTATTGAAGGTGACCGCCCGGGCCCTCGTCGAGGCGAGACGGCTGCCGCCTCCTTCGGTTTCGGTCTACGATCCTATGCACGATAGCTTCGTGACCCCCACCCTGCAGCGGAACGGGTAAATTGCCTCATCCGTGTTACGGGTGAACCTTCATGGCGTCTCTTCAGTTCGTTTCTGCAGTTTCTCGTCGAGGATCCTCCGATTGCGGCCGCTCAAGGGGTTCTCCTCTCCCGCCGCCATCCGCTTCACGGCGTCGAGTTCCGTGGCGGAGAGCCTGACTCCTCCCAGGATCTGTTCGCTGAATGCGTGGCAGGCGGTCGGACACACGGTCTCGGTGATGCTGAGCAGTACTCGTGCGTAGTCCCGGATCTCCTTCTGGGCGTGAGGGTCGAGTCTCAGGCGGATGAATCGGAAGAGGTTATGGAGGTCGATCTGCCAATACCACTCGGTATAGAGACTCAGGGGAAGATTGATGCGGGCGATCTCCCGGGCGATACCGGTCTCGAGCAGTTCGTCGTACTCGCCGTAGGCACGGTCTTGGCCCGATTCGAGTAGCTGCCGAACCTCATCGGCGATATCCGCGGGAACCGGGATATCCGCGCGTCCCTGTTTGTTGTCGCTGCTCTGGGCGGCGATGCTGTCTGTGTCCGGGATGTAGAACTCGTCCGACATGATGCTATAGCGCCCCGAGATCTCGTTCACTCTGGCGGTACGATGCCGGATCCATTGTCGTGCCACGAAGATCGGCAGCTTCACATGGAACGTCAGTACCACCTGCTCCAGCGGCGAGGTGTGTTCGTTCCGGACGAGATAATCGATCAGGCCGGCGTCCTGCCGGTAGGACTTGGTGCCGGCGCCGTAGGATACCCGTGCGGCCTGCACGATTCGCTCGTCGCCGCCCATGTAGTCTACGAGGCGCACGAATCCCTTGTCCAGAACCGGGAACTCCTTGTCCAGGATCTCCTCTGCAGCCGGCACGATACAATGTCCCATCTCGTCCTCCGTGAGAAGTCGTTTATCAGATCATTCGAAGTGCCATCCCTCGGCTGTACCCTGCCATGTACGATTGTGGGTCGAGTGCACCGGCAGACGGCGCAAGCATAATACACCCTGGGGCGACGGGGTGTACACCGATCATCATCCGTTCTGATACCGATGCTCGAAAGGTTGTTCACCTGTTGTGCGGAGAGAATCGTTCGGGTATTGTACGGCTATGAAGTATGATTTCGAGACTGTGTTCGAGAGACGCGTCGCCGGAACGGGAAGGTCTGAGAAGTGGGGGCGGCACGAGAGTGATGTGCTTCCCATGTGGGTGGCCGACATGGATTTCCCCGCGCCTCCCAAGGTGACCGAAGCACTGACTCACCAGGCGGAGTCCCCCTTCTACTGCTACGAACGGTATCCGGAAGAGTTATTCTCGGCGTTTATCGCGTGGGTGCGGAGCCGACATGGATGGGAGATCGAGAGGGAGGATATACTGCCCGTGCCAGGGGTCGTGTTCGGGCTGAATGCGGCCGCCAGGGCTCTCGATCCCGAGGGACAGGGGTTGGCCGTGCATGTGCCGGCGTATCCGCCTCTGTTGCGGCTGGCCGGGAACTACGGGGCCGACACGCTGCCGGTGAATCTTGCGCCTCGGAGCATCGATTCATCCGATCCGGCGTCCGTGTTGGAATCGGCCTTGGAAGATTCGTCGGCCGCTGGGTCACGCCCCGGGCTCTTCGCCCTCTGCAATCCGCAGAATCCCCTCGGCCGGTGTTTCGGGAGGGTGGAACTGAAGGGCCTTCTCGATGTGTGTGCGAGGAACGACCTCTTCGTCCTCTCCGACGAGATCTGGTCTGATCTCACCTTCACCGATTCGTCCTATCTCCCCGCCGCCGCGGCCGCGCCGGAGCATGCCGACCGGATCGTGACCTTCATGGCCCCGAGCAAGACCTTCAACGTCGCCGGGCTAAGCCTCTCCTTCGCCATCATCCCCGACGATGACCTACGCCGGAGAGTTGAAGACGCCTGTCGCGGCATCATGCCCATGATCAACTCATTCGGCATGGAGGCGGCCATGGTGGCCTATACATCATGCAGCGATTGGTCGGCGGAACTGCGGCAGGTTTTACAGGAGAACCGCTACTATGTGGATGAGTTCGTCCGGATGGAGTTGCCGGGCGTATGGTGGGATCCCCCTAATGGTACCTACCTCGCATGGCTGGATTTCAGGAATACTCCTATCGCCGATGATCCGGCCGGTGAGATCCTTCGTCGTGGAAGGGTGGCGTTGAATCCCGGTCCCTCCTTCGGGGATGCCGGATACGGCTTCGCCCGGTTGAATTTCGCCTGTCCCAGGCCATCCCTGCGGGAGGGGTTAGAACGTATCGCCCGGGTGGTGAAGGGAGTCGTGTGAAGATATACGGCGCAGACGGAGGTCGAAGAGGAGCTGATGTGCCGAGAGCCGGCGGGAGATCAATCGACGCGGTCGTACCTAATGTCGTATTTCATGCAGACGACGACGCCGGCGGCGACACATGCTGTCTCGGTCTTCAGTATCCGTGACCCGAGCCGTGCCGGGTGGAACCCGTTTCGGCTCAACAGCTCAACCTCGTCTACCGTCCAGCCACGTTCCGGTCCTACGGCGATAACCGTGCCCGTGGAGGGCAGGAGGATATCGGGTAATAACGGAAACATCTTTGACTTACCCGACGGTGAGTCGTTTGTATCACGTGATGGTCGTACCGTTTCTTGCTCTGCGTTGCGGTGTTCCCGTTCCGGAAGCCGGAGCACGATCCGTCCTTGGTCGCCGGATGGCAGTGTTTGGAGCCCCTCCCGGAGAGATCCGTAGGTCGATACACGGGGAAGGGCGGTTGTCCCCGCCTGCTCCGCTCCCTCTATCAGATGTGGACGATAGTCACGCCAGAGTGTGCTTGCCCCATAAGATTTTTCGCTCATACTCGCTCGGACGAAACGGATGTCGGCGATGCCGATTGTAGTCAGGTCTCGGAGGAGCCGCTTGGCCGCGATGGGACGGATCATGCCGATGAGTAGAGTCACCGGTGCCTGGCCGGCGTGCGTGATCTCGGTGGGCATCGACTCGGCGGAGTGTGATCCGTCGGTGTATGCACTTCCGGCTCCGGCAGACTCACCCCCATACGGCTGCCAATCAAACGAGATCTCACCATTCCGTATCGTGGTAATCGGACAGGTCCCAACTGGCCCATTCACGATACCGGCCGAGAATCGATCTCCCTCATGCAGCTTGAGAACTTTGATGATGTGCCGTGCACGTCGGTCGTTTCTCGGGAGTGGTCTGCCGATCTCGTCTTCATCGAACAGGATGATATTCACTACACTATCGTATCCACTCGGGTATCAGGATCGCGATCGTACTCAATCCGTCGATGTCCGCGACGAAGGCGGTATCGCCGGAGACGACCACATCCGCGGCGTATATATCGGGACACTCGGAAGCTACGTAGATCATCCCCGGCTTTCCCGGATTGAGCACCTTGATGCCCTGGAACCCTTCGGCAATATAGATGTATTTCGTGTCCGAGTACAATGCCTCGGTGAATCTGGTGGGATAGGTCGCCGTGTGCCTGAACTCACCCGCGGTGAGTTCTATCACGTTGACCGTTTTCGTGTCTATGACGGCTGCATAATATCCGCCGTCTTTCATGAATGCAGTCAGGTCCCGTATGTTCGCGAGGGGGTATTCGGCGACACGCCGGGGCCGCGCCGAATCGGTGGTGTCGTACGCCACTACTCCCCGGGCCGCGTCGATGAGGAACAGGTAGGGGGGCAGTTCCGCCGCCGCCCGAGCGTCTACCCGCGATATACTGATCGTTCTTTCCGGGTCTTCCGGATCCGTGATCGAATACACTGCTACGCCGTCCTCTCCCGCCGCCACGGTCAGTGAATCCTCACGGGCCGACATGAATAGAACGGGTGCGTCGAAGCGGAGCGTGCCGGCCACGACCGGGGCCTCGTCTACCGGCCATTCCTCCCGGGAAGCGGGGATCTCGTACAAGAGCACGTTTCCGCCGAGGTCGGCGATGGCGAAGAATCCGTCACCGGCGGCGACGTGGGATGCACCGGGGATGCGGACCGAGGCGACGATATCGCCTGTCGTAGGGTCGGCCGGATTCGAGATGTCTACTACCGTCACCGTGTCTTCGCGATCGAGGATGAATGCATATCCGGCGGCCGACGCCAGTCGAAAGGTGGTGTTCCCGGTGGGAAGCGATGAGAGGAGAAACGATCTGCCGCGGGTGTAGGCCTCGAACGCGGAGAGCCCGTTGGTGCCCCCTGCATACGCCGCGTTGTCGGCGATCGCGACCTTGCGTGCCCCGGATATGGGGATCGTATCGAACTCCTTCGGTTCGGCCGGATCGGTGATGTCCAGGACGGTCACTCCCTGCCCGGAGCGCACGACATACGCGAAATTCTCCTCCAGCGTGACGTCCGATGCGCCCTCTATCGGGTAGGTCGTCACGGATCTCGGTATGTCCGGATCACTCGCGTCGATGATGAGGAGCCCGTCTTCTCCGGCTGCCACGTAGACAAGTGTGCGGCCGGCGGGATCTTCGGCCACACTGGTCGCCCTTCCTTTTTCGAAGAAGAACGATCCTCTCACTGAAGCCCCCGACGGAGTAAGGTCGTACAGATGGAGGCCTTCCGGACCGACACCGTATGCCCGATTTCCGTGTACGGTGAGTTCCGACAGGGGAAAGGAGTCATCTGCGTTCAGCAGAGCAGGATTCCGCGGGTCCGAGAGATCCAACGCAATCAATCCACTTTCCCCGTCGGCGACGAGACCGACATTTACGCCTGCTTCAGACCGCCACAGCTCGACAGCCGAGGCGTCATCTGTATCGAACGTACCGAGGGTCGTGGTATTCAATGGCCCCGCTATGTCGAGGATCCTGACGCCCCTCGGACCGTCCGCCACCAGTGCGTATCTGTTCATGAGTGCGATGTCCCGGGCATCACGGACCCGTATCGCCGAGGTCTCTTTCGGTACTCCTTTCTCCGTTATGTCTATGATCCGGACTCCCTCGGAACCGCAGGCGGCATATAGGTAAGCGCCGAAAATTGTCATCTGTGCGATGGAGTATCCCGGCAGGCCCCCGAGGACGGCGAGTTTGGATTCAGGAAATGCGAGGCTCCGCGCCGTCTCGGCTCTGCTGAGTACGTCGGCGTGGGTCGACGGTTTGATTCTGTAGAAGTAGGGGGTACCGTATTCGACGTCCCTGTCGATTATTTCTGCTGCAGGAACCTCCGAGGTGAGGAGTTGGTACGGTCCGTCCAAGGTCGTGGAGCGGTATACATCATACTGCGCGGTGCCGGGGATCGGGTTCCACGTGATCCTGATCTGCCGGTATTCACCGGTTACCACCGGTTGGAGGGTCTCTTCGGAGAGCGGGATCACCGAAACCGTCCCCGACGAGAGTTCGTCCCCGTCGACCCGGGCCAGGAGTCTGAACGAGTAGAGCTCTCCGTTGATGAGACTCGAAACCCGTGTCGGCGGTGATGGTCCCGTTATAGACCGAGCCGATTCACCCGGAGCGTCGGCTCCCTCTGCATACTTCAGGGTGTACTCGGCCCGCATCGGCAGGGGCACCCAATTCGCCATGACCGCACCGTCCCTGCCTTCGACGCCGAAAGACGGTATGTCGCTGTCTCCTTTCACGATTGTGATCGTCTCGGTGGAGAGTCGTCCGTTCCAGGACTCGGCCAGTAAGGTCACGACCCGCTCCCCCTCGATTTCTCGACTGGGGACCGAATGGAAATAGTTCCCTTCGGTGTCGAAGCCGATCTCTCCGGCGGCGATCGCATCCGACCCGATCGAATCGGGGGCGTAGATCTCGAATATGAGGCTCCCGATCCCCTCGATGGCACCGACTTCCGAATACGGGTCGGTTACCGTTCCGGATATCACTATGGCGGCACCGTACTCGCTGTCAGGTTGCGGAGAATCGACCTGCAGCACGGGCCGCATATTGCCGTCCAGCAGCGTGTATCGCCGGCTGATCTCAGACCTGTCCTTGCCGACCACCCGTAGCTCCAGGTATTGTTTTCCGGTCAGTCCCTCCGTGGGAACGTTGAAGAAAAACGACCCGTCCCGTTCGAAAAACACCTGGTTTCCGATACTCTCGGCCCCGACCATGTCGTAGTGGAGTTCGGCCACTCGATCTACTTCCCCCTCACGGCCCTCGCCGTTGGCGACATAGCCCTTCACCCACACCTTGTACTTGTAGAAGCTGTAGTCTTCGGGGGTCTCCACGAAGAGGTAGGGGAGGGTAGGTTCGGTTTCGGCAGGCGCCTTCTGCGGGGC
>CAZAKE010000180.1:0-9640 GCA_964485495.1 uncultured Spirochaetales bacterium
TCGAGGATCTGTGGGATGATCGCGTCGACCTTCTCTATCTGTTCGACTTTTGCCGCATAGTTGCCGTCTTCTCCGGTAGAATCGGTGTATTTATGGTGTACGAAGAAGAAGTCGTGGTCGGCCCAATTGGCCGATAGCGCCTTCAGCTGTTCCGAAAGGTCATGCATGCCTTCTACAATCTTCATGTCGAGTAGGCGTGAGATTCCCTTGTAGTCGGGATATACCGCAATGCAGACCGGATCGAGGCCGAACCGCTCGTTCATCGAAGGGATGTGCGGGAGGGCGGCAAAACCGCGGAGGAGTAGGCTGTTCGCGGGGGTGAGCCCGGAGAGTCTCGCGTTCACCTCTTCGACGAAGGCGTTGGCGATGCGTGCGGTCTTCTTCGAGCCCTCATCGGAGGCAGTGGCTTTCAGGGGCGGGACGCCGGTCTGTTGGGTATCGGTGTCGTCCACCTTGTCCTCGAGTCCGGGGCCTCTGAACACCACACATGCTCGGTGATCCTTCACCGGCTTCACCATGATCTCTACGTCCTCGATCTCGATGCCTTCGAGCTTCTTACACAACTCAGTGCTCTTCTCGGTAGGAATACGACCGGCTCTGCGGTCGGTGATGTTTCCGTTTTCATCCTTAGTCGCGAAATTCATGCGTGCGGCTACGTCGCCCGGCTTCATCGGGAACGCGATACCCATCGCGGCGATGACGCCGCGTCCGATCTCGTACCGTAACGGATCATACCCGAACAGACTGAAGTGGCCGGGGGCCGATCCGGGAGTGATCCCGTAGTCGATCGGATGCAAGGTTCCGGTCTCCGCGTCGGCGGCCAGTGCATCCAAATTCGGCGTCTTCGCCTTTTCGAGTTCGGTGAGGCCGTTCCGTTCGAGGGGGAGCCCTCCGAGACCGTCCATTACCAGCACCACTATCTTCTTCTCGTTCTTGACCTTCAGGGTCTGCAGCAGATCTTCCATAATTTCTCCTCTTCAATCGTATTCCGAACAAAATTACGCATCCGTTGATACGAGGGTATTTTAGGTTCTTTCACCGGAAAAGTAAACGTGGTCAGTTGATTCGGAATAACAGATGATTCGATTGTCCGTCACGGGATATACGCTGATGATCTGTTTCGTTACAATGACTGCCCATGTACCAACCGGAAGAAAGTGGACCCTTTCGAGTCGGTCCCGTGTTGTTTCGGGAGGAGCGGTGCGTATGAGTATGATGGAACGTGATCTTGGATTTCGGGGGGATTGAACATATGAGTGAGTCTACGAATACGGTTTTTCGGGTCCGGAGAGAAGTAGTGGAGCGTTTCTGCGCGACGGTTTTTACGGCGTGTGGGCTCTCAGCCTCAGACGCGGAGGTGTCCGCAAAGGTGCTGGTCGCCGCCGATGCGCGGGGGATTCCTTCCCACGGCGTGGCTAGGCTGGAGAGATATGTGAACGGGCTGAGGAGTGGTTTGATGGTACCTTCGGCCGAGGCCGAGATCCTGCGGGAGACCCCGGTGTCGGTGGCGATCGACGCCCGTGGGGCCATGGGGGCGCCGGTATCGGTCCGAGCCATGACCCAAGCGCTGGCAAAGGCCGAATCCGGTGGGGCCGGCTTCGCCGCTGTTCGGGACTCGAACCATTTCGGCATCGCCGGGTATTACGCGATGATGGCGATCCCGAAGGACATGATCGGCATCGCCATGACTAATACCGCCGCATTGGGGGTTCCGACCTTCGGCCGTCGGGTCATGTTCGGCACCAACCCGATCGCCTTCGCCGCGCCCGCGGACAAGGAGGGTGCGTTCGTCCTGGACATGGCCACAACCGTCGTAACCCGTGGAAAGGTAGAAGTATACGACCGTGCCGATAAACACCTTCCATCCGGCTGGGCGGTGAACACCTCCGGGACTACCGCTACCGATCCACACTCCCTACTCGAGGATATGCTGCACAGAAGGGGCGGGGGAATTCTCCCCTTGGGGGGCGAAGGCGAAGATCACGGCGGACACAAGGGGTTCGGGTTGGCGATGATGGTGGACATCCTCTGCGCCGTCCTGAGCGGCGGCCCCTTCGGTCCGCGGGTATTCGACACCGCGGACTCTTCGGCCCGGGTGAGTCATTTCTTCGCCGCGTTTCGGGTCGACATGTTTCGAGATCCCCTGGAGTTCCGACAAGATATGGATGATATGCTTGCCGAATACCGGAAAGCGCAGCCTGCGGAGGGTACGGAACGGGTCTATTTCGCCGGTCTCAAGGAGTTGGAGCAGGAACGGCTGGCTGCCGAAAAGGGCGTGCCGTTGACGGAGAAGGTCTACCACACGTTGCGGGAGATCGGTGATGAGCTCGGAACGGGAGAAACACTGGTTCCCGTCACTTGAATCGAACCATACAATTGGGTACCGTACTAATATACGGCAAGCCCGGAACGGTGATCAAGATGCACCAGAAGCGTCCTTCAATTGTGATTCGATGCGAGGGAGCACACGACGGTCACGACAGTCACGGCGATCGTGGAGGGCATAGGAGCTTCGCCGGCATACCAAAGGGCCGACATGGCCGGAAACGGCGCCGGCCCTGACAGCCTACTCGTCGATGAACACCATGTCTTCCGGCCGGGCGATCACGTCCTTATGACCGCCGCCGAGGATCCGTTCGATCTCACTGGAATGACGGCCGAGGATACTCTCGAGTTCGGTTGAGTTGAACGACGAAACCATCTTTACCGTGTCGTTCACCAGCACCACGTCTCCCGCGCGGAACACCCCCTCCACACGGAGAACCCCCTTCGGCAGCAGGCTGTTGCGGGCGCGGATTGCGTGCATGGCGCCATCGTCGATATATATCCTGCCTCTGGGTGCGGACCCCAGGATCCAGCGGCGTCGTGCACTCAACTTAGCCGAGGTGAGAAACAGAGTCCCGAGCCGTTCGCCGGTGAGGATTCGTTCGATCACGCGTTCTTCACGTCCGTTCACGATCACGGTCCGGCAACCGGCCTTGCCTGCAATCTCGACGGCTCGCAGCTTGGTCACCATGCCTCCGGTCCCGAAGGTACTTCCCTCTGTTCCTGCGGCGGCCAGAATCTCATCGGTAATACGCTCCACGGTATGGATCGGTTTCGCGTCCGGGTGGAGGGTCGGGTTTCTGTCGAACAGCCCGAAATCACTCAGCATGATGAGGAGGTCGGCATCGGTCTTGCTCGCCACGTAGGCACTCAGCGAATCGTTGTCGCCGAAGGCCGAACCGATCTCCGCGGTGGAGACCGAATCGTTCTCGTTGAAGATCGGGATCACGCCTAAGTCGAGGAGGGTGTCCACGGCGTTCCTCAGGTTGAGGTAGGAGATTCTGTCTGCCAGGACGTCCGATGTGAGGAGGACCTGGGCGACGGTCAGTCCGTACGCGGAGAACGACTGCCGATAGCGGTGCATCAGGAGCGGCTGCCCCACCGCGGCGCATGCCTGCCGCATCTTGATGTCGGTGATCCGACGGCTGAATCCGAGCTCCCTGGCACCCATCCCGATGGCGCCGGACGAGACGATGAGAATCTGACGGTCATCGGCCTTGACGCGGGAGATCTGTGCCGCGATATCCGCTACATACCCATCGTCGATGGAGTCGCCCTTCGTCAGACAGTTTGTGCCGATCTTGATTACGATCCGGACTGCATCGGAGAGGTCGCGAGTATTCATCGTGTCCGAGTGGAACCGAAGGGTGAGCGCAGCTCCAGTGGAGTGTGCAGATACCTCCTGGCACCGTCACCCGAGTACATCGCGACCGTCTGCCCCTTGCCCTTGAGGAGCCACTTGTAGATCATGAGCCCCTCCATGCCCACAGGGCCCCTGGCGTGGATCTTATTCGTGCTGATTCCGACCTCGGCCCCGAGTCCGTACCGGTATCCGTCGGCGAACCTCGTGCCGGCATTCCAGAAGACTCCGGCGGAGTCGACCCGGGTCATGAACCGTCGAGCCGCGGCCTCATCCTCGGTGACGATCGTATCGGTGTGGCCGGAGCCGTAGGTGTTTATGTGTGTGATCGCACCATCGAGACTCGATACGACTTTCACCGAGATCACGTAGTCGAGATATTCAGTGCTCCAATCGGTCTCTTCGGCAGCCACCACATCGGCGTATTCGGCGGTGCGCGTGCATCCCTTCACCGTTACCCCGGCATCCTTCAATGCGCCAACCACCGGCGGGATGAGCCGTGAAGCAGCGGTCTCGTGGACGAGGAGTGTCTCTGCCGCGTTGCACACCGCGACATACTGGGTCTTGGAATCTACGGTTATGTCGACGGCCATGGCGGTGTCGGCGTCCTCATGGAGGTAGACGTGGCAGATGCCGTCGGCGTGACCGAGGACGGGGATCCTCGTGTTGTCCATGATGTACCGGACGAACTCGTTCGAGCCCCGCGGTATCATTAAGTCGATGCAGTCGTCCAATGCAAGCATGGCCGCCACGTCGGCCCGACTCTCGACCAGGGAGATCCATCCCGCCGGCATTCCCGCCGACACGGAGGTTTCCGAGAGTATGGAAGCGAGAATTCGGTTGGTGTGGGAAGCCTCGCTGCCGCCCTTCAGGATGACTGCGTTTCCGCTCTTGAGTGCCAGGGAGGATATCTGGACCAGGGCGTCGGGTCTGGATTCGAAGACCATGCCGATCACTCCGATGGGACAGGTGACCTGATACAGCTCGAGGCCCTCGTCCAATGCCCTGGCCGACAGCGTGGTACCTACCGGGTCGTCCAGGGATATCACCGAGTTGATTCCCTCGCATACGCCGTCGAGTTTCGATCGGTCGAATTTGAGGCGTTTCAGCAGCGGTGCGGGTACTGCGTTTTCTTCGGCTTTGTCCAGGTCCTTCCGGTTTTCGGCGAAGATGCTGTCGGCCGCCGCCCTGAGGGTTTCGGAGACAGCTCTCAGGGCATCGTTCTTCGTCTCGGTGTCGAGGGCCGCAGTCCGAATAGAGGCCTCTTTTGCCGCTTCTGCGAGTTTCTGTACCGATTCCACCGTACTCCTCCCCTGTGTATCTCCCGGCTCGAGGTGCGGTGCCATGTGGTCGGATCTCGTTTAGAGCCTTGGAGTCTCCGAACAGTAGAAGAAACGGAGACTTTTTTCAAGGCAAGGAGAATCCGGTTTTGCGCGATTCCTATGCCGCGACATAGGAAGACAGTTTCTCAGTTGCTCATCGCGACAGTAATCAGGTAGACTATCAGGTAGACTGAGTCCCACAACAACTCGGAACAGAGAATACATGGAGGAGACAATGACACGAATAGGAATCATCGGCGGCAGCGGGCTCGACGATCCGGATATCTTGAAGGGTGCGTCCGATCGCGTGGTAGACACGCGGTACGGAAGCCCGACCTCTGCGTTGAAGACCGGGCAGATCGGCGGTACCGACATCGTACTGCTGGCCAGGCATGGGCGGGAACATACCGTTCCCCCTACCGAGGTGAATTACCGTGGAAACATACAGGCATTGAAGGATGCAGGCTGCACTCATATCCTGGCGACGACCGCCGTCGGATCGTTGCGTGAGGAGATCGGCAGGGGCGATTTTATCGTCCTGGACCAATTCATCGATTTCACCCGCAGAAGGCCACTCACCTTCCACGATTCCTTCGAGCCCCATGCACCGGTACACACCCCGATGGCCGAACCCTTCGACGCCGGCCTACGCAGTGCGTTGATCGACTCGGCCGAGGGACTCAACCTCCGCTACCATCCTGTCGGCACCGTCGTGACGATAGAAGGACCGCGATTTTCGACCAAGGCGGAGTCGAAGATGTTCAGGATGTGGGGTGCCGACGTCATCAACATGTCCATCGCCCCGGAGGCGATCCTGGCGAACGAGGCAGGCATCCCATACGGTGCCGTCGCCATGAGTACCGATTACGACTGCTGGAAGGAGGACGAGGCGCCGGTAAGCTGGGAGGATATCCTGGCGGTATTCAGCCGCAACGCAGAGAATGTCACCCGGTTGTTGGTCGAGGTTGTCGGCAGGATCGCCGGTGCGCACGTTCGTTGATATATTCACTCGCGACCGGCGTCGGCGAGGTATGCGTGGATCCGCTCAAGTCTTGCGCTGCGGGTTTCCTCATCCAAACGGATATCTGTCCGGACGTGCTCCCGGCACTCTATGAGGAGCTCGACGGCTTCCGACAGCAGGGCATCCTTCCGGCCGCGCTTACCCCTGGCCAGGGCCGTGAGGGCACCGGAGAGGATGATGGCGAATTCGGGGTCCCACTCGTCCTCACCCCGGCGCACCCGCTCCTCGTGTAACTCCAAGGCGGTCCTGCCGTACTCCACCGCAGCCTCACGGCTCCAGCCCGGTACCCGGGTGTACATCTGACAGAGCACGAAGTGCGGGTCCGGGAAGGAGGGTTCGAGAGCGATGGCTTTCTCCATGTCGGAGCGGATCTCGTCGATGGCGAACAACGAGGCCAGAAGCCCGCGCACGTTTCCCTGTTGCCCGATGTTGGTCCCTCTCCAGTAGTAGGCGAGATATGCATCCTCCGCGCCTGCGCCGTACGTTTCGTAGAGTGAGACGGCCCGGGTTCCGAACCGGACCCCCCGGCCGAAACTATCGATCACGTCCCCTTTGGTGATCCGGCTTCCATCGGGATTCCGTTCTCCGGCTTCGTACCGGGCCTTGTGCCGAGTGGCTCGAAGGAAAGCCGCCTTGGACAGACGCCAGAGGATGGCGACAGACTCCTCGTTTCCCGCGGTATCGAGACCGGCCAGAAGGATCTCGTAGACCTCCTCGAGTCTGCCGGCTGAGAGAGCGCTGTCCGCCTCGGCAAGCAACGCGGTAGTATCACCGTGCGGAATACTGCGTGAGTCGGATGAATCCTGCGGCCTGACGATGAACGCTACCAGCAGCATGAGACAGAAGGGGAGGAGAAGTCGAGTCGTTACGTTCAGAATCCTGTCGCGGTTCATCAGCATTCCTATTTATCACGCATGTACACATCGCCGGTCCAGTCCGGCGGCGGAGGTTCCTTGACGTACTCCGTACACTTGGCAAGAAAGAGATTGCTGGCATGGTCCTCGGGAATCAGCTCCCGGACTCTGGTAAAGGCCCTGAGGGCTTGGTCGAATTTCCGTCCGTAGAACAACTCGAGCCCATGATGGTGCAGTTTCCATCCCTGTTCCTCGGCCGAGGAGAGGGACTTCCGGACGGAGAAGATCTGGTTTCCCCGCGTCTTGCCCTTGACTACGACTCTGTCAAGCAGCCGGCACGGCAGCGTGTTCTGGATCTTCCGTTTGAGAGATTCGGTGATGATGACCGGTTCGTGATAGAGCTTGGTGAGCCCCTCCATGCGTGAGGCGACGTTCACCATGTCTCCGATGACGGTGTAGTCCATCTTCTTTTCAGAACCGATATTGCCGACGGTGACGACACCATAGTTGATGCCCACGCCGATCCGGAACTCGGCACGTCCCTTCGACCGCTGCCACTCGTTGAAGTCGGTGAGTGCTTCCGACATCTCCAGTCCGGCGAGAACCGATTGGACGGAATCGTCCGAGTGGGATGCGGGTGCGCCGAAGATTGCCATGATGGCGTCTCCGATGAATTTGTCGACGATGCCGTGTCGGTCCATGATAACATCGACCATGATCTGAAAATAGCGGTTCAGCGACTCGACCAACTCGTCGGGCTTCATGCTCTCGGAGATGGTGGTGAAGCTGCGGATATCGGAAAAGAGGATGGATACCACCCTGTTCTCGCCGACAAGCATGGCCTCGGGATTCGCGAAGAACTGGTCGATCACATCCTTGGGCACATATTTCTGGAATATCTGGCGGATCTTCTTCTCTTTTTTCTGTGCGATCACCGCCTGGAGGGCGTAGCTCTTGATCTGGTTGTAGGCCTTGTCAAGCTCTCCGGTCATCAGGTTGAAGTAGTGTCCCAGTCGTCCTGTCTCGTCCTTGTAGGTGAGGGTGACCTTCTTGGAGAGATCGCTGGTGGCGATGATATCGCGCATCGCCGTTACCACCTGCTCGAGTGGGCGGGTGAGTACACTGGAAAACGCCAGCAGGAGGATGAGGGAGAATACCATCGCAGCGATGAGGATGGCTCCGGTCATATAGAAGATCTGCGTTATCGGGCGATAAAATACTTCACGGTGTTCGGTGACGAAGATGTTCCAGTCAAATGGGGCGAACGTAGAGATTTGGGCGACCCGTTCGATTCCTTCGAGCTGTACCTGGTTCCAGCCATCCTCGATAGTCGTCTTCAAGCGGGTGAGTTCGTCCGCCCGCGGCTCCACCGAATCGGTCTGCATCACGACTCGACCCTCCGAGTCGATTGCAAAGATGAGCTCCGTGTCATTCTTCACCAGGTTCGCGGCGAAGGTCTCCACCGCGGATTTGGCGACTTCGACGAACTCCTCACTCTCCGCCAGGTCGTTTTCGGTAAGCAGGTTCCACTGGCCGTGTATGTAGTTCCCCAACACCTCCGTCTTGAATTGGAGGAAATTCGTGGCGATCCTGGTGATGCCGTTTCTGGCGGCCAGTGACGCGACGACAGCCGTGAAAAACAGCGGTGTGATGATGAGCGGCAATACGATGAGTATGATCTTGATGCGAATCTTCACGTCGATATGAACAATAGCCGCCGGGCTGCCCGAAGTCAAGTCTGCACAGTGATTCGATCCATCAGGCTTTAGATGTCCGTCACGGTGCCGGCACGAACTTCGGCGCCGAGGCCGATGGTCTCCGAGAGAGTCGGATGCGGGTGTATCGTTCGGCCGATGTCTTCGGCGTCGGATCCCATCTCGATGGCGAGCGTCGCCTCGGCGATCAGTTCTCCGGCATTGGGGCCGACGATGCCGGCTCCGATGATCCTGTCCGTCTTCTCGTCGAAGAGCAGCTTGGTGAGGCCCTTGTGGTATCCCATGGTCAGAGCACGGCCGCAGGCAGACCACGGGAATTTGGCGATTCGGTAGCCGATCTTTCGCTCTTTGGCTTGGGATTCCGTCAGGCCGGTCCATGCGACCTCCGGATAGGTATACGCGACCGAGGGTACCGCCCTGGCGATAAACGCCGATTTTACACCGGCAATCACCTCGGCGGCGACCTTGCCTTCGTGTGCGGCCTTGTGGGCGAGTTGCGGCGGACCGGTGATGTCGCCTACGGCATAGATTCCGTCGATGTTCGTGCGCATCGTGTCGTCGACCGAAACGTTTTTTCTCTCGTCCACATCGATTCCGGCGTTTTCGATCCCGATGGAATCACTATTCGCTCTCCTCCCCACCGCGATAAGCACCGCATCGAACGTGTGGTCCTCATTCTCGATGTGGGCCGTGATGCCGTCTTCGCCGGCGGAGAGGCCCTCGACCCGGACACCGGTACGGATCGTGATGCCGTCGGCCTTCATCCTGGCCGTCAGGGGATCGATAAGGTCCTTGTCGGCCGGAGGGATGATTTGATCCATCATCTCGACGATGGTAATCTCGCTCCCGAGGGCGGAGTATATGGTAGCCATCTCGAGGCCGATGATCCCGCCGCCCACCACCAGAAAGCGCTCTGGAATAAACGGGAGCGAGAGCGCGTCGGTGGAGTCCCATACTCTCTCGTCATCCAGGTGGAGCTGCGAAATCTTCACCGGCCTCGACCCGGCCGCGAGAATGCACGCGTCGTACTCGATCCGGATCGA
>CAZAKE010000181.1:0-9533 GCA_964485495.1 uncultured Spirochaetales bacterium
GACGGCCCTGGACACCTACGTAGATGAAAGCTTCGCCAGGTTCGTCACCGGTGACTTGCCCCTCTCGGCCTACGACGACTTCATCGCCGAGGTGAAGAAGATCGGCGTGGATCGGTTCATCGAGATGAACGAGATGGCCTACAAGCGTCAGTATCTGCAGTAACAATCAGTATCTGTATCATCCAGGTTGGGCTAACCTTGCACCGCCGGCCCGCCTGGGTTTCTCGCGCGTTTTTAGGGAGGATCGGGTATTCCGGTCCTCCCTCTCTTTCAAGAACGGTTCAATATCCTGCAACCTCGGAGGTCTCCATGCCATCCCGACCCAACGTGCTCCTCATCACCACCGATGAACAACGCTTCGACGCCGCCGGCTTCAATGGAAACCGGCACATCAAAACTCCGAACCTGGACGCCCTGGCAGAGGACAGCGTGGTACTGTCCAACCACACCTGTTCGTCGCCGATCTGCACTCCGGCCCGTGCGTCTATCCTGACCGGTCTCTACCCCTACTCCCACGGCGCCTGGCACGTGGGATACAAGCTGGATGAATCGATCGGCGGTCTGGCTCATTGGCTCGGCGACGCCGGCTACCACTGCGGATTCTCCGGCAAGGCCCACTTCGAAGCCGAGGAAAGCGGATACGTGAACACTCTGCAGGAGCGGAAGGAGTACTACGGGTTCACCGAGACCCACATCACCGAAGACGTGCCCGACGGTGAGTACGTGGACTGGATTCGAGAAGCCTATCCAGGATTGGGCGACACATACCTGAAAGCCTGTCATGAAGATGTCCAGAAACCTCCCATCCCCATGGCCGGCACCGGTAGGATCGACGCGGTATACACCTCACCGGTTCCGGAAGCGGCCCACCAGACCGCCTGGATCACCGATCGAGCCATCGATATGACCGAACAGGCTGCCTCAGACGATACACCATTCTTCGTCTGGTGCTCCTATGTAGACCCCCACCATCCATGGAACCCACCGGAACCCTTCGCATCGATGTACGATCCTGCCTCACTGCCGGGTCCCGCCATGCGGGAAGGGGAGACCGACGGACTCGAGGCGAGTTACTTCTTCGCCGCCGGCATCGACGATGCCGAATACCGGCGCATGCGCGCCGCGTACTACGGCCTCGTCTCTCATATCGATCATCACTGCGGCAGGCTGCTGGACAGGCTGAAAACTCTCGGCATCTACGACGACACCCTCATCATCTTCACCAGCGATCACGGCGACTTCGACGGCGACCACGGGCTCATCCGCAAGAACGCCTGGCTCTACGAGAGCATCCTGAAGGTGCCCTGCACCATCAAACCGCCGGGTAAACCAGACTCGCCGGCATCCCCGTCCTCCCGGATCGAATTCGACGGCCTCTCTCAGCACGAAGACCTGGCTCCGACGATCCTCGAATATGCCGGAGTGGACCCCGGCAAGAGTATGCTTGACGGCATCTCGCTCGTGCCGGTTATTGGTAGATCCACAACGACGACGACCGGACGAGAGTACGCCTTCTTCGAATATATGGGAATCCAGGGAGTCCGGAAGGGACAATACAAGCTGATCCACTATCCTCATCGAGAGTGGAATCAGATGCTGCGTCGGGGATCCGTACAATCCAATGGGACCATCGGGAGCCTGCTCCGGTACCCGGATGACTCCGACGGGTTCCTACTCACAAATGTGGATGATGACCCGCTGGAGTACGAGAACCTCGCCGGACGCGCCGAGACGGCGGAGATCGAGCGGGAGCTGAAGGATGTCTTGCTCGAGAGGCTGCTGAAGAGCCCCCGCTATTTCCCGCCGAAGCCGTACAGGTGGTGAAAAACGGTACTCCTAATAGAGCGAAAACCAGCCTTGAGGATAATCAATGTGAAGAGTGTATTGACAAAAAAAAACTGTTCACTCCTAATAGAGGAATCGAAAGGTTCGGTAGAATGCTGATAAGCCGAAGTGACGCCGTTTCCGGTGCGAATGTCCTTCTGTTGTCCGGATTTTGTATCAATTTCAAGAATGCAAGAATGGCAGAAAATGCCGTAGGAAACGCAGATTCATCCGCACCAGTATCGATAAGTGCAAAAATAGTATCTCCTTAGAATATACGCCCATTAGTTGTAATATCCAACACTCCTCAGAGCCTCCTACGAAGACGCTCTAGGATATCCGGATTCTCCTCGGCGATGTCTTTCATCTCCATGGGATCCTCATTCCGATCGAAGAGCCGCGGTGCCTGACCATCCTCCTCGACCAGCTTGTAGCGGCCGTCATAGACCATCATCCATGGTTGCAGTCCTGAGACAACCACTTCACGGTGGGTATCACACTTCTCCTCGAGGACGGGACGCAGAGATTGGCCGTGCATCTCGGGTAGGGATCCGCAGCCGGAATAATCCAGGATGGTGGCGGTGACGTCGGTGAGATCCACCAGCGCCTCTGTCTCCTTTCCCTCAGTCATGCCGAGGCCGGAGATCACTAAAGGGATGTGGGCCGAGGCAAACCGCCAAATGTTTTTGCCGAACCGGCCGAAATCCCCGAGCATCTCGCCGTGATCGCTGGAGTAGATGATGATCGTGTTATCCAGCTCTCCCCGCTTCTCGACCTCTTCGATCATCTCTCCCATCAGCCGGTCGATGTTCTCGATCATGGCGACGTAGTTTTGCCGATTCCTGAGGAGATCGTCCGGTGAATGCGTGTCGTTCTCCAGCGGTGGGGGATAGGTGCGATCCTCCACCGTCTTCCGCATCCGTTCGGTGACGTCCATGGGACCGTGAGGGCCGGTGAAGTTGACCACCAGGTGCCAGGGAGTATCAATAGGGAACCCCCGGATGAAAGACTTGCCGTTCTCGGCGATCCAGTTGTCACAGTAGGCGTCGTCCGGCAGGGCCGTAGTGTAGGCCCCCAGTTTCTTACGCTGCTCCGCGTGTTCCTGCACGTAGGCATCGGCCAGGCCCCGGTCGGCCAGGAATTTCAGGTACGGTCCCCGCGGCCCGCCGGTGGAACGGTAACTGCTGCTGCCGTCTATCTTGCCCTCGTTGTCGATACCCTCGGTGAAGCCCCACTCATCGAGCAGCCGGGAACCGTCCAGGTGCCAGTCCAGGTTGGCCGGATCTGAGGTGTCCTTGTGGAGGTCAAACTTCCCGACTCCTGCCACACGATATCCGGCGTCACGCAAGACCTGATAGTAGGTGGGCATATCCAGGGGATAGTCGCTATGGTTGTCAGGCACCCGGCAGTTTTCGTAACTCCTGCCGGAGGCGAGACACGCCCTGGCCGGAGCGCACAGCGGACTCGGGGTCACCGCCTCGGTGAACCGCACCCCCCTCTCCGCCAGTCTATCGAGAACGGGGGTGTGTATGTCGAGTTCGGAGTTGAACCCCAGCCAATCGGGCCGCTGCTGATCGGGGAAGAAAAAGAGAAAGTTCGGTTTTCTATCGGACACGCGGACGCCTCCTACGGCAGATTGCTACCGTAACATTGATGCTGTGGTCTTCCGGCGCCATATAGCGTGGTGTCGCTACGGCAACCCGGAATCCCGGCGATGAAACAACCGGGGCTCCGCCGATGAAACGGAGCCCCGAAGATAGTTACGTACTCGTGCATTTTACATGTTACTACCAGATTTGTGAATCACTAAATTCTACATTACTGATTCTCCCGGAATACGTCGTACGCCTGCTGATAGATCTCGACATACCTGTCACGGCCCATAGCCTGTAGGCTCTTGACGTACTGCTCCCAGTCTTTCTCGATATCCAGATCACCGACGATGAACCGGGCACGGTTCTCTTCTATGGCGTCCATGAGAGCGGTCTTGATGTGTACGATCTCGCCGACCTGTTCTTTGGTGAGATACACCGGGGGATATACCTCGGGCATCTCATACCCGTCATAATCCATGGTGGCCTTAATAAGGATTACCTCGGTTTCCTTGCCTTCGGCGGTGAACGATTCGTGCATATCCCAGGTCTGATAGACCGGGAAGACGTGTCGCATGTGCTTGTTTTGCAGCTGACTCTGTTTACGAAGATTTTCTGGGAACTTATACTTCGCAGGCTTCCCGCGGGTGCCGTTGGCGCCTTCGTCGGCGGTATCCCAGTCGACGCCAGGCTCGCCGAATTTAATCCTGATCCAGCCTTCTTCAGTAAAGCCGTAATCGACCCAGCGGATAGCCGCTTCGGGATACGCACACTCCATCGTTATAGCGAACTTGCCGTTGTTGTATTGGAAAGGCTCGTAAACGGCCCACTGCTCGCCTTCTGGCCCTTTGATCGGCGGCACCCAGGTATACTCCTCGGCATTGGGACTGGTTCCCCGGATTCCGGTCACACTTCCGAATGTGAGAGAGGGAAAGGCACCGACCATCGAGCCTTCGGCGTTCTGTGCGATCTGCCGCAGCTGATCGTTGTCGCGCGTGAATGCTTCTACATCCAGCAGGCCTTCCTCGTACAGCATATGTAAATACCTGATTCCGTCTCTGTACTCGGGTTTATCCGCAACAAGATCGACCTTGCCGTCGTTTACCACGAGATAATGACTCGGATCGGTGAGGATGAACGCGTTCATGATGAAGTTCAGGTGAGACTCGTCCCTCTGAGTGGTAAGAGGATATTCGTCGGCCTTGCCGTTCCCGTTCGGATCCTGAGTCTTGAAGGCCTTCAATACCTTGTAGAGCTCGTCGGTCGTCTTGGGCATTTCCATTCCGACATTCTGCAGCCACACCTCGTTGATCCAGAATTTGTCAGGATACAGGGTGTGAAACGCCCTTCCGATCTGGGGGATGGAATAGATGTTTCCGTCCGGGGTGGTGATGACCGGCCGTGCCCATGGCTGCTCCTCAAACGCATTCAGGATGTTGTAGGCGTAGTTGTCGATCAAGTCGTTCAGAGGGATCAACACGCCCTGAGAGCCATAGAGCATGTCCTCGTCCTGTGTCAGGTTGGCGCCTAAGAAGATATCGGGATAGTCGCCGCTGGCGAATACCAGGTTCTTCTTCTCGTCCAGGCTGCCCCTTGGGACCGCTTCCCAATCGACATGAATGTTGGTGAGTTCTTCGTACATGGTCACGAACCAGTTCGTGTCGAAGTTCTCGACATACGGTGGTTGTCCGGCAAATACTGTCAGGGTGATCTTCTCGTCAACGATCGGAAATCCGGTGGCATTGAAGTTGTCCTCAGGCGTACCGCCTGTAGTGGTTTCTCCTCCCGCCTGCTGTCCTCCGGCGAGTAACGCCGAGACGAGTACCGCCACCAGCAGCACACCGGTGATGATTCGTAGTGCCTTTTGCATACACTCCTCCTTGGTTTGGTTTCTCCGGACACCCGGGAGTCTCCCCACGAGTAGCCGAAAATAAATCAACCGCCTATACCATACAACAAAATTTAGACGGCTTCCCCATGCTCCCTGCCGGGGGCATGGGGGAGAGTTTCGTATCGTTATCCCTTCAATGCCCCAATCATGATGCCTCGTACGAAGTACTTCTGGACGAAGGGATAGATCGCCAGAACCGGCGCGCTGGCTACGATTATCACCGAATATTTCATCAAGTCTTTCATGTTCTGTAGGAGCTGTTGCGTCTCCTGATCCTCGAACATCTCCGGGTCCATCTCATTCAAGACCAGGATGTTCCGTAAGATGATTTGCAGGGGATAGAGGTTCGCCTTTCGCAGGAAAATCAGGGCGTCAAAGTAAGAGTTCCAGTGGGTTACTGCATAAAAGAGCACCATGACGGCGACAATCGGACCGGAGAGCGGCAATACCACCTTCACGATGAAGAGCGTATCCCGGCAGCCGTCCAGCTCCGCCGCCTCGTTCAACTCTTCAGGGATATTCGACTTGAAATAGGTCCGCATTATGATCACGTTCCACACCGCCATGGCCTGCGGAATAACCATGGCCCAACGGGTATCCAGCATGCCCAAATTTTTGATCACCAGATATCGAGGAATGAGCCCTCCGTGAAACAGCATGGTAAACGTAAAAATGAAGGTGATCAGACCCTTGCCGTAGAAGTCTTTCCTGGACAGAGGATACGCCGCCATGATCGTAACCACGATGTTGATGGAGGTACCCAGGATGGTATAGATGAGGGAGTTCTTGTATCCCACCCAGATCTGGCTCGAGTTGAATACCCGTACGTATCCTTCCAGCGAGAAATCCACCGGCCATAACCACACCCTGCCCGAAACGATCGCCTCCGGTGCACTCAAGGAGGCACTCACGATATAAATAAGCGGATAGAGGACGACCATTAGGACGATGGTAAGGAAGGAGTAGTTGACGACGTTGAAGACGCGATCAGAAAAAGTCTCTTTTATAGGAGACGTGTTTTTCGGAGTATTGTAGAGTTTCTTCGTTTCCGCTGCTACCATAGACTCGTCTCCCCAATGCGGCGCGCCAATTTATTCACGAGTATGATCAGTATCAAGTTGATGACCGAATTGAAGAACCCGACTGCCGTGGCAAAGCTGAACTGCGCAGAGAGCAATCCAATTCTGTACACGTACGTGGCGATGATATCCGAGGAGGGCATGTTCAACGGATTCTGCATCAGATAGACCTTCTGGAACCCGACATTCATGACCCGCCCCATCCGCATGATCAAAAGGATTGTGGCGGTAGGTAAAATACCCGGAAAATTAATATACCGGATCTTCTGCAGTCGCGTAGCACCGTCAATAGTCGCCGCCTCCTGCAACTGTGGGTCTATCGAGGAGAGCGCGGCGAGATAGATGATCGTTCCGTATCCGGCGTTCTGCCATATTCCGGTCAGCACGTATACCGTCTTGAAGTACCGCGGATTCCCCATGAAGTTGATGCTTTCGAGTCCGAGTGTATTCAGAAACCTGTTGACCAAACCGGTGGAGGGGGAGAGGAACATGAGGATCATACCGACCATGACCACAATGGAGATGAAGTGCGGTGCATAGGTGGCCATCTGTACGGTCTTCTTGAACCAGGTATGCCTGACCTCATTCAACGCAATTCCGAGGATGATCGGAACAGGAAACCCCGCCAAAATCTGATATACACTGATTCCCAGCGTGTTTGAGATCAACCGTAGGAACTGGGGTGAACGGAAGAACAGCTTGAAGTGCTTCAAGCCGACAAAGGGACTACCGGTGATTCCGCCGATTGGATTGAAATCTCTGAATCCGATCTGGATCCCGTACATCGGCAAATAATGAAAGATGATGGTATACACCATCGGGATCAGAATCACCAGGTACAACTCCCGATGCTTCCGTATCTTCCGTCTTGCGTCCTTCGAAAACGGGAGGAACCCTGCCCTCTCCGGTTTTAACGACGCCTCCGCAGGCATGGGACTACTCACGACAATTACCGACTCCTTTATTCCAAACAGTGGCAAGTAGTTAATCAAAAATCGAGTGCATCGAGTGTAACGACTCTTGATCGTACCATGTTCTCACGGGATTCCCGATCACGCAATAAACACCTTTTGCAGAACGAGACTTTTTTTGTCTGTAATGTTGAAGTATCGCTATACGATTGTCTAATAAGAAGAACAGTCATAGAAAGGTTGTTGGCGGCATACTCTAATTCTGCAACAATGCACACGGTTTGCTGATTATCGAGTTATTCCATTAGGATACCTTGAAAAACTAGATGGTTGGATGTCATGCACATACGAAAAACCATACTTTATACGGAGTTACATATCTGCTACGTAGCAATATGTATGGTTTTTCTATATGCCTATTAGTTAATTTCGATTCGCATAGATTTTGCGGTACTCCGAAGGCGGGAGGCCTTCGTGCTTCTTGAATACACGCCCGAACTGATAACTACCACGATATCCTATCTTAGAAATGAGAGAAGGGATCGGCTCGTCACTCATGGAAACAAGAGACTTGAACTTACCGATCCGGAACCGAATCAGATATTCACTCAGCCCTACGCCGGTCTTCGCCTTGAAAAAGCGGCTCAGATAACTGTAACTGAGATCGAGCTCCTCCGCGATCTCCTCCACCGATAGGTTCGGATCCGCGTACCGTTCATTAATGTAGTTGGTTACACGTTCAACAACCGCGTCATCGCGACGTTCGGACAGGAGCGCGGACACTCGCCGACGTAAGGTGTCGATGGCACCGAGGATCTGTTCCTCTGTAGTCATCTCTAACAGTTCGACCGTTTCCGGCAGATCAGAAAAACTGCTCCGCAGTCCGGGAATGAGTGTTTCAGCATACTCGAATAGATTAAGAAGGAAATGCCTAATCACCGGCAGCAGATGACTGCGTTTTTTAATATCGTCTCGTGCCTGCATCATACAGGTATTCCACTCGGAGACATTGCCGGACAAGATGTCACCCTTCAATTTCTCGAGCAACTCCTTCCGAGACGGAATGGACCATTGTATCGCATCGGGAAGGTCCGAATACCGTAGCAGGGGCTTGGCGCTATCATGTATGTTCTCCTCGACCGTGACGATAGCCTCCCGACAGGATGCGGAGATCTCTCTTCGCACCGTATATTCGTTACCCAGCCCACAGATGAGTGGAGTGCGGGTGGCGTGAGTGATCTCCAGCAGTAATTCCTTGAGGGCGCCTTCATCATGGTTGCTCTCGTATCCGAGTATCAGCACCACGTAGCGGCTATAGGAGAGACACCCACGGACCCTACTACGGTCGATCGCGTCAATCAACTCACCTTGTGGTGCCTCTCCGTGACGTTCACCGGCATCAGTATCGCCTATACCGTCCGCATGTTGAGAAACCTTTTCCGCCAGCCGGCCGTTTACGTATTCGATCGCCTTGGCGAGCCACTCGGGGAGTGTGCCATCCGTCGAATGTGGGGCGACGACGGCCACACGGTAGGTCTCGTACACAAGGCGAAATCCGATTAAGGCACTGATCCTGTCTACCTCCCAGTCGTCATACTCCCCGGTGATGATTCCTCGCAGCAGCTTTTCCTTGAATAGAATCGTCGAATTCCGTACCATCTCTTCGAGAGTCGTGTTCTTGTCCAGGAGATCATGTATCAGGGTATTGAGACCCTCCAAACCCCTCGAACGGCCGATCTCCCTATGGAGTTCCTCCTCCAAGGTGCGTTTCAGAGTAACCAATGGTTTGTAGTTCACGTTCATCATGACAAAGATGATCCCCATGGAGAAAAACCCGCAGAGGATCATGACCAACAGGAATCTTCTCTCCAAAACCTTCACCTGGCTCAAGCTGGTGGACTCCGGGAAATGCCAGGTATACACCCAGTCGGTAACATCCGAACGAACCGACCACTCGATCATCCTCTGAGAAAGGTCGGTCATTCCTGATTCCGTGGCGGTAGTATCAGATCCGTACCCATCGATATTATCGTGCTCATCAAACATGGCGTTCTTTTGAAACACAGTCCGTGACTTCTCGTCGGTAATGACGACTCTTCCATGTCTATGCCCTGCCAGCCATTTCACCTCATCAAACAGGACATCCGGATAGATGAGGAAGAGTACCGTTCCGTAAGGAATCTCCATCTTCGGTGGGATTGGATGGAATGCCAATAATAACGGTTTCATATTCCAA
>CAZAKE010000182.1:0-9386 GCA_964485495.1 uncultured Spirochaetales bacterium
ATTCATTTTATTGCGCTTCCAAGGCCACGTCAATGTTTTTACTTAGCAGCGGCTAAGATATACCATTGGATGGAGTTTACGATGTAGTAGTTGCTGGAGCTGGACCTGCAGGATTTTCAGCAGCTATATGCGCAGGACGTTTGGGTGCAAAAGTATACAGTATGCCGCCGGGAATAAACGCGTATGATCAAATCAACGTAAGCGATATTCTACGAGCGGCTTTCTCGGCGCCGCTCACACTTGCACCTGCAACCCGTCATAGGCTGTAACAACGCGAAAGGCCGTTTTCCCGAATGCCTCTCGTATACCGTCATGCGTCAATCCCTGATGCGGATTGAAGTGGGTAGCGTACATTTCGGTCTTTGAACTGATGAAGCCTATCTTCTCCATTCGTTCGAGCATTCTGAGAAAGCTGTCCAGTGCGAGATGTCCGTCGGCATATTCTCCCCGGTCCGTCCTTCCGGCGAAAGTGCAGTCCATGATGAGTACGTCGACGTGTCGGCCGCGCAGGTATTCCCACGTCTCTTCTTTGTAGTATCCCGTGTCCAGTGCGTAGAGTAGCTTACGTCCTACGGGCGTGGTCAGCAGGTAGTTGATCGAGTACTCCCCGCCTACCGTGGTGGTATGATTGCCTTTGATTGTCTCAACGATAAGCTCGCCGACCTGGTATTTTCCGAAGTATTCCAGAGGGATAATGTCGAACAGTTTCGTACGTTTGTCCCTCAACATGAGAGGGTACTCCTCTGAGTCGAGCAGTACTTTCACATATTTAAGAGCCGGTTTGCTCATATATATACGAAGCGGTTTGCCGTTCGTTTCCCTGGCCATTGTTTTATCGGTGAGCTGACTGAGCGCACAATGATCCTGATGTGTGTGGGTGATGAGAACGTGTTCCACATCGTACATATCCATGTTTAGTCTGAGCATCTGCCAATACAGGTCCGGCGAAACATCGATCTGGTAGAACTGTTCGAGGCGGAGCGAGGAACGGGTTTTGACTTCTCTTCCCGCACGTTTTCTAACCCCCTGACAGTCGCTACATCGGCAGTATGCCGCAGGAACGCCCTCGGCAGCGCCGGTTCCGAGAAATACGGCTTGCATTGTGCTACCCCTCCAGACATAATAAATAGGTGAAACGTTTCAACCTTTTCATCATACTATGGACTGACGATGGGTGCAACGTGGCGCCACTCGTGCGCAAAACACAGATAGTATTGCGTGAACGACAAGCCGCTCTACTACTCCCTCAACATACGCAATGAGGTTGCATTACTGAATTCGAAGACCGCCTCGCAATGCACGAGTCGCTGTTGTCCCGTGCGGCCGCGTCTCTGTGGAAATCGAAGCTGTCCCGGAGCTGTGGGCGCCCGTGAATCCGAAACTGTACGACGTACGGCTCGGATATGGGCGGCAATCTCTCCATGAACGCATCGGTTTCAAGGAAATAGGCGTAAAGGGCTGCGAATAACGGCTGAGCGGAAGCCGATATTCTTCAAGGGTGGTGTGTTTGATTGGAAAGAGACATATGCAGATGTGGAAACCGGCTGATCGAGTTGATAAAGCGGGACAGGCGTCGGACTCCTGTCGGAAGACAGGACGAGAAAGAAACGGGCGTACCATATTCTTCATGATTTTTACCGTACGCATTAACATATTTTTAATAGATATTGAACGAGATTCTGGTTGACAACCAGATTTTGCATAGTTTAAAATACCCTACAGTTGAAACGATTCAACGCAGTACAATGAAGAAAGGAGCGAGTTTATGAAAGTAACACGACGATTACTCATCTCGGCGATCTTGGCGCTTGCATTGGCCGGAGTGGTTTTTGCAACGGGAGAAGGAGAAAAGGCGGCCGCGGCAGGTCCGGTGGAAATCGAGTTCTGGGAAGAATGGGCGCCTGACGGTGCGCAGGGAACCGTGCTTCAGAAGCTCGTTGACGAGTTCAACGAGGAGCAGGACGGGAAGATTTACTTGACCCTGGTGTACATGGGCGGCAAGAGAAACGAGAAGATCGCGGCCGCGCTCGCCGCCGGGGCACCGCCGGAGATAGCGTGGATCTCCGGTGCCGGCGAGAAGTATTACGATGCAGGGCAGCTTATCGACATGGACAGAGTGTACGACGACGTGGTCGATCGCGATGATCTTCTTCCGGGTCTGAGGGAGAAGATGCAATACATTGATCAGGATATATCGCTGCCGTTTGAGAACTCTAACCTCGCTGTGTACTACAACAAGAACATGCTGGAGGAGAAGGGCATTCCGTTCCCGCCGTCCGAGATAGGGGAGTACACCTGGAATGAATTCATCGCCGATGCACAGGCATTCACCGACGTAAAGGCCGGTAAGTACGGATGGGATCCCCGGTGGGCGACCGCCATGGTGTCCTCAGTATTCTGGGAATACGGCGGAAAGCTATTCAGCGACGACCTACGAACGAATCTTGTCTGCTCGGATCCTAAGCATGAAGCAGCAATGCTCAAAACCCTCAACTGGATGCATCGGATCTTGTGGGAAGACACGATCACGGCGAACGACGTCGGTGACCAGGGTTTCGGAAACGGCGACATACCGTTCGAAATCACCGGTCCGTGGGCAATGCCCCGCTATCTCGAACCGTACGGCAACTATAACCCCGACGAAATCGGCGTTGCACCGTTTCCTGCGAACGATGAGACGGGGATAACAGCAACGTACTGGTATGAGAAGGCGCTTGCGCTGTTCAAGAAGGACGCGGTACAGGAAGAGGCCGGGCTTGCCTTTATCAGATGGTTCTACAGCGGCCCGGTTCATGCTCGATGGTGCGCGGAAGCGAGCTACCTTCCGGTGACGAAGAGCGCGAAAGAGGATCCCACGTGGGTCGCGTTCGAAAAGAAGAATCCGTGGGTTAAGGTCTTCCTCGACCAGACAACGATCATGGATCGACGGCCTAATGGAATACCTGCTGGTGATCTGAACAAGCTAAGAGACACCGTGCGGTTCCAGAAAGGGACCCCGGAGCAAGCGTTGGAGCAGTACAAGAAGGATGCTCAGGCGCGGCTCGACGAGTTCTGGGCTACTCGATAATCTATCAAGGCTGCAATAATTCGGCTTGTGTAGTGCTCCGCGAGCACTGCACGAGTTTGTTCGGCATACCTGAAAGAGGTGCATAGTAATGGCTTCCGCGGGGCGGCATTCTCAACTTCGACTGACCGGTAACACGCGTTTTACCGAGCGCCTGTACGTGTTTTTCCTCGGAAGGGATAGGCTAAACCGGAAAGATGCGCTGTGGGGGTATATCTTCAGCTTCCCGTGGCTGATGGGCTTTTTGCTGCTCACCATCGGACCGTTCATCGTCTCGGCGATCATGAGCCTCTACCGGTGGCCAGGCTACGGGCCCCTCAAGGCCGTCGGGTTACACAACTATAAGTGGATACTGAGCAAGGATTTGCTGTTTCGGCAGTCGCTATCGGTAACGTTCTACTTCGTGTTTACAGCTGTACCGGTGCAGATCGCGGTTTCGTTTTTGATCGCATCGCTCCTGGCGCGCAAACTAGTCGGAGTGACGATGCTCCGTTCGATGTACTATTTGCCCTCCGTCGTGACAGGCGTGGCGGTTGCTTTCATGTGGATGTACATTTTCGAGCCGCAGAACGGCCCCATGAACGTCTTTCTCCTGGATGTTCTCGGCATAGAACAACCGGTCGGATGGCTTGCGTCGCCGGAATGGATCATGCCTTCGTTCGTCATCATGAACACTTGGACTCTCGGCGCGTCCATGATCATCATCCTTGCGGGCCTGAAGGGGGTGGATAGGAGCCTGTACGAGTCGGCTATCATCGACGGCGCGAAGGCCCGGCATCGACTCTTCAACATCACCTTGCCGATGATCTCGCCAAGTCTCTTTTACGTTTTCGTTATCGGTTTCATCAAGGCATTCCAGATATTAACTATGCCGCTGGTGATATTCGGAACAGGGTACATCGATGTCGGCGGACCGATGAATGCCGGGCTTTTCTACTCGCTGTATCTGTACAACCGGGCTTTTCAGGAGGGCCGAATGGGATACGCATGCGCGCTGGCGTGGATACTCTTCGGCATTATTATAACCGTTACAGCGATTAACTTCTATGTCCTGGGACGTAAAGTATATTACGAAGGATAACGCACGTGCTCGAAGAAAACTTCGTAGGCATGCTCCGCGGACACACGCAGCGCTGGTCGACGAAACGGATAGTCTCCTACATCATTCGTCGTTCCTTTGTCTATGTGTTTGCCATCGGCGGGGCATGTCTGTTCGCCCTGCCGCTCGTGCTCATGATCGGAACATCGCTCAAACCCATGAACGAGCTGTACATCAGGCCGTTCCAGTGGTTTCCGAAACAGCCGCATTTCGGCAATTATATTCAGGCCTGGACGGCGTTTCCCTTCACGCGCTATCTGTTCAATACGCTGTTCATTACCTTCGCGTCGCTTGCCGGTTCGGTGTTCTCCTGCTCGTGCGCCGCGTACGCGTTTTCTCGGCTCAAGTTCCCTGCTCGCAAGCTGTTTTTCGGCCTGGTACTCGCCTCCATGATGCTGCCGAACGAAGCGTTGTTCATTCCCACGTACATCATCTGGTGGAAAATCGGCGCGGTGGGGACCTACCTTCCGCTCATCCTTCCCAGCTGGCTCGGTCGGGGTCTTGCGAGGATTTTTCTACTCAGGCAGTTCTTCCGGACCATTCCTCTTGAGCTCGAGGATTCCGGAAAGATCGACGGCTGCAGCGTTTTTCAACGTTTCCGGAGGATTATTCTACCGCTGAGCAAGCCGGCCATCGGCGTTGTCATGATATTCGAGTTCATCGGCAAGTGGAACAGCTTCGTACAGCCGCTGATCTATTTGAATGACCCCGACATGTACACGCTCAACGTTGGCCTGAACATGTTCCGCGACGCCTATTCGGAGCAATTCTCGTCTATGCCACAAATGCACTGGTTCATGGCGATAGCAACGATCATCATCATGCCCATCATCATCATATTTGTTTTTCTGCAGAAGTACTTCGTGGAAGGGATACAGCTGAGCGGGATCAAACGGTAGTCGATATCCGTCGTACGGGCCGTAGGCATCCGTCAATCAGTGTTCGGTGGAACGTCTCGGTACGAGTGCGTTTTTTATGTAGCTAATGCCCGGTTCGTACGTATCCTCACGTATCATAGAAAGCAGGATGTTTACCCCGGCTCTGCCCATTTCTTTGAACGGGGCCGTAAAGGTTGAGAACGGTACCGGCCAGAGCCCGGAGAAGTCACGATTGTCGAAGCCGATGATCTTGAGGCGGTCCGGAACCGGCACACCAAGTTTCCCCGCCTCGGTGACGGCCCCGGCAGCCATCATGTCGTTTGCGCAGAAAAGGCCGTCCATGTCGGGATTCAGGTCAAGAAGCCGCACAAGCCCTTCGCCGCCCGAGTCGAAGTTAAAATCGCCGGTGTACGTGAGCTTTTTGTAGAGACGGCGGCCTGAGTCTTTCAAACCTTCGGTGAAACCGCGGACTCGTTCCCGGCTCGAGAACCGTACATCGGGACCGGATATGAGTCCTATGCGGGTGCAACCGGCGCCGACGAGGTGTGCCGCTGCCCGATAGCCACCGTCATAGTTGTCCGGAAGGATGCAGGGGTGTTCCTCGCTTATCGGACGGTTGATGCTGGCGAGTGGTATATCCACATCGCCGATCGAACCGACCGGCTGATCCGAGGTAATGCCGAAGAGTATGATCACGCCGTCAAGACTTCTTCTCAGGAGGAAAGCCAGCGCATCCTTCACGTCGTAGTCGAACTCCATGCCGGAAACGAAGTAAATGTGGTACTCATTCCGGCAGGCAACCTGTTCTATGCTCAATATTATTTCGGAAACCGATACCTCGCTGAAATCCATGGCGAGGACGCCGATGGTCTTGTACGTGCTGGATTTGAGCGCACGGGCGTCCTGGTTAGGCCGGTAACCGAGTTTCTCTATGGTCTTGCGTACGCGGAGCTTTGTCGCCTCGCTGATTGGCCGCTTCCCGCTCAGCACATAACTCACCGTAGCGGGTGAGACGCCCGCCGCCTTTGCCACATCGGTTATCTTTACGCGTGTCATCTTCTATAGAAATATATGTATTTTCCGCCGGAGGTTCAACTGTACGGCGCGCCGCCGGAAGTCGAGGTGTTCGGCCATCACAGTGTTAAGTGATGTGCGTTGTTAGATTGTCATTAAAAATGTTTTTCTGCCTCAGACGAAATTGCGGTGAGTTCCGTTCTCTCTAAAGACAAGCCTTGATTATTCAGCGGTGAACATTTCACCATACACGCTTGCTGAGATGATACACTGACACAAATCTTCAACATCCATCAGTTTTGATACGGGACCGAAGTCAAGGATGCTCTTTTCGGCAATTGCACGAATGGTCGTTTCATCCTTCCCGACATGTAGATCGCCCAACGTCACAGGCAATCCAAGATCAACCAATAGCCGACACAGCTCTTCTCGTTCAACAAAAGAGTATCCTTCTGCAAAGAGCTGTACCAGGGTACCAAAGGCCACCTTTTCCCCATGTAGATAGCTGTCTGCATCTTTGATTACGGACAGGCCGGAAGCGATTGCGTGGGCTACAGAACAGCCGGTATTCTCGAATCCCAATCCGCTGAGCAGAATGTTTGCTTCAATGACATCCTCCAGAATATCCGTGCAAATACCATTCTCGGCTTCTCGTACTGCATGACGGCCATTTTCTCTGATCAGCTCCAGACATAGTTCTGCAACGGCAATGGACATTCTGGTTCGGCGATACCCAGTACCGATATAATTTGCGGAATCACTGCGTACATTGGACATCGCTTCGTAGTAGGTTGCAATTGCATCTCCCATGCCCGACACAAGCAATCTCACCGGCGCCTTTCGTATGATGTCGGTATCAACCAAGACAATATCCGGATTTGTCTTGTAGTAACGGCAATGACTGTGAACACCTTCGTCCGTATACACTACCGACAACGAGCTGGTAGCGGAATCTGTCGACGCAGCACTCGGACAGACGATTAATTTTGCATCATTCTTGAAAGCCGCCGCTTTCGCCACATCAATGGTTTTACCACCGCCGATGCCTATGACCACATTCGCTCTCTTCCGGTGAACAAAATCACTGAAGCCATCGATTTCCTTCTCCGAACACTCCCCACCAAAACGGAAGAAATCGACCTCCACTCCCTCATCGATGGATGAGGTTATATCTGCGGACAAAGACTCAAAAAGGAACCCATCAATAATCACCGCGGCCTTTTCACCAAGCCGGGTGATATACACTCCGATATTCTTTAGTTCACCCCGCCCCTGGTAATATCTCGAAGGGCTGCCGAATGCCCTGGTCTGTGTCTTGGTTCTGCTATTTTCAATGCCTTCAGTCATAGTTGTAGAATCCTGCACTGTAAACGAATCTCAGGAGGAAATATGGAGTATCAATGCGGATATATCATACATGACTCCACTGAAAAAAGCTACTTTTAGCTAGATGAGTAAAAACGTTTCGTAGCTACGCGGATCTTCACCGTCTCTACTCGGCATTCTCCACCGTCATCGGCTTTATGTTACCGATCATCGCAGGCTCTTTTCACTCCGGCCATGTAGGGGTGTTGTGTGTATAATGCTCCCTATCACCGGCTATATTTTCCAAATTGAGCCATTTTGCCGATTTTTATAGTTTTGGTCTTGCGCCCCCCGATTCATTTTCCTACCATTCATTAAAGTTGCGTCACGGTCTGCGCATCGAAAAGGAGCCGTCCTATGCACCATTTCTTCGTCGATACCTATCACGAAGGCGCTACGCCCCTGCGCTGGGAACAGTCCGGGGACAGTCTTATTGATCTGTTCCCCATCCCCGACCACGCCCGCTTCAGCCCGAATCGACAGTTCACCCAGTGGGATGTCGCGATCGTAGTGCCCCCCGGAGCCCTTGGCAGCAAGGTCACGGTCCGGCTGGCAACACTGAACAACTGCTGGAACGGCCATCTGAACGCCGCCATGCGGCACGAGCCGGTGACCGCCGTGGTGTGCGCCGACGGCGGATCCTGGCAGGGACTTGCCGGTCGGCGCTCGGAGACCCCCGGCTTCGAGGTGGAGTATGACCTGGAACTCCGCACGCCGAGGATCCGCTTTGCGCACATCGTCCCCTACCCCCCCTCGAGGCTGCTGGCCTTGCTGCAGCGCTCCGCCGCCACTCCGAACGCCCGCTGCTACCCCATCGGGGCCACCGTGGAGGGACGCCCGCTCGAGGTCCTCGAAGTCGGCAACCCGGCCGCCAGCCACCACGTGTTCCTCCGTGCCAGGGCCCATCCGTGGGAAACGGGCGGCAGCTGGCTCATCGAGGGACTCGTCGAATTCCTGCTCTCGCCCGGTGCGGTCGCCCGCGATATCCTGGCTGACATGCGTTTCTCCCTGATGCCGATGGCCAACACCGACGGCGTGCACCGAGGCATGACACGCTTCACCGTAACTGGGATCGACCTGAATCGGGGATGGAGCCGCGACACACCCCATGACCCGGTGCTGGCTCCGGAAAATGCCTGCCTGCAAAGCTGGTTCGACAGCCGGCGGCGTCAGGGAGACCTCCCCTGTCTGGCCATATGCATCCACAACGACGACGACGGCAAGCTCCATATGGCCCACCCGCGCGAACACGGTGAAGCCTATGCCGCGCGTATGGTGCACCTCGAGCGCCTCCTCCGCACACAGACGTGGTTCCGGGAAGGTCACGCCGCTGCGTCCTTCCACAACGCCGGCACTTTCGGCGAAGGGATCGTGGATACCTACGGCGTCGACAGCCTGGTCTGGGAACTCAACGCGCGCTGGGCCGAGGGACTCCAGCGCCAGCCGCTGCACACGGACTGGCAGGCGATGGGCCGGGCCTTTGCCGGCGTGGCCCACCAGTACGCCCGGACGCGCGACCTCTGAATAGGCATTGTGGACGCCCGCAAAGATCCGGACCGGCCTGTCAACGGGGGGGCACGCGTGGGACATCAGGCACGGTACACCGCGTCCCAGTACTTGAACACCGGGTCCAGGCCCTACCGGCGCAGCGCGACGCAAACCTCGGTCATCGACCGGTCGTCACAGACGTCGAACTGCCAGTTGGTGGCCACGCCGTGGGTCCCGTATCTCCCGACAGTCGTGCGGCTGCTCGCACTCATGCGGGTAATCCCCACGGGCACGGAGCTGTCGCGGACGATCAACGCCACCAAGGCGTGCGTCTGGAGCCCCCCACCACTGCCGATGGCCGCTCCCAGCGGCATTACGGCCGCACAGCCAGATCTCCCCCGATCTCCCGTGTGTGGGGCACCTAATTACCGCAGGCGGATACCCGTTTGCCATCAATAGTAGGTTCATCAACAACCGT
>CAZAKE010000183.1:0-9335 GCA_964485495.1 uncultured Spirochaetales bacterium
CCGCCGGTTCCCTACCATGAATATGGAGATCGACAGGTCGCCCAAATCCGGAAATTGCTCTTTCACCGCACAAACGTACATGTTTTTCCATCGGTTATCAATTCCGCTGCCAGCCGGATCGGCGTATCATTTTCCCGGATTGCAGTTATCGAAAGCAGGAGGAACGCACATATGTCGCTCGAAGACGGGATGGCCGCGCTGCGGCTGGAGATGCCGGACACGATTCCGCGAACCGAATACTCGGCCCACAACCACTGGGAGTTGGTAAACCAGGTGATAGGCACGGAGATTACCCCCGAAACCGATAAGGAGACGCAACGTGCCGCCTCCGCGGCGTTCATCAAGGCATGGGATTACGGGTTCTTTCACCGGACGTCGGTAGGCGCCTCGATCTTCGGAGACCTGCAGACGAGGCTTGGACACGCGGTGTACGCCGCCGGTGGCGTAGATTTCACCACCGAACGGTCGTGCCCCTTCGAAACGCCCGAAGAGGTGCTGGCCTTCGACCCGTGGGAGCGCTTCGGACCCATCGACCGGGGCGCCGTCGACAGAGACGTGCGGCAGGCGTACCGGGAGATGCTCGAGTTTGCGCCGGAGTGCGTCAATACCGGCGGCGTATATGTGACCCTGATCTCCGGATTCATCGCCCTGTTCGGGTTCGAGATGATGTTCATGGCCGCGGGTACCGATCCGGAAGGATTCGGCCGCCTGGCGGACCGGTACGCCTCCTGGATCAGGCAGTACACCGAGGTGCTGGCCGAGTCCGATATCCCGGTGATCCTGATGCATGACGATCACGTGATGACCTCGGGTCCCTACTTCCATCCCGACTGGTACCGGCGCTACGTCTTCCCGAACTACCGCCGCATCTTCGAGCCGATCCTGGACGCCGGCAAACGTCTGGTGTTCAACTCCGACGGCGATTACACCTGCTTCATCGACGACATCGTGGACGCAGGCGTACATGGTCTCATCATGGAGCCCTACGTCGACATGGAGCACATCGCGGAGCGGTACGGCCGACGGATCGCCTTCATCGGCAACGTAGACACGAGGGCCCTGCTCTTCGGCGACAAGGCCGAGATCGAGGCCGAGGTGAAGCGTTGCATGGATATCGGCAAGCAGTGTCCCGGCTTCTTCCTGGCGGTAGGCAACCACATCCCCCCGAACACCCCGGTGGACAACGCCCTCTACTACGAGGAACTCTACCGGAAATACCGGAAGCGCTGAGTTCCCGGTACCGTCGGCCGGTGGGTACGGAAAGATTGTCCCGCGGTTACCCGAAGATGCACCCAACGGGAGCCAATTTACTTCCTGTGGACCTAAACGATCCTAATTTCAAGTCGTTTCCCCATAGCTATGGCAATTTTCTTTAGAAACTCAAGAGATGGATTATAACTACCGCTTTCCAATCTGGAAATATTAGCCTGTTTTGTTCCGACAATTTCAGCTAACTCTTTTTGTGTTAAATTTTTTTCTTTTCTTACTCTGATGATATCACGTATTATTTCATACTCAGCTTCATTTTCTTTCAATTCTTTCAAAACATATGGGTTCTTCCTTATTGTCTCTTTTGCCTTCTCCCAATTCATTTCCGATACCTCCTTAAGAAATCTCCCATCCTTGATAAAGCAATTTTCAGCTCCTTTGTTGGTGTCTTTTCCTTCTTTTTGGTAAATCCATGAAGTAGGATATATTCGTTCTCTTGAAAACCAAAATAAAAAATCCGAAAGCTATCTGATGCAAACTTAATTCGTAGTTCCCATAACTCGGAATACTTTTTCCCAGAAATTTTCCGTACATGAGGAAAGCGAAGAGCATTTCCAAACTCTTGGAGTAGATCAATTTCTCGATACACCTTAGCCTGTTGCTTGGGGTTTAGCTTCAAAATGAAATCAAGAACAGGACAATCTCCATTCTCTTTCTCATATAGTCGAATAACAACGGCCATAAGACAAATATATCGTATATGATATTATTCGTCAATAACCGGGTGCGTGTTTGTTTCCATTATCAATAGTTGTTATGAATATGGACGCAGACCTTCCAGGCCGTATCACTCCGAAGGAACGACTATCCGGTGAGTTCCCGAGCCGAGAAGGCTTCCGTGAGATACTCACATCGTAATGACGCGACGTGAATTCGTTCTGTGATCGATTTCGATTTCCCGGTTTTCGCTGTCGTGGTTCACCCTCGTCATATTGGAGGTCATAGTGGAGACAGTCGCAGTATTATTCGGTGCTATCACGCAACTCGTCGGCCTGTACGGTAAATTGGGAGATAAGACGCTCGAGCTTCTCGGCACTTTCCGAATTCGCCATTCCGGCATCCGATACGGCCTGGGCCGCTACCGCAACTTCCTGGATTCCCTGGGCCATCTCCGACATTCCCGCTGTAGTTTCGGCGGAGATATTCCGTACTGTCTCCATCGATTTCGTGATCGCCTGGACACGATCGTTCATGTCACCGGAGGAACTTTTTACGTCTTGGGTAATCTCCAACAGCGAGGACAGTGCCTCAACAATCTGATTGCTCCCTTCGGAAAGCTCGGTGGTGGAGTGCTGCATTTCACTCATACTCTGAGAAACATCCCGCACCATCCGCAGCATCTCTTCAAAGACCTTGCCGGTCCTCTCGGTCGTCTGGTCGGCCGTTCCGATTTTTACAATCGCCTCCTTCAACGAATTGCTGATCTCCTTTGCCGAACTGGAGCTGGACTCGGCCAGTTTGCGAATCTCTTCGGCGACTACGGCGAATCCGCGACCGGCATCTCCGGCGTGAGCGGCCTCAATCGCCGCGTTCATCGCTAGTAAATTCGTTTTGGCGGCGATGTCATCGATCATGCCGATCATGTTCATCATGATATCGGCGGACTCGGCAACCTTTTTCATGAGTCCCCGGGTACTCTCCATATCCCGCTCACCCTGCTCGCTCGTTTTTTCGAGCTCCTCTGCCATCTTGAGCTTTTCTTCGCTGACCCGGGCGATGCTTCTGATGTTGCCGGACATCTCCTCAATCGAAGAGGAGGACTCGTCGATCGCCGTCGCTTGGTTTTCGATCTGTTCATTTAGATGAACAATACGTTTCCCAACGTCGTCTGCCGCACCACCGGAATTGCGGACCTCTTCATCGAGGGTGTTGATCTTACTCTTCATCTGTTCCGAATTGGCGCGCATCTCTTCAATCGCCGCCGCCGTTTGGTTGGACGTAGACGCGAGATCCTCACTGCCTTCGCGGGTGCGCCTAGAGACATTCTTGATGTCTCCCATCATCATGTTCAGTTTACGTCCCAGTTCAACCAGCGCGCCGGCGAGTACGCCGATCTCATCCTTCTGGTTTACGTCCAGGGTCACCGTCAAATTGCCATCAGACAGCTGTTGTGCAAAGGTGACGCTCTTTCCTACCGGCAACGCTATCATTCGTGCTATTAACAATCCGAACATCAACGCAAGAACGAATCCAGCCAAAACAGCTACTATAGTCACGGTTCTTAATTGATGGATCGGTGCATACATCTCTTCTACCGTCTGATCGACGATCAGACCCCACTTGAGACCGTAGTTTTCAAGCGTATCCTGGAGCAACAGTGTCATTCCCCATTTCTCCCGGCCATCTCCACTACGGAAAAAGTCACCCGGATTCCCCATATTCCGAACCAAGGGATCCGCCATAATCGAGTAGTCGGACATATCATATCCATAACGGGATACATCGCTGTGACCGATAAGAACCCCATCCTCATTGAATAGTGTGGCTCGTCCGGTATTCCCGATCCGAACCTGATTAGATATTGATGAAATCTTCTCACTATCCACTTGTCCGTACACCCAGCCGTACCGCAGCCCCTCATGCTCAGCCGGTGCAAAGAAAACGACATATCGTTCGAACTCTCCAGGCTCAGCGACTACGTCGATTATCTCTACCCCCGAGTTTCTTTCACTTGTCCACCGAGATATTGCATCATCTATGCTTCGTTCTCCTCTCGTAAACAACGGTGTGCCGCTATGCGCAACATAGTTACCGTCCTGGTCGACGAACACTAACGCATCGAACGCTTTAAAGGTTCCGAGATAACGGTTCAGTCCGTATTCGGCCTGCGCTCGGGTTGAACGTAAAGTACTCGAACCGGAAACAAGCACGACTTCGTTCGCCCTGGCAAGCATGTAATTATCAAGCAAGGTGCGCGTGTATCGACCGGCCTCCTCGAGTTGATTACTAATGTTCGATTCTATCGTTGCCTTCTGGGCAAAATAGATCATGCCGCCCACGACACCTACCAACAATGCCATTACCATATAGCTTCCGACGAGTTTTACCCGAAGAGACATAATTCCCCCAAAAACGATGCAACCAACTGAATCGCGTTCTCGTTCAACAGATCCGACAAATCATCCTCCATGCAATCTGAAACTGTTCTTCGCCGGCAGGCCGCGTAATTAGAATATAGTTGTGCGGGTACAACCTGCGCACGCAGAATCTCCTACTGAATGGTAGGGGTAATAATTCCGACAGTCAACGTCTTGAATAGAAAAATCGGTAAAGGCTATGAAAATGTGCAGCGGCCCGGACATCCGCCACGACGCTACGTCTTCGCACCCAGGAATCTGTCCAAGACCCCGTCGGTGATGAACCCCTTCCGGATGGCGATCTGTCCGAAGAGAATCTCGGGATGTTCCTTCTGATACTCCAGGATCTCACTGACCTGCGCCTGACTCAGGGCTCCCATTCGTACCAGCAACTCTCCGAGGCGTTCGGTGGAATCGGGCATTTTTCTACTTCCTTTTCATCATCATCATGCAGAGTTACTACAGTGTTAATTATGGATATCTATGATATTTTGTCAAATTCTTTCTATTGATTCTCATGCGCGCCAATACTCCGCCAACCCGCCCTCCTTCCCGTGCATCGGATCCGTCTTCGGCAGGGGCACCGCGGCGATACGCTGCATGGGAATCGTACTCATCGGACTTTACGTACGCCGGAGTTGCTGTTCGGAGTGGTCACGCTCGTCGGAGTTTTTAGCCGGATCCCCCCTATCATGCATCTACCGACAGCATTTCAATGAGAGGAGTAATATCGCTGCGTTTTTCCAGCTCCATGATTCCATCCATGATATCATCCGATTCCTGCGCGGAATAGAGCCCCGAGAATTCCGTACATTCATGGAACTTCTTGCGGACAAACTCAGTTGCCATCGTCGTTTCCGGACCGATCAACTCACGGAGGGTCCTGAAGCACGTGTAGACCTTGCCGTCCTTGGTTCTGACTTTGACGCCCTGATAGCGATTCTCGTGTTTCTTCCAGGGGATCAGGCCTTCCTTCGGAGCGGCCGGGGCCGGAATATCCTCGATAGGCGCCATCACCACACGCCCTGCAAGCTCAGCCACCTCGGTGTCGGCCCTCACCTGGTCGGAGTCTATCTCCTTGAGCCCCATGCGACCGCGCAACACGCCAAGGGCGGTGACATAAGCACTCGAGAATTGCGCGTTGGTCTGGGGATTGTCGCCGATGAAGAACGCGCCACTTGTAAGGCCTAGGCCGGAACTCATGTGGGTTTGTATCAGCTCAATATCTTTGGCTTTGAAATCGTGCGTTCTCCCCAGCTCACAGGCGGTGCCGGCCTGGGAGAAACAACAACAGGGATGCGGCTTGATTGTGTCCCTCTCGATTTCAAAGAAATCACGCTCCTCCGTCAAGTCTTCCGCCGGACAGGGCTCCGCGTTCTTGTAGATGCTGAACAGACCGGCGCTTCCCTCAAGAGCATGAACAGGCCCCGTGATTCCGCGCCTTGCCAGCATTGCCGCCCAGAGCGCGGAGCGTGCCGTGAAGGCGGGCTGTAACCGTTTAGTAAGAGTCTTGTCAAAGAGCGCCTGCCTATTTCCCGCGGCCTGTGCGTAGTTGATGCCCATGGCATGTATCGTCTGCTCGACATCCATTCCCAGTATCCTGCAGGCGGAAGCAGTCGCTCCGAATCCCCCAATAATGCCGGCGGGGAGGAAGCCCATGGAAAAATAACCGCCCTTCGCCTCGGCTCTCCAGAAAGCCCCTCCGAGCCGCGCCGTGACCTCAAACCCGAGGATGACGGCATCCAGAAAATCCCTCCCTGAACACCCCGTTATCTCCGCCGCGGCGAGACTCACAGGCAGCACGGAAGGGAGGATATGACCGACCATCGACGGCTGGTGGGAGTGGTCGTAGTCAAAGGCGTGAGACATGGCGCTATTTGCATACGCGGCCAACGGAGCGGGGAGCTTCCTGCCGTAGATGAGCACGGTCGACTCTTCTTTACCACCCCAGTCCAGAAGCTGTTCCATCACTTCCGGGATTCCTTCCGCCTTGTAGCCGGCTATGGTGCACCCAATCGAGTCGATGATCATCTTCTTCGCGGCCTCATAAGCCTCCGGAGATATGTCCCCGGATTTCGTATTCAGCGCCAACTCGGCCAGCATCCTGGTGTTCCCTTTTCCATCGGTCGTAGTGTTCTGTTTATCCATGAATCCACCTCTTTTTCTAAAGGATAGCAACGTCTCATTACAGAGATACGGCGATCGGTTTTATAAGCTTTCGAGGTCCGTCATGATCTTCTTCTTGGCGTCTTCGAGTTTTGTAATTCTGGATCTATGTCTGGCAAGATATTCTTCCAGTCTTGCAGAACGTTCGTCCAGCATACGCTTGGTTTCTTTCGGTGAGACCCCGCCTCGAGTTTTGTGTGTATGAATGAAGTTGACGGGATCGAGGGATCTTCTTAATTCATCCTCGCGCATGCCGGTCTTTCGTCCAATGATCTTCTCAGACCATTTGTCGAATATGGCCAAATTTGCCTTGCTTGATGGGATGTCTTTCTCATCGGACTCTATGCAGAATTCATTGATGATGTGGTGGGCTGTTCTTGCATCGACGTCATACTTCATGACCAATACATTCGATAATTCAGTAGCGCAGGAGTAACCGGTGCGCGCCATTTCGAGCATTCTGTCTTTGTAGACCGTGATCGTCGGGAACAGGGATATGTATTTATGCATGTATTCGTGGGTAAAATCGATGGCTCTGCCTGCCGAGTCAATCATATGGAGCATCTCGTGCATGTCGCCGTGGGCGGTTCGTATTCCCATCGTGGCCGCTTCCGTCAACAGCCCCACAAGCTGAGCGGCACCGACACGGGTCCGTTCGAGCATCGAAGCATTCCGTCCCTTTCCGGCTTTGTTCGGCATGAAGAAACTGGTTGATCTACCAGTCCCGCCCTCTTCTATCGGCCGGTATTTCGGTGGTCCCGTCCCAATGTCCAGGAATCCATATTCCATGGTTGACCAGATGTTCAGATCGAGGGCCATTCTGCTGACTACCGACATACTGTTTGACAGAGAACATACAAGGAGTACATAGCCGTCGGTATAGGCCACCGCGTCATTTGTGTTTTCTATCAGTCCTTCAAGGCCCAAATACTCACTCACCATCTCCCTGTCAATGGGAAGACTTGTCCCCGCGAGTGCTCCACAGCCCAGTTCATTCAGACTCATGGCGACATACGATTCCTCGACCGTCTTCAGAGCTCGTTCTATCGGATCGAATACGGATAACAGATAGTGTCCGAACGTAGTCGGTTGTGCCTGGCGGAAATGAGTATATCCCGGCATTACAGTCTCAAGATGATCCCCGGCGAAGCACAGCAATGCCTTTTGAAAATCATAGAACATGCACATGAGTTTCATGAGTTTATGCCTGACTGCAAGCTGTTGGTCCTGCGATGGGATGGTTCTTCCCATCGAGAGAAAACCGGCACGTTCCACTCCGAGTTTTGACATCGCGTATTGTTCTATGCCAAAACGATCATCGGTAAGTGCATGCTCCTTGTCGGCACAAAGCTCCCGTACCGCCTCCGCAATGTCGGCTAAAAACTTCTCTGGTATTATCTTCTGTCTCGCCAGCATGAGGAACCAGGCTACATCACGCCAGAGTATCCATCTTTCATGAACATCGTCTATTCTTTTCGTCAGTTCATTAGAATATGGGGCCATCCAGCCGGTAGTTATCCGATTGTTCTCCAAGTCCATTCTCATTATTGTCTCCTCCTTCTTTTATACTCGATGTTCTAACCTGATTTTCCGTATCCTATGCGGCCTCTCCGAGTCAAAGCCACCGTCAAACTGCTCTCTCAGCATCTCAGCCGCGTCGCACCCCATATCCTCGAGCGGCGCATGCCGAACAATCCCTTTGAAATCTGAAAGTTTCCTGATCACACTGTTATTCGCGATCAGCAGGCAATCTTTAAATGGATCGACAGTATGCTTCTCGAGAATACTGAGAATTACAAAGAGGGACTCTCCATGTACATACATGGCATCGAATTCCCGATGAGGAATCAACATTTCCTCAAGTTTCCGGTCTACGGTCTTGGGATCGCGACATATCAGCGACGGATCCTGGGAGATGCCCGCCTTTTCGAATACCCTTTGCGCTTTCGATTGGGTATCGGCGGCCCATTGGTCGAACGCACACCACAGGACACGCGTCTTCTGCTCCTTGATGAGTATCTCAGCGATGTCCCTGCCTTGCCGCCTGTAGTCCAACTCAATCCCCGGTATGCCGGGAACGTTCTGATGCAGAGTCACAACCGGCATGCCGTCTTCGCGTAATTTTAACAAACAGGGAATCATCTTCTCCGGAGGCAGTATCCACAGAATCCCGTCCAGATTCAGCAGCTGCAATTCTCTATATACCAATTCGGGATTCTGCTCATTTAACGACACGTTACACGGATGGCCGATATCCGGCAGCAGCGCGGTGCCGGCGGCGGAAGAGAGGACCCAACTGGTATAATTCTGGGAGAACATCCGACCATCCCGTACCAGTATACCGACTACATGTCTCCCCGGGATATGGGAGTAGAGCGGTAATGCCTCAGGATTTGTGAAAGTCCCGACTCCGCGTTTGCCGATAAGGAGCCCCTGATCAACGAGTTTCCTCAACTCGTCCGTAACCGTGCACCGTGCCACATTGAAACGTCTGGCGAGTTCGACGGATGTCGGTATCTTCACCGACACCCTGGGGTTTTGGTATAGGATATTGACGATCTCATGGTGTATGCGCAATCCGGCCCGCACGCCGCCGTCGTCTCCGTTCTTCTTCAGTCGCCCCACGTTCTCGTCTCCTAAAAATCAGACATTATATCAGACAATTAATACTGTAGATGAGTTTTGCTCTTGTATCAAGTCACAACCTCTGTCTGAAGCAATTCCAAATGTAGCCGTAGCTACATTTGGAATTGCATGATCTCTCTATAATAGAGCCTGTCCCAAAACCGACGATTTCTCATCGGCATCGCTTTGGTGGCGGAA
>CAZAKE010000184.1:0-9305 GCA_964485495.1 uncultured Spirochaetales bacterium
CGGGGCCTTCTCCCCCGCGGGCGCCCCGCCCCCACCCCCTCCTCCCGCTTTCCCGCCTTCACCGCCGCTCCGGCCATCCGGCCCACCCGTGCCGGCCCCTGCCTGTCCCTCCTTCCGGACGAGTTTCCCCCTCATTTTTCTCCCGCCGGCTCCTATCCCCGTGTCGACCGCAGGTTTCTGTGACGGTTCGGGGCGCGGCGGCATCGGAGAGATCGTGATAGGGGATTCGATGGATACCCTGATCGGCCGGGGTTCCGGTGAGGCAGGGGGAGGCGATTTAGCCGATTCCTCCTCGGCGGAATCGGCGGATGCCCCCTTCGCGGTATCCCCGGGTTGCCGGGACTCAGGCTCACTGTCCGGTGGTGCCGGCCGCGTCGGTTGATCCGGCTGATCCGGCTGATCCGGCTGATCCGGCTGATCCGGCCGCGTCGGTTGATCGGGTTGATTGGATTGATTGGATTGATTGGATTGATCAGGCGCGGTCGGGGCGTTCGACTCCGACGGTGTCACGGCGATCTTCTCCGGCTCCTCCTCCTCCTCGGGCAGCTCGGGGAGGAACGGGAGCTCCTCCTCCATCTCGGTGAGGTGGACGGTCTCCTCCTCTTCGTTGATGGCGATGACCGGATCGATGCCGCCGACGTCGATGATGGGGACCGATTCTCCCTCTAGGTCGGGGATGTCGGAAACCAGTAGGCTGTCGGCTTCCTCTCCTTTGGTTCCATCATCCACGGGTTCCTGGGAGGCCGATCTCAGGGCCTCGATGTTGCGTTTCCAGATCTCCTCGTAGTCCTGCGCGTAGTCGTCCAGGGCCTGCTCGTAGAGTTCAAGGGTGGAGTCGAGGTTCTCCAGATCGTCGCTGGTGCCTGCCGTCCCTTGAATCTCCACAAGCTTTTCGGCCATCTGGATCGCCTTGCGCTGGTCACCCATGGCCTTGTACGTGCGCACCATGGCGGTGAGCAGGTCCTGGTCCTGCGGATACTCCTCGTAGAGATCCTTGAAGATGCTCAGGGCCTCGCTGTACAGGTTTTCGAAGAGGTACAGGTTTCCCAGGAGCAGACGCGGCTCGAAGGCGGCCGGATTTTGCTTCAGCACCTGGCTGATCTCGGCGATGGCGTTCTCGTATTCACCCAGGTCGCGGTAGATGTAGGCCCGGTGGAGGCGGGCCTCGGCCGAATCGGGGATCAGTTCCAGCACCTTGCCGTAGGAGGTCAGGGCGCGGCGGTACTTCCCGGCCTGCCTGTAGAGGTCGCCTGCGGCGTAGTGGACCTTGGGGTTTGCCGGATCGGCCGCCAGTACGAAACGCAAGTGTTCCGAAGCCTCCCTGTACCTGCGCAGCTCCGAGAGGACCTTGATGAGATGGAGGCGCACCTCCACGTTGTTCGGGTCCTTCTCGTGGATCCGCTCCAGCCCGGCCAGGGCGTCCTCGTGAAATCCCTCCTGAATGTGGAGCTGTTCGAGGTTCAGCGCCGCCTTCGAATATTCGGGATTGGCCTCCAGGGCCTCGCGATAGTAGATCTCGGCCTCCTCGGGCTTTCCTAACGAGGTCAGGACGACTCCGAGGTTGTTCTTGGCCTGGATGTTCTCCGGATCGAGCTTCTCGATCTCCTTGAAGACCCGCAGTGCCTCGCCGTGTAAGCCGGTCTTCTGGAGGGAGATGCCGAGGTTATTGAGACCGTCGACCCAACCGGGACGGCTCTTCAGCGCGTGTCTGAATTGCTCGATGGCCTTCTGGTCCTTCGATTCCGTCTGGTAGGTGATTCCCAGGTTGTACCTGAGGGTCGGGTGGTTGGCGTCGTTTTCGAGCCCCTTGTGATAGAGTCTGGCCGCGCCCGTGTGGTCTCCCTCCCGTTCGAGCATGGTACCCAGGTTGTTGTAGGGAAGCACGAAGGCCGGGTCCAACTCGATGGCCTTCCGGTAGAACTCTCTCGCGGTGGCGTAGTCTCCGGACTCCTTGTAGACGTTGCCCAGGTTATAGGCGATGTCGGCACGGTGCGGGGCCAGTGAGAGGGCCTTACTCACGGAGTTGATGGCGGCGGGGATGTTTTCGGCTTGTTTGTAGACGATACCGATGTTGTTGTACGCCTCGGGGTTTTCGGGGTTCAGTTCGATGGCGTGTTGGAAGAATTTGATGGCCTTGCCCCGGTCTCCCGTCTTGGCGTAGATATTCCCGAGAAGCAGGAGCACACCGGGATGGTCCGGGGCGGCTTCGTCGAGTTTCAGTGCCAGCTTCTCAGCCAGCTCGTAGTCCTGGATGATGAACGCGTTTCTGGCCCTGGCGGCCAACTCTTCGAACTTCACTCTCCGGCTCCGTCGACAGGCACGGCTTTCTTTACCGACCCGGTGTTTTCCGGGGATGATGCACCACCGCTTTCGTTCCGGCCGCCGTAGATCTTCGAGGGCCGGGCGTAGACTTCGGTGGAGTAGACACTCCTGTGGGGCGGGTCCGCCGAATCGTAGGCCACCACCGAGAAGTAGTAAGCCGTGCCGTTTTCCAGCCCCCCTACGGTCAGCGTGTCGGCGTCGCCGGCGTCGACGGGAGAGGAACCGAGATCGGCGTCATCTCCGAAGTAGTAGCCCGGACGGGTTCCGTAAAATACCAGGTATCCTCGAACGTCCGGTTCGGGGACCTTTTCCCATGAGAGTGTTACCTGTCCGTCTCCTGGCTTTGCCCAAAGTGATGCGGGGGTGAGAGGAGGAAGGTCCGGCTCGTACACGACGGTCAGCTCCGAAACGGAGGGGGCCCGGAGGCCCCCTCCGTCGGGCATCATTTTCATCATTATCTGTATATATCTGCCGCGCACGCCTTGCGGGAACGACTGCTCCGGCAGGAACTGCACCCATCTAGAATCATCGGCAGGAATGGCTCGATACTTTTCCGAAACGTAGTAAAAAAAGTACACCGCCGTCCTGGGCGGTGTGTCGTACTTGACGGAGATGTCGGTTATGCGGCTGTTAGCGTATCCGACGTCGAACGGTTCCGTGACTGCCGTGCCTACGGTGGCGCGGTACCTTGTGATGAACGGCTCCTGTACGAAGGCGGCGCTGATACGCAACTCGTCGATGAATCCGGTGAAGCCGTCGCCGATCGAGAGCCGAACCGGCATGGCACTACCGACATAGGGCGTATAGATGGTCCCGTCCTCCCTGCCGGACTCACTGGCATAGGTAATCGCCTCCGGAATGCCGTCCAGCAGGAATTCGATGAGGCCGGTGGTTGCGTCGAACCGTATCAGATGGTGGTGCCAGGTGCGGGGGATGATTCGCGTAGATCCCCGGAGCCTGATGGCGATCTCCTGGAAATCCCTGTCCACGAAGAAATTATTGAAAAGCCACATCAGAGATGATTCGGCGACGCGGCACGATATCTCCTGGAATACCGGAACCCCTTCGGGCGGCTTGTACGCGCCTCGCCACAGCAGGATCGACTCTCCCTCGTCCATGGTGGCGGAGTAGGCCCAAAACTCGATGGTGAAATCCTGCTTGATTCCTCCTGATCCCAAAAATGAGGAGTCCGTCGGATCCAGCTGGAGCCCGTCGGTCCGGCCGTGAAATGCCCCCGCGGCATCCCCGTGGATCGCCTGGGACGGCGCGTAGGAGAGGAAGGCGTCGGAGTCGGCCTGTTGGACGAGGTAGTTTCCCGTCGCATCGGTGGTGTCGAAATCGAACTGCATGAGAAGGTCGGTATCCTCGTCCACGGTGTATCCGCTGTCGCTCAGGAAGAGGTCGAGATACTCTCCCCGTCCCCGTCGGATGATCAGGTTCTCGGTATACGCGAGTTTCTCCCAGTTGTCCTCCCGGCCGATGAGCAATCGCTCCTCCGCCGCCTGAATCGTGCTTCCCGGCCCGAATGACACCGCCGCCGTCATTAGAAAAACGAGGATGAGGCGTTGGGGGATGTGGACGGCGAGAAGACGCTTGCTACTGGGCATCGTATCGATTATCGGCGTTTCAGTCACCTCGGATGAGGGATTATACGGAGGGGACGCGGGTACCGGCAGCGGTATTCGGATGTTGGTATTGCCGGGTGTCACCGGAACGGCGTTCCTTCAGCGTCTCCACCAGGTGGTACAGCACCGGGATGAGCACCAGAGTGATGAGGGTCGAGGTGGTGAGTCCGCCCACCACCGCCCGTCCCATGGGCGCGCTGATCTCCGAGCCCGTTCCGAGCCCGAGTGACATGGGCATCAGACCCAGGACGGTGGTCATGGTGGTCATGAGAATCGGCTTTAGCCGCGTCTTGCCGCCCTTGACGACCGCCTCCCACAGGGGCACGCTGCGGTCTCGGAGGAGGTTGATATAGTCGATGAGGACGATGGCGTTGTTCACGACGATCCCCACCAGCATGATCGCGCCGACGAACGCGAGCAGGCTGAAGGTGGTTCCCGTCACGAGCAGCGCCAGCACCAGGCCGATGGCGGCGAAGGGCACCGAAAACATCACGATAAACGGGTGCAGCAGCGATTCGAACTGCGAAGCCATCACCATGTACACCAGCACCACGGCGAGGATCAACGCGTAGAAGAGGCTGCGGAACGATTTGCCCATCTCCTCGCCGGTGCCGGCCCGCTTCATGTCGATTGTCATGGGGAGTTCGAGGTCCGTTGCTAACGCCTTTTCGAAGTCCTCCAGTACCCTGCTGAGTGCCCGTTCCCCTGTCAACGAACCGGTGACCTTGACCACCCGCGTCCGCTGGATGCGCCGGATCGACACCGGTCCCTCGTCAACCACGATCTCCACCACGTTCTCCAGCGGAATTCTGGTACCCGCCCGATTTACAAAGAACATCTTCGGGAGCTGCTCGAATACCCTGTCCTCATCGCCGAACATCAGGTAAACATCGAGATCATACTCGTCGTTGCGGAACCTGGAGACCTTGGTGCCCTTGTACGCGGTGCGGACGGATGCGGCAATCTCAAGCGGACTCAATCCGAGGCTCAGAGCTTCACGGCGTTTGATGCGAAACTGGATCTCCGGTTTGCCCGTCCTCAATGAGGTCTTCACATTCCTGACGCCGTCGACGCGCTCGAGTATGGTCTTCGCCTTCAGCGCATACCGGTTTACCTCGTCCAGGTTGTCTCCGGAGAACTCCACCACGATGGGTGATGAATCGCCCGACGCCGCGGCGGCCATGGATGAGATCCCCTCCACCTGGAGCCGGTATTTAATGTCGGACACCTCCGAGGAGATTCGCTCGTCCAGGATATTCATCATCTCCCAGACACTGACATCCCGCTTGTTCTTCTCGTTGAGCCGTACGTAGATGGTCGCGAGGTGGCTACCGATGCTGCCGGCGTCCAGCATGTCGCCGCCTTCGCCGATCTGTGAAGACATGGCCACGAGGGAGTTCTCGGTCACCTCGGTGATGATCCGTTCCATCTGCATGATCTTCTCCGTGGTAGCCTCGTAGGAGGAGCCCATCCTCGTCTCGACGAAGATGGAAAAGGTCCCCTCATCGGCTTCGGGCAGGAACTCCATCCCCACCAGCATCACCGATCCCAGGCTGGCGGCAAGCAGCGACACCGCGGTCACGATCACCATCAATCGGTGTCTGAGGGCCAGGGTAAGGAGTTGCTCGTATCCGTCGTCCAGCCGGAGAAGCACGTTCTGGATCCTACTCCCCAGATCGTCGATGAAATTGTTCCCGGTATTTACCTGCACGTCCGCCAGGGAAATTTCGTGTTCCGCATGGGAGTCGCCAGTCCGGCTCGTATATCCGTTGTGTACGCCTCCTACGCGCATGTATCTGGCGCAGAGCACGGGGATGAAGGTCAACGCCACGGCCAGAGAGATGAAGAGGGCGAAGGAGATGGTGGAACTTAGGTCGTCGAATATCAATCCCGCCATTCCCTCCACGAAGATCATGGGAACGAATACCGAGACGGTGGTCAGAGTCGAGGCGATGATGGGCCGTGACACCTCCTGCGCGCCGTCGATGGCGGCTTGGCGGGGGGTGAACCCGGCCAACTGCTTCCGAAAGATCGACTCTAGGACCACGATCGAATTGTCCACGAACATGCCCACACCCAGGGTGATCCCCATCAGCGAGATCATGTTGATCGATAACCCGCCGAAGTCCATCAGCGAGAAGGTGGCCACCACCGAGAGGGGAATCACGATGGAGATGATGAGTGTTGATCGGATATTCCGCAGGAAGAAGAGGAGCACCAGGATGGCCAGGAGACCTCCCTGCCATGCCGCCGTGGCGACGCTGCCGATTGACCTCTCGATTGAGATCGACTGATCGGACTGGATCTGGATCTGAACGGACGGGGGCAGCATCGTTTGCAGCCCTTCGATCAGCTCCTTGATCTCATCCACCACCTGTATCGTGTTGTGTCCCGGCTGCCTGTTCACCGAGACCATCACTCCCGACGAACCGCCGGCCCGGAGGAACTGCTCCTGTGGAAGATAGTCGACGCGGATGTCAGCCACGTCTCTGAGCAGGACCGGCACGTGGCCGACGTAGGTCACGAGGATGTCGCCGATGTCCTCGAGGGTCTCGAAATCACCCACCGTGCGGAGGATCAGGTGCATTCCGTCCATGTTCATGGATCCGGCCGGCAGGCTGACGTTCTCTCCCTGAAAGATCTGCAGGATCTGGGTGATGGGGATGCCCCAGTTGGCCAGGTTGGTAAGGTCGAGTTTACAGAGGACGGCCTGTTCTCTCCCTCCGTAGACAGTCACCCTGGCGACCCCCTCGATCTTCTCGATCTCGGGAACGATCAGCTCCTCTACCAGCTGCCGCGTCTCGATCCCCTCGGTCTGGGTGGATACGTTGAACTGGATACACGGCAGATGCTGTGGATTGAGCTTGAAGATTCCGGGCCTGTGAGCCGCCTCGGGTAACTCGCTCTCGATCGAGTCGATATACTCTCTCACCTCCGGGACGATCCCGTCCAGGTCGGTAGACCAGGAGAACCCCAACATCACCATGGAGACGCTTTCCGACGATGTCGACGTGATGGTCTCGACCCCGTTCATCGTCACCAGGGCCTCCTCGATAGGCCGGGTGACCTCCGCCTCGACCTCATACGGCCCCACGCCGGGATATCCCGTGTAGATGGCCACGGAGGGCATGTTGACGTCCGGAAACAGCTCCTGTCCGAGCCTGGAGAGAGAGACCAGGCCCAGAATTGCCAGTCCGATGAAGGCCATGGTAGTGGTGATCGGGTGTTTTACGCTGGCTTCGGTGATCTTCATCGGCGTTTGGTGTTACCGGGCTCTTCTGAACGTTCCATCAGGGGCATCAGATACCGGTCATTCCGGTGACATGTACCGACTGACCGTCTTCCAGGAAGGCATTCCCCTCCATTACAATGCGAGTGTCCTCTGAGAGGCCGTCGACGATCTCGATTCTTCCCCCGGTGGATATGCCGGTTTCGACCGGAGTCATGTGCACGACCGCAGGCTCGAATCCCGCTACTGTGAAGACCACCGTCTCACCATTTCGTTCGAGCACCGCCGTGACGGGTACGGTGAGGGTGTTCTCCGATCGGTCGATCACGATTCCGGCGTCGACATACATCCCCGGTTTGAGGAGCCCTTTCTGATTGTCGATGGCCGCCTCTACCGTAAAGGTCCTGCTTGCTGCGTCTATGACGGGAGAGACCGCCGTGACCGTCCCCTCGAAGGGGTCATCGTCCGGATAGGCCATCGGTTTTATCATGACCTTGCCGGTTCCGACGCGGTCGATCAACCTGGAGTAGTATTTCTCCGGCACCGCGATCCTGGCGAGTATCGGATCGATCTGTACGATGGCCAGGAGTGGAACCGTGTTGTTCACCATGTTTCCTTCGTCGATCATGATCCTGGCGACGAGGCCAGCCGAAGGAGCCCGAACCGAGGCATTTTCGTACTGCAGCTTGGCCAGTTCGTACTGAGATTTCGCGGCCTCCGCGTTGGCCCGTGCGGCATCCAACTCCTCTTCCCGGGCTCCCTGCTTCATCATGTCGATGTTCCGGGTGGCGTTCTCTACCTGGGTCTCGGCCGATTTTACCTGATTCTCGGCCTGCTCGTAGGTGTTCCGGGGGATTGCCCCGGCCGTAAACATCCTCTCGGTACGTTCCAGGTTCGTCTTGGCGAGTTCCAGGTCCTTCCTGGCCTGCTCCAGAAGCGCCTCGGCGTTTTCGACCTCCTGCTGCCGCACGCCCTTCTCTGCGTTCTGGGTCTGAGCCAGTGCGGCTTGCCAGGCGGAATAGGCCTGGTCCATCTGCAGTCGGACGACCCGGTCCTCCATACTCACCAGCAGGTCGTCTTTCAACACCACGTCGCCTTCGGCCACGTGCAGCTGCTCAACTTTCCCGGAGACCTTGGAGAGGACCGTGACGGTCCGTCTCGGCTGGAGATTCCCCGAATACGCTACCGTCCGTTCCAGCGTCTCCCGCCTCGGTGTCCCCACGATCACCGGCACGAGGATCTCGTCGGCCGATTCGGGCTCCGTGGTCTGGAAGGCGGTAACCGCGTAGACGATAAATGCGGTGGCGGCCAATCCGAACCCGACGGAAAGACCGATGATTATTTTTTTCGTGTTTGGTTTCATTTCGATTCACATCCTGGTCTCGTTGGTTCGAGACAACTTCCCATTCCGTTTCAGGATTGCATGGGAATACTGCTAGCAATTTCAGTTGCCGGTACGCTCTTGCACGTTCGTAGCGGTTTTCCCGGCCCCGTTCCCCCCGGTGTTTCTCTTTATCTGATCCACCCGCGAGCCCTGAGTCTGTAGGCCGTGAGAGAGCAGTATTCCACTGTCGGTCTCCAGGAGCATCACCTTCAGCTGTGTCTTGATCTTCTCGATCTCCTCTTCCAGATGTTCCGGCGGCACGAGGGAGAGATTGAAGAGCACGCCGGATACGATAAGGCGCAGGAGGTATCTGCGGGAGCTCTGGTCGATAGTGGTGTCGAATACACCGAATTTGAGCTGATTCGAAAATATCTCCTCTATATGATTACACAGCCTTTCCAGGTTGTCCTGGAACAGATCGCGCCGGTTGGCATCGGAATACATTCCCCGGAGCAGAGGATGTATACGTGCGAGGAGAGCGAAGCCGAAATCGAGGAGCCAGAGGATCCTCCGTTCCACCGGAAGCGAGCTGTCCAGCAGAGTGTCCATGCCCCCGAGGAACTCGTCCCAGACCGCATCGGCGGCAGCCCGAAACAGCGCCTCCTTATCCCCAAAATACGTATAGATCGACCCCGGTGCAATATCCGCTTTGTCTGCGATGTCCTTGATAGTGCCTTTGTATCCGTTTTCGCCGAAGGTCTGCAGCGCCGATTCCAGGATTTTCAGCCGTTTTTCGTCGTCCAGC
>CAZAKE010000185.1:0-9192 GCA_964485495.1 uncultured Spirochaetales bacterium
GCGCTTCCGCCGTTGATCGTCGAATATCGTGCCGGCGCGTTGAGCGTCCGCGACGGGAATACCAGGCTCGGAGCGATGCGCCGACTGGGATGGACGAGGTGCTGGGTCGTTATTTGGTATAATTCCGAGGAAGACTATCTCAATCACGCCTCTTAATTCGAACACTAACGGAGGTTCAAACACCGGCTGCGGTAGCGAATCATCTCAGCATCCTATCTATGAGTATTTCCCACAGACCATTGACCCTCACGTTTCTATCCGTATAATTGCATGCAACAAATCTGACAAAATCTGATGAGAGAGGCTGGGCATCGAGTCTGCACGGCGCAAGATGGCGCGAAACGAGGCAGGATAGCTGTCGGGCGGCATGGAGGAAGACATGGGGATAGTACCGGTAAAGGATGGGCCGATCGCCCTGCAGGAGATCGATGGCGTGCGTGCGGTGGAGCTATCTCCCGATGCGATGATGGTCTTCTCGCCATATCGGATCGGCGGGAAAGCGGCTCCCAACCGGTTCGTCGCTCAGGCGATGGAGGCCAACGACGGCGAGGAGAACGGCAAGGTATCGGCGAGAGGGATCGAGAGATACCGGCGCCTGGCCCACGGGAAGTGGGGCATCGTCATCGTTGAGGCACTCTCCATCAGCGAAACCTCTCTGGCCAGGAAGAACGGCATGATCCTCAATGAGACGAACCTGGACAGCTTCAAGCGGCTCGTGGAGGAGTTCAAGAAGATCAATCCCGACACACTGTTGTTCTTCCAGATCACCCACGCGGGGCAGAAGAGCGGACCGTTTTCCCGCAAGGTATCGGCCTGTCCGGAGCCTCCCGAGGGATTCGAGTACTTGAGTGATGCGGAGATCGAATCGATCCGGACTCGGTTTGCCGACGGTGCTCTCCTCGCCGAACGGGCCGGTGCCGACGGAGTTGATTTCAAGATGTGCCACGGCTATCTCGGGGCGGAGCTCCTCCGGCCGGCGAATACCCGCAACGACCGCTGGGGTGGATCCTTCGAAAACCGCACCCGGTTTCTCCGGGAGGGAATCGAAGATATCAAGTCCAGGTTGAAAGGCGGCCTGATTCTCGGGTCCCGGATCTCCCTGTACGAGGCGGTGCGGGGTGGTTGCGGAACAGCTGCGCCGGAAGAGTTGGTAGAGAATCTCGATGAGATGCGACAGGTCGTTCGAGTCATGAAAGACCTGGGAATGCAGTACGTCAACGTGTCCGCAGGGATTCCCGGAGTCACCTCCGAAGTCACCAGGCCCACCAGGCCGTCCAAGTTCCTGTTTCTCCAGCAGTTTCGATATGCCAAGACGGTCAAGGACCTCGAGACAGGCCTGGCGGTGATCGGTTCGGCCTATACTATACTGGGACCCGAGGCACATCTAGTTGCCGAGGAGAACATTCGCAAGGGGAATGTGGATTTCGTGGGATTCGGGCGTCAGATCTTTGCGGATCCCGATTATCCTCGTAAGGTGCAGGAGGGACGAATAGATGGAGTCGACTGGTGTGTTGCCTGCTCCGGGTGTTCCCGCCTGATGATTGCGCAGGAGAACGATGGGTGTATCATGTATGATGACTATTATCGCGGCCTTATAAATTCTTTGCATGCTCGTTGAGTATGTTCGCTGAGTATGGTTAACTCGCCCACGGTGTATGACATCGCCAGGGAGTTGAGCGTCTCTGTTAGTACGGTATCACGGGCCCTCAACAACTCCGTGCTGGTGAGTGAGGAGACCAGGCGGTCGGTCCTCCGAACGGCTCAGAAACTGGGTTACCAGTCCCGGGGAATCAAGCGGCACCGCAGCCGGACGATCCTGAATGTGCTTCTGCTGATCCCGTACCGAGCCGACACACGGCTGCACACCTTCTACGATCCCGCCGATCTCATCGTAGGACTGAAGGCAGGCTTCGGCGAGACTCGGGTGAACATCATCATCGAGCCGGCGAACTCCGCCAGTGTCAGTCTCACCCATAAGAAGTCCGGAGACATCGACGCGGTGGTATGCGGCTTCATGCTGCCGCCGGCGGAGATTCGGGATGCGGCGGAACATCGAGGAATTCCCCTGGTGTCCCTGAACCGGGTCGGAGAGTGCGATTACGTGAGTTGCGACAACTACGGCGGCATGTTGGTGCTGGTAGACCGGATCATGGAGGCGGAGTTTGAACAGCCACCGGTCTTCGTGTTACCCGAGTCGGTACCCGAGTGGGTAGCCCGTGAGCGTGTTCGGGGATTCGAGGCGGGTTGTCGGAAACACGGCATCGATACCTCTTCCGCGGTGATCCGGGTAAACGGGTTGGAGAGTTTTACGGAGGCTCTGGCCGAACGCATCCTCACCGGCGGCCCCCGGGGGATCATGTGTTTCAACGACATCGCGGCCGTGACGTTTTTACACGCCGCCGCCGGAATAGGCGCCGTTCCACCGGAGGATTACGGGTTGACCGGTTTCGACAACTCCCCCGTCCAGACGGTACTCAGGAAGCGGATAGACACCGTGGATCTGTCGGTGCATGAAATAGGGGAGGCCGCCGGTCGATGGATATTCACCCGGGTCATCGAACGTCATGACGTCGGAGAACGGCTCAACCTGTTGCTTCCCGTGCGGTATGTACGAGGAGACACGGTGCCGCATGACGGCATGACGGGATGTCCGAGGAACCGCGATAGATCGATGGGTTGACGGTGTTTCCGTCAATCATAGCAATAGTCGGAGGAGTAAGCGATGGGACAGACAACGGATAAGAAGGAGCAACCGATCAAGAAGAAAGGCGCGTTTATCTTGCATCGGGAGTCGTTTGAAAAGATCTACGGTGCCGAGGGGCTCGAAAGGGCGGGTGAGCATCTGGACATCGTCACCCCACCATTGACTGCCGCGGAGGCAGTCGGCCGGTTGACTGCCTTGTCGGAAGTAGCGGTAATCCTCTCGGGATGGGGGGCGCCGAAGATGGATGCCGAATTCCTGAAGGCCCTTCCGAAGTTGGAAGCGGTGTTCTACGGTGCCGGGTCGGTCAGGGGCTTCGTGACCGACGAGTTCTGGGAACGGGGTATCACTCTCACCAGTTCCTGGGGCGCGAATGCGATTCCCGTCGTGGAGTATACCCTCTCGCAGGTACTCTTCGCTCTGAAACGAGGGTGGTATTTTGTGCTGAGGCACAAGGAAACCGGTGAGCCCGTGCAGAAGGTGCTGGTCGCCGGGGCGTACGGCTCCACGGTGGGGATCGTGTCGCTGGGGATGATCGGCAGGATGATGTGCGAGCATCTCTCTCGATTCGACGTGAATGTGATCGCCTTCGATCCGTTTGTCGATGAGTTCGAGATGAAGCGGCTCGGAGCCGAAAAGTGCTCCCTCGATGATCTGTTCCGCAGGTCCGATGTGGTCTCGCTGCACACCCCGTGGCTCCCCGAGACGGTCGGCCTGATCGAAGGACGACATTTTGAGATGATGAAGCCCGGTTCGACCTTCATCAATACCGCCAGAGGCGCGGTCATCCGGGAGGAGGAGATGCTGGACGTCCTCGAGCGGCGGCCCGATCTGTATGCGGTTCTGGATGTAACCTATCCGGAGCCGCCCCGTCCTGACTCCCGGATTCACCGATTAGGGAACGTCGTATGGACTCCTCACATCGCCGGCTCACAGGACGGCGAGTGCCGCCGCATGGGGGAGTATGTATTTCGGATGCTGGAAGAGTACCTGGCCGGGAGGCCGCTCGAGTGGCGGGTCACGAAAGAGATGGCCGCCCGGATGGCCTGAGTGCGGCGTTGATCGGAGAATGGAGCATTTCGGGTATCAGGATGAGGAGTGAACACATGAGTGAGGATAGGAGAGTCGCGTTGGTCACCGGCGGAAGCCGAGGCATCGGCCTGGGGATAGCGTGTGCGCTGGCCGGCGAGGGGCTGGATGTTACGATCTGCGGCCGGCGGAAGGCCGAAGAGGTGCGTGAAGCCCTAGACGCGATTCGTGAGGCCGGGGATGGCCGGGCGGTATATCTGACGGGCGACATCTCGGTTCGTGGAGATCGTGAGCGACTCCTGGCGGGCGTGCGGACGGAATTCGGCCGGCTGGACGTGTTGGTGAATAACGCCGGAGTGGCGCCGAAGGTCAGGGCCGATATCCTCGAAGCGAGTGAGGAGAGTTTCGAGCGGCTGATGCGGATCAATCTGCAAGGTCCCTACTTCCTTACCCAGCAGACGGCACGATGGATGGTCGCACAACAGGAGGAGCGGCATGATTTCTCCGGGTGTGTCATCTTCATCGGCTCGATCTCGGCGACGGTTGCATCGGTGAGCAGAGGCGAGTACTGCATCAGCAAGGCCGGTATCGGGATGGCCGCCGCGCTGTGGGCCGCGAGGCTCGGAGAGTACGGGATCCCCGTGTTCGAGATACGGCCGGGCATCACCATGACCGACATGACGGCGGGAGTAAAGGACAAATACGATCGCATGCTCGAGGAGGGACTGTGCGTGCAGCCTCGCTGGGGCACGCCGGGCGACGTGGGCAGGGCGGCGGCCTCGCTGGTCCGGGGTGATCTGCCCTATTCGACCGGGCAGGTCATCATGGTAGACGGCGGTCTCACCATTCCGCGATTATAGTGGTGCGTTTCAGATAACCTGCCACAAAGTCCCGAAGATCACAGGCCGTCCGGGCGAAGGAGGAGTACATGGGAAATACAGACCAAGGGCTGAAGGTCCCGGGAATCGAGGGAGCCGTTGGTTTCGAGATGCACGAGTGTGTCGTCATCGGCAGCGGCGCAGCGGGCCTCAACGCGGCGGTCCAACTCCGGCGGAACGGCGTAAAGGACGTGATCATCATCACCGAAGGCCTAAACGCGGGCACCTCGATCAACACGGGAAGTGACAAGCAGACCTATTATAAACTCAGTCTCTGCGGAGAGGACGCAGATTCTCCCATGCAGATGGCCGCCACCTTCTACGACGGCGGCGCGATGCACGGCGATCTGGCCCTCATCGAAGCCTCCGTCTCGTCCCGGGGGTTCTTGAATCTGGTCGAACTGGGGGTCCCTTTCCCCAGGGACGAGTATGGACAGTTTGCCGGATATAAGACCGATCACGATCCCAGGAGGCGTGCCACCTCTGTCGGCCCATATACCTCCAGGGAGATGTGCAGGGCCTTGATCCGGGAGGTTCACCGGCTCGAGATTCCGGTGCTCGAGGATCGCGTGGCGGTAGAGTTGTTGACCGTCGGAGCGGCCGGACCGGCGGGAGAACGGGATGCACGCCGGGTCTGCGGCGTGGTCGCCGTGAACGGCGACGGCGGATTCGAGGTGTACGGCACCGGGAAGATCGTGTTCGCCGTCGGCGGTCCCGGCGGGTTGTACGAGACCAGTGTCTATCCGCAGGTGCATACCGGGTCGATCGGGCTGGCGCTGCGGGCCGGTGCGGTGGCCGTGAACCTCTCCGAGTCGCAGTTCGGCCTGGCCTCCACCGGTTTCCGATGGAACGTCTCCGGCTCATTTATGCAGGTGATTCCGAGGTTCATCAGCGTACCCGGAGACGGCTACAACGCCGCTGTCGACGCAGGGGGTAGGTGTCCGATGCCGGAGGCGGTCGAGTTTCTGACGGAATATTTCGAGAGTCCCGGGGCGATGCACTCGATGGTGTTTCTGAAGGGGTATCAGTGGCCCTTCGACAGCCGCAAGGTTATCGGTGGCTCTTCGCTCATCGACGTGCTCGTGTATCTCGAGACCGTGGTGAAGGGGCGACGGGTGTTTCTCGATTTCAGAACCGATCCTGAAGGCTTCGATCCCGACGAACTGAGCGAGGAGGCGCGTGAGTATCTGTCGCGATCCGGTTGTCTCGAAGCGAATCGCCGGCATACGCCGCTGAAACGCCTGCTGGCCATGAATCCCGGCGCAGTCGAATTGTATGCCGATCATGGAATCGATCTTCGGAACGAGCCGCTTGAGGTGGCCGTGTGCGCTCAGCATAGTAATGGCGGTCTCGGCGCGGGCATCTGGTGGGAATCTCGGAATCTGCGTGGACTATTTCCGGTCGGGGAGGTGAATGGGTCCCATGGCGTTTACAGGCCGGGCGGTTCGGCCCTGAACTCCGGGCAGGTAGGCGGGATTCGGGCGGCGGAGTTCATCGGCGCGGCGGTCGGGTCTGCCGATCGGTCTACTGCCGAGTCTGTCGCCGACGGGTCTGTGGATTCGCAGACAGTCCGGACGGCCGCGGCCGTGACCCTGGAGGAGATCGGTGGATGGTTGCAGGCCGGGCGGAAGGCCGAACGGAGTTGGCGCGACGAACGGCGGGAATTCCGGCTGCGTATGAGCCGTAATGGGGCCCATATTCGCGAGAGCACCGCCGTGGCGGCGGCGGCGGGAGAGGCGTTGAGGCAGTACCGGCGTCTTTCTGAGATAGGGTGCCGTTTCGACGGAATTGCTGATGATCTGCGCGAAGCCCTCAGGACCAGACAACTGTGTCTGGCCCATGCGGCTTATCTCGATGCGATCCGTTTCGCCGTCGAGAGCGGCGTCGGAAGCCGAGGATCGGCGATGGTTCTTTCCACATCGGGCGAGAAAATCCATCCGAAACTCGAGGAATGCTGGTGTATAGAGAGGGAAAATGAAGAATTTCGCGATATGATTCTCGAGACCATGCCTGGACCGGCGGGTTGTATCGGCTTCGAGCACCGCTGGGTACCCCGGCGGAGTATCCCTACTCCCGATCTGTGGTTCGAGAATGTGTGGGCAAAATTTCGGGAGCGGAAAATCTACGAGATTTCAGAATAGTTGCATTGGTGGTATTCGTGGTGCAAATTACGACGACCACGTCTGCCCCGGGCGTCAATCAGTGAGTCTGGTGTATGGTATCGTGGGGTAGGGATAGCAACTGTAAAAAACCCGGCCATGGTAGAGACACCATGGCCAGGTTTTGGTTTTATGAATACGTACTAGGGCAACCGGCGGTGTTTACCAGCGGTTGTTCGACGATCGTCGGGGCTTGTCGTGAGCCTCATTGACCTTGAGCTGACGACCATCGATGTCGGCGCCGTTGAGTTCGGCTATTGCAGCCTCGGCCGACTCGTCTGTCTCCATCTCTACGAAGCCGAATCCCTTGGAGCGACCGCTGTCACGATCGGTGATGATGTTGACTGAAACTACCTCGCCGTAGGCGGCGAACTGCTCCCGCAGATTGTCCTCGGTTGTCGAGTAATTCAGGTTTCCGACATAAATCTTCTTGGCCATGTGAACCATTCCTTTACCTGGAGCCTTTGCTCCTGAATTGAATTTCACCTGTCCAATGACAGGTGTTTCCCGCCTCTTGCCGTACTATTCAGCCCCAAGAGAACTCGCACCATGGCTGTTACACGAAGCATGAAACCTGAATGAATTATAGTATGATCAAATCGATAAGGCGTGAAATAGAACCTACTCGGATTGCTCAAAACGTATCAGCAGACGGCCTGGTGTTTCGTTTTCTTCGAGATTGAAAATGCAGTACAAAGATCACGGGTTACGCACCGGAATTTTCATTCCCGTACGCTATCAATCTACACGGGATTTCAAGATTGGTCAAGTATGTTTTTAAAAAACGGTATTTTTATCCAGGATCGGACCGGGTCAAGTCGCCGGACGATCTCCTCCGGTGGTAGACAGGTTCGACTGCGTCGTGATTGGAGTCATCCGGATATACCGCTCTCCAAAAACTCGTTCACCTGCCGGAGGGAGGGTATAGAGGGGATGGCGCCTGCCCCGAGGCAGGTGAGGGCGCCTGCGGCGTTCGCGAATTCGAGGATCCCCTGGAGTTCATCCGATGAGATTTGCGAAAGGTTCCTGTGTTCCTGCCAGATCGGCAGGAGTCTCAGCAGCGTCGCGGCCAGGAAGCTGTCGCCGGCCCCTGTTGTCTCGACGACCTCCACGGAGATGCCCGATACTTCCGCCCTTCCCGATTCGGTATACGCCAGGGCGCCGTACTCCCCACGGCTTATCAAGAGGAGCTGGGTACCGGCAGAGAGTATCTTCTCCGCGCCTTCATCGAATCCTACGTCACCGGCGACGATTTTCCACTCCTCTTCACTGACCTTGGCTAGATGGCACGACGCGAAGTGCTCCCGGATGACCCGGACCGCCCGGTTCGGATCTTCCCAGAGGGTCGGCCGATAGTTCGGATCGTAGGAGATAAGCAGCCCCTCCTCTTGTGCCGTTCGGAGCGCCAGGGTCTGTGCGTCCGCCAGCGGAGGTGCAATGAATCCGATGGAGCCGAAGTGAAATGCGTCTGCGTCACGGAGAACGGTGAGGTCAACTTCACCCGGCGTAAGCATGAGGTCGGCTCCGGGATTGCGGTAGAAACAGAGGTCTTTTCTGCCGTCCTCCCACACCGCCACGAATACGGCCGTGGTCCTGACGTGCTCATCGCGTACCAGGTACGTGGTGTCGACTCCGATCCTCTCGAGTTCTCGGGTGAGGTAGTCGCCGAAGGGATCGTCTCCCACCTTCCCCAGAAATCCCGCGCTCCCCCCGAGTTTCGAGAACGCCGCCGCCACATTCGCCGGGGCCCCCCCGGGACCTCGAACGAAATCGGCTACGTCGGGCAGTCCGGTATCACGCTGTCGTGCGATGAATTCGATTAAATATTCCCCCATGCAGATCAGATCGCTCATATCACCCCTCATCAGAGACCTGTGTATTGAATTGAGTATGCAATCGTATTTCGTTACCCCGAGGATATCCGGTCAATTCGATTGTGCCAAGTCTGTAGCTTGAGAATGCGTGTCCGATTCTTTACAATGTGAGTATAATTTTTTTGAAGAGGGGAGACTGATGATGCAGGAGCAGGAACGTACCTATTCCGATACCCAGCTGGAAACCACCGGACAGGATCTTCATGCTGAACACGATCATGTCGGTGGGGAACCGACTCACTATGTCGGGATAGGGGCCTCCGCCGTCATCCTCTCCGGGACCGGCAGTTATCCGGAGAGTATCGCCGCGGACCTCCCGCAGAACGTCCTGGGCAAATATTTCCATAAGGTTGAGGACGCCTTCCGGGTGTCCCGTTCTCTCCGGGAGATGGTGGTATTCGCGGAACACAACCTGATTAAGAATCCGCCCTTCACAAATATCGATCTCATCAGTTGTCCGGAACCTCCTGATCTATCTGCAGCCGAATCTGCAGAACAAGATCATCGAGAGCGACGTCGGCCGGTCGATCACCCACATCAGCCACTACATC
>CAZAKE010000186.1:0-9161 GCA_964485495.1 uncultured Spirochaetales bacterium
GAGAAATGTGGCACATTCGAAATATGGCGGTAGCCATATTTCGAATTGCTGAAGTACATGAGGAGTACGCCGCACATGGCTGCCGAACATCGCATTCGAAACGCACGCTTCCGGGCCGATATCATCAGGTCGATCAGGAGCTTCTTCGACGAAAGGGGCTATCTCGAAGTCGACACGCCTCTCCTCTCTCCCTTTCTGATTCCGGAAGGCGCAATCGAGGTCTTCGAGACGCGGTTCCTCCACCCGTATCGGGACGATCATACCCTCTACCTCACTCCCTCGCCGGAGCTCTGGATGAAACGGCTCCTGGCCGAGGGGTTCCCGCATATATACCAGGTCTGTAAATCCTTCCGGAACTCCGAGCAGATCGGAACCATACACAACCCCGAATTCACGATGCTGGAATGGTACACGTTGGATGCCGGATACCTCGAATCCATCGATTGTACCGAGGAACTCCTGGCCGCGGTATGTCCGGCGGGCGCTGCTCCGGCGGTTTCCCCCCCGTTTCGACGCATGCGTATGGCCGAGGCGTTCCGCACCTATGCAGGCTTCGAGCTCGAGGAGTGCACCGGCGCCGACGGCCGCCGGCGCCTGAAACAGGAGGCGGCCCGACTCGGACTGGACGCGTCCGCGGACGAGACCTGGGAGGAGACCTTCAACCGAATTTTCGTGGCAGGCGTCGAACCGAACCTGCCGGCCGACACCCCGCTGATCCTCTACGACTATCCGGCGGCGGTCCCGACTCTGGCCGAAGGGAAGCGGGGAACCCCCTGGAGTGAGCGCTGGGAGCTCTACATCCGCGGCGTGGAAACCGCCAACTGCTTCACCGAGAAGATCGATGCGGCGGAGGTGGATCGGTTCTTTTCCGAAGAAACCGCCAGGAAGGAAAACTCGTCCGTCGCCCACCGGATCGATGAGGAGTTCAGGAGACTCTTCCGGAACGGATTCCCTCGCTGTACCGGCGTAGCCCTGGGGGTCGATCGGCTCTGTATGGCCCTCCTCGACGAGACGAACATCGGGGGGGTGATTTTATTCCCGTTTTCAGATATACTGAGTCGGTAGTACCGCCCGAATCAGCGGAACATACGTATCACCGCACATGAATGCAGAGACGCGGACAATACAAACCAGACGAGCGAGGAAGATATCGATATGATTAAGGCCGGAGCAATCGAAAAGGGCATGTGTCTGCTCTACAAAGGGGATCCCTATCTGGTAGCCGAACGGGAGTTCGTGAATCCGGGAAAGGGGTCGGCCTTCGCACGGTTGAAGCTGAAGAACCTCATGACCGGACAGGTGCTGAAACCGACACTCAAGACTCAGGAATCCGTAGAGGAGATCATCGTAGAGGATAAGCCGTGTCAGTACCTATACGCGGATGCAGACGCCTACTATTTCATGGATACCCAGACCTACGACCAGTTCACCGTACCGATGGAGGGATTCGAAGAGAAGAAACTGTTCATGAAGGAGGGTGAAACCTTCCCGGTCTCGCTCTGGGAGAACAAACCCATCGACATCAAGCTTCCATATAAGGTCGTATACGAGGTGACGCAGGCCGAGGACGCGATCAAGGGCGACACGGTCACCGGCGCGACCAAGGTCGTTACCATCGAAACAGGACTCCAGGTCAAGGTGCCTCTGTTCATCAAGCAGGGTGAGCGGATCATGATCAACACGGAAACGCGGGAGTACGTGGAGCGGGTCAACAACTGATCCTCCCAAAATGACAAACGATTTCAGGGCGGCCGATTATATCTACAAGACGGTCTCCTTTCGATACTGCGGAAAGGAGTTCTCATTCGGCCTTTCCCACGGCCTCTTTTCCAGTAATTCGGTGGACAGAGGCTCCGCACTGCTCTTGAAAACCCTGGCCGACGACTCGACGACGATTACGGCCCCCCCGGAGAGTATCGTCGATATCGGATGTGGAACGGGAGTACTCGGTATCTGCTTTGCCGCCCGTTATCCGGACTCACGGGTGACTATGACCGACAGGGACGCCCTGGCCTTGGCGGTGACCGAGGAGAACTGCAAGCGGAACAGGATACGTAACGCCTCTCTTCGCCGGAGCCTCATGTTTCACGGTCTGCGGGACTGCTCCTACGACCTGGTGGTGTCCAACCTTCCGGCGAAGGCCGGGGCTCCCGTGCTGGAAGAGTTCTTCCGGCACGCGGTGCGGGTACTCACCCCCGATGGGATCTGCGCGGTGGTGATCGTCCTTCCCCTGGCAGACGACGCCGTCGGCTGGATCGATGGAGCCGGCGGTCGCGTGCTGCGCGAGGAGCGCACCTCCGGACACGCCGTATTTCACTTCACCGCCGCGCATCACCGCGATCGCTCATCTGACGCTGCCGACGAACCGGCCCGCGGATCGCGGAATTCTCGAGAAAGATCACCGGAACAGCACGATTCCGAAGCGTTCCCCTCCTCGCCGACGGTCCCGGAGACGTTCATCCGCACCAGGACTCGAATCAAGCTGGGAAAGCGGCAGCTTGAGATGGATACGGTGTATGCCCTTCCGGAGTTCGATACCCCCGCATATTCAACCCAAAATATCATACAGACACTCGATCTACCCGGAATACGAGGATCGCTCCTCTTCTGGGAACCGGGACAGGGCCACCTTCCGGTCTACATCATCGAGTGTGTCACAGGCGGCGCCGACGGACTCGGAGAACTCCATCTCGCCGGCCGCGATCTCTTGTCGTTGAAGATCTCCGCCGCAAACGCCGCCAAATACGGGATCCGTACCCACATACACCATCTGCCGGCCATTACTTCGCTACCCCAATGCATCGATGAGGGGAAAATCGGATTTATCCTTGCGAACTACACCCCGATTCCGGGAGTTCGCGAGGAGGAGGCCTACCGACATGCCGCCGAATCACTCCTTGCCCCTGCGGGAACGGCGGCTTTCAGCGGAAAGAGCTCGGATATCCACAGACTGACGGCAAAGCGGCGAAAGTACCGGATCACGGCGGACAGGAAATTCCGGGGTTTTCGATGCATTCTGGTCCGAACGGTTTCCAGTTCTTGATAATTGTAGTATCCTAATCGCGAAATTGGTCTGAACGAACACATCGAAAAGAGGGAAAGTATGAGAGTGACGACACGAGGACGGTACGCAATCAGGGCAATCGTCCGATTGGCACGAAACGACAACGGCAAACCGATTGCCATCAAATACTTGGCCGATGATGAAGATATTTCACCGGAATTCCTCGAGCAGATATTCTTCAGGCTCCGGAAGGCCGGAATCATCGACTCCACCCGCGGGCCGGGAGGCGGATTCAAGCTCAGAAAGACTCCGGACACGATCACCCTGACCGAAATCTTCGAGGCCGTCGACGAGGGACTCGCTCTTACGCCCTGTCTGTTCGACGACGAGCACGACAAGAAGTGCAACAAGACGGCAGAATGCGAGCTTCACGACTTCTGGACAGCCACTCACAAACACTTCAAGAAATACTTCGACGGAATCACCGTCGCGGACATCGTCTCCGGACAGGCGATGTAGAATCGAATCAGACTGGGCACTTCACAAAGACTCGATAATTTCTTATTATATCTATAATGTATTTACGAATGTATTCATGCGAGTATCGGCATGCCGTATCTTCTCATGCCGATGCTGATAGGAAGAGAAAATGAGAGTAACGACAAAGGGTAGATACGCCTTACGGGCCATGATACGGCTGGGACTGTCGCCACAAGACCGTCCGGTATCGATCCGGACCCTGGCGGAAGTAGAAGAACTTTCTCCGGAATTCCTCGAACAGATCTTCTTCAATCTGAGGAAAGGGGGATTGATCCGATCGACCAGAGGACCCGGAGGGGGATTCAGCCTCGACAGAGACATATCCGAAATTTCCATTCTCGACATCTTCGACGCCGTGGGTGAATCGGTGAATCTCACCCCCTGTACCGACGACGATCCGGAAAACGAGGCATGTGGACGCATGGGATACTGCATCGCCCACGATACATGGAAACACGTCAACGATACCTTCCGGACTCACCTGAGCGGAATCAGCCTGAAAGAGATTATCGCCGATATAGACACGAGTTCTTGATCATCACTTGAAATGCAGGTCGATCTGAGTGAAGGGGATCTCGATGGATGCATTCTTGAAGGCTCGCCATATCTCCAGATTCGTCCAGGCGAGGGCCTGGTGCTTGTCGGACGCGTCTCTGATCCATGTCCGGACCATCATCCGTATGCCTGACCCGCCGAATTCCATCACCCTGACCTCCGGGCCCTGCCCGGCTGCCATAAACGGGTTCCGCCCTGCCACCTCACGCAACACCTCTTGGGCCCGATCCAAGTCGGTGGCATAGGCAACCTCAACCTCGTTCTCGATGATGATGCGTCTGTCGTCGTAGGAAAAGTTATGGACGGTGCTGTTCACGATCTCGGAGTTCGGCACGATGATGGTTTCGTGGGTCAGCGTATCTACCACGGTGGCCAGGAGCCGAATATGCAGGACCATTCCCTCGTAACTGCCCACCGAAATCCGGTCTCCCTCCTTGATCGGCCTCGAGAAGATGATCACGATCCCGGCAAAGAAATTCGCCACCACCGACTGGAGACCGAAACCGACACCGATACCGAGTACACCGAAGATGACCGTCAGGGCCGAGAGATCGATACCGATGACCGAGAGTCCGATCATGAGCACGATTACCATCGCCACGTACCGGGCAATGCTTGCGACGGAGAAACGGGTGGGCGTATCCAACCCCAGGCGCTCCAGAACGGAGGTGTTCAGGAATCCCCGGGTGACTCTGCCGGCCCAGGAGGCCAGATAGAAGACCGGGACGGTCAGCATCAGAGTGATGAGGGTGATCTTGGTCCCCCCCGATTCAAGCAACGGTTCGTTGAGGAACGAGGCGAAAGATCCGAGGAACTCGAAGATCCGTGCCCCTAAGAGGCGGCCGAACAGGGTGAGGATCAGGACTGCGTACATAATCCGCAGGACGATGCGGACCCACCGTTCGATATGGTTCTTGATCGGTTCCTTGGGTTTCACCCTGCCCAGTAGTTTGCGCAGGCCGAACCGGGAGAGCTTATAGAGGATGAAGCCCGCCCCCACCGGCAGCACGAACTGGAAGAGGAACGCAAATATGTGAAACGGGAATTCCACGGTGCCGATGGTGAGGGGTGTGAAGAACAGCTTTCGAAGCACTTCTATAAAGGTCATCAATACTTGCCTCAGGTCTCTCTGAGAAACTCGAGCAGCTCCTGCTCCTTCTCCGAATCGAGGAGTCCGGCCCGGAAACACTCCTCGAAGAACTCTCGTACATCGGCGTAGGAGTGTAGCCTGATTCCGGCGGCAGACATCTCGTCACGGCCGGTCCTTCCACGCTCCAGCAGAACCACCAGCTCCTCGACGATCAAGCCCTCCTCACGGAGGACGGCGGCTGCCTCGATCTTGCTCCTTCCGGTGGTTATCAGATCGTCTACCAACAGGACTCTCTCACCGGCATGGTACTCCCCCTCGACACGGTTCCCGGTTCCATGCCCCTTGCGGTCGACACGGGGATAGATCAACGGTTTTCCGCCGGCGAGACTCATGGCCGTCGCCACCGGCAAGGCCCCCATGGGAATGGCGGCGATGCGGTCGTAGTCCACACCCGCTGCCGCCTCGGCGTACGCCTCGGCGGCGGCCGCCAAGAGCCGGGGATCGGACTGTATTCTCCGGAGGTCGATATAGAACGGCGAGGTGATTCCCGACTTGAGGACGAAGCTGCCCAATCGGAGACACCCGGTCTCCACGAGGCCCCGGACCAACCGAGATTGCAACTCCCCGCCGGCGGCCTTCGTCTTTCGTGCACCCGTGTCAGCAACAGATCCTGCGGCGACATTTCGTCGAGCCTCGGCGGCACGATCGCGAAAATCCCGTGCAGCCGAGGCCGGATCGCCGGCGTTGGCGATGGACCGGACCACCACGGGCACGATACCGTATCCCGACCCATCGGCCCCTGCCGACACAGCCTCCGTGATGTCGCCCCCCTGGGCACCGATGCCGGGCGCCAGGATCCAGGCATCCGGGAAGGCACCGCGGATCGCGGCCAGTGCATCCGGATCGTTACCGGCTACGACGAGTCCGATATCCGGCCCCCAGGAGAGCGCCTCCGCGGCCACACGGAGATAGAAGGGCTCCGAGCCGTTCTCCGTGTCGACGGTGATGTCCTGCAAACGCTCCGCCCCGGGGTTCGAGGTTCGGCACAACACGAACAACCCTCTCCCGTGGTATTCGAGAAAGGGCTCCACCGACTCTCTTCCCAGATAGGGATTCACCGTGACGGCATCCACCCCCAGGTGCCCGAACGCGCCGTAGGCGTACATCCGCGCCGTCGACCCGATGTCGCTACGCTTGGCATCGAGTATGATCGGGACATCTTCGGGTATCAGTTCGAGGGTTTCCTCCAGGGCCTGTATGCCCGGGGCGCCGTAGGCCTCGTAGAAGGCGATATTGGGCTTGAAGCAGGCGGCATATGGCTCGACGGCCGTAATGAGACGGCGGTTGGCCTCGACGATACCGGAGCGCACCGCCTCCGGTGAGAGCTCGGAACGTCTGACCGTCCCGGGGCCGTTCGGGCCGATCCCGTCCGCGGCCTCGATCCGCGGATCCAGGCCGACACACAGCAGGCTATTCTTTTGCTCACATACGGTCCGTAATCGTTCGAAGAATCTCAACGCACTCACCTCAATTTCCGGGATCATCGGCACCTGGAAGATCGTGCCGTTCCGCCATTATATCCTATTCGGGTTTTCCGGTCTCCCCGTCAACGTCGGTTAAGGGAAGCCCGGACATCTCGAGGAGGTCGTTGATCGACTGAGGGTTCTCCTCGAACTCGATGAATACCTTGATTCGCTGGAACACGTGGTGATTTTCGATGAACGCGTCGACGATATCGGGATCGAACTGGGTTCCCCGTTCGTTGCTGATGATCTCCAGCGCCTGCTCGTGGGAGTACTCATCTTTATACGGACGCTTACTGGTGAGGGCGTCATACACGTCGGCGATGGCGACGATCCTGGCGGAGAGGGGGATGTCGGAACCGGCGAGGCCGTCGGGGTACCCATTCCCGTCCCATCGTTCGTGATGATAGTGCGCGATCTCTCTGGCGATAGTCAGGAAACTCTTCCGGTGGACCTGATCGTCGACCTCTCCCAACGCGTCGCCGCCCATGCCGGCGTGTTCCTTGATTCGCTCGAACTCCTCCGCGGAGAGTCGACCGGGCTTCAACAGGATCTGGTCTTCGATACCGACCTTGCCTACGTCGTGCAATGTGGAGGAGAGACTCAAATCCTCGATATACTCGTCGGTGATGTAATCCGTATACTTGTCGAGTTTCCGGAGGGTCTTGGCCATCAGACGGGTATATTCCCTGATCCGCTCGAGGTGCTTTCCGGTATCCTTATCCCGATATTCGGTCAGCTTCGCGAATCCGAGAATCGCGGCCGACTGGGTCTCCTTTATCTCTTCGATGGAGTCGCGGAGTTTGGTCTCGAGCTTGATTCGCTCGGTAAGGTCCTTCTCGACGATCGAATAGGCGATAATCTCCTCCCTCGAGTCGGTGACTGCCGAATAGGCGGCGAAGGTGTAGATAATTTTTCCGGCTTTGCCCTTCCGCTTGACCTCGCTCTCCATATACCGGCCGTTGTTGAGCTGGATCTTCTGAAAGGTCCTGAAGATCGTCGGACAGTCTCGGTCGACTCTGAAGATCGAATCGAAGTCTTCGCCGACGATCTCGTCCCAGGCGTACCCGTAGATATTTTCCGCTGTGGAGTTCAGGTTGACGATCCGTCCCTCCGGATCGACGATGATGATGGCCGAGAGCATCGTGTCGAAGAGGAAGGTGAAATTTCTCTCCGATATCATCAGCCTCGATTCGATGTTCTTCAGGTAGGTGATGTCCTTCAATTGTGTGGCATACCCTGCTACGCTACCGTCCTCGCCCCGTATCCCCCAGGATGAGTCCAACACCCTGCGGGTTTCACCGGCTGAGGTGTACAGATGGGTCTCCAAGTTGAATATGCTGCGGTTTTCGAGAAGTCTGATCAGTTTCTCCTCGATATCGTCCCGATAGACGTAATATTCACGGATGTTCCGTGGTGCGGCGTCGGCCTCCCAGCCGGTGAGCTGATAGAAGGCGGAATTGGCCGTGATGATGTTTCCCTCGAGGTTTATGGTCAACATGGCGTCGCCAATATTATTGAACAACTGCTCGTATCGCTGCCGGTAGACATCGTACTCCTCGACCGCATCCTTCTTGACGCCGATGATCGTATATTCACCCGTCGCGGACCCGAATACCGAGGTGTGAATCACGAATTGGCACTCGCCACCGCTCAGATCGGGTAAGCTGATCTTCTTGCCGTCATACGCTCCGTTTTCCAGTGGAAAGTGCGACAGGAACTCCTTCTCACGAGTGAGGATGTCCATACTGCGCCAACTGGTCATCTTCAGCAGGACCTCGTTGAAGAAGAGTACCTCCCGTTCCTGATTGAGGATGAGGATTCCATCCGAGATCTCCTCTATGATCTGTACGAGTATGGCGGATGATAGCAGATGAAGCTCCCTCGATGTAAATACAAGTTTCCTCTTACTTTTTCGACGGATTATACCAAAGCCATTACATAAAACACAAGATTCCGCCATCAGACGACGGTAGGCGGTACGTAGTGAAGGTTTTTGTGCTTGCAATTCCTGCGCAGGTTGATACACTAGAGATGTGAATGTGTATCTAGGTGTCGAGATCGAACACCGCCATTACGCACAACTCCTGCCGCTGCGGAAGCACAAGGCCGAACAGGGAAAATTGCTGCTCACCACCATCGCCGACCGGCAAAAAAGGGCCATCGTGCGGACGTTTATACTCTCGGAGAAGGGACGGCACCTGCTCAAGGAGTTCGAGGTACGGAACATTCCGTCCTCGCAGGCAGGCGATCCGCATATCGACATCCACGCGAAGTACGACGGGAAACGCACCGTCAACCTCCTGTTACGCCTGAACGGTCGGCAGTACACACGCGAAACTGTCGACATCGGAAAATTCCTTCCCCGCTCCTTCGGTTGGGTCTGGATTCTCGCGGCGGCGCTGCTGCTGGCCCTCTTGTCGCTCCTCTGGTTCTGCGGTCCCTTGCG
>CAZAKE010000187.1:0-7633 GCA_964485495.1 uncultured Spirochaetales bacterium
GCTTGCCATCCGGGCCGATGCCACGGGTAAAGAGGTCGTTCATCAGGCCGGTTTTTATCTTGCGGTATTTCTCGATAAGGCTTTCAGTCTTTTCGATGGCCGTGTCGATGGTGGTGAGGAGTGCCTCGGTGAGCACACCGTTATTTCCATCCCCGTCGGCAGCCACCGCCCCCGGGGCCGTCGCGTACACCACCAGCGTCCCCCTGGGTGCTTCGATTACCGACAGCCCGCGGCTGGACGACCGGAAGCTGCGCTTGAACGGATTGTCCCTGCAGGCGTCCAAAATCACGATGTTGGTATCGTTCCCGGCGCTCTCCATCTTCCCGATCACCAATCCCGCGTCGATGGAACTAAACTGCACCTCATCCTCGGCGCGAATATCCGCCCCGATTGGTACAAGATAATTCCTCCCGTTCACCTGCATGCCGTGCCCCGCGTAGAAAAAGAGACCCGTCCCGCCCTTCACCAACTCGGAGCCGAACTCTCGTATCGCCTCCCACATCTCTCGCCGGTCCGCGTTCAGATGCAGATCCACCGCAAACCCATGGCTCATCCAATACCCCCGCCATATCCCGGGCATCGTTCACCGGGTTGGCCGGCGGTGAAGCCTGGTAATCGATGTTTCCGATCACCAGGGCCGTACGGCGTTCGGATGATTCTGCTGTAAGAATACCTGTTGCAATCATGAGAACGGCAATTACCGTTACGCTCTTTTGCACTATCTTCATCTCTACACCCCTTTTACATGTATACTTTGAGCTACTACTCCACGATGGTATAGCTGAACAGCGTCTCGGTTATCTGCGATTCGGTCGCATCGACACTCAAACCCCTGGTCACGATTCCTTTCGACGCGCGGCCTAAATCGGTGAAGGCCTCTTCGACGTCATCGAACTGCACCGTAGAGGCGATGATCTTGATGTATTCCACCCCATAGGGCTCGTGCAGCCGAAACCGGAAGGGATAGGAGGAGTCCGGAATCCGGTACACCCGATTACCTTCCACTCTGTTGGCGCCGAAGTATCGGTTGGGAAATATCAACGACATATCTCCGTTCACGTCGACATGGAAGATCTTCAAGTAACAGCTCCTGTTCGCGAAGAAGTTCACCACCAGGTATTCACCGTCACGATACACGCCGCCGTCGCCGCGTGTACTCCAGGCTCTTACCACGAACTCGTCGTTATGCGAGTTCCTGACCTCCGCCAGCTCCTCCAACACGTAGAGCGCATCGGTATAGTTCCGAGGGAGTACCGACACCGAATGGGGAATCTCAGTCTTGGATATTTTCACATCGACCGATCCCTTCACGGTACCGGTCTCCACCGATGTGAGTTCCAGGAATACTCGAACCATATCGCCGTCATCAAAGAAACGGCCCGAAAATATTCCATTGATTCCCTTCAGTTTCCCGATCTCGGCGGTACCCGCCTCGTCGAACAACCCCGAGAGACTCAGCTTCTGCACCTCCAGTATCTCATCCAGCTTCTCCCGGTCGAATAGTTCGTACTCCCCGTGTGCACTCATCGCTCGCCCGAGTGCATCGCGCATGAACTGAGAGAACGGGCTGGCGATTCCCTTGTCGGCATAGGTAATATTTCCCACGCTTACCACCAATGGGGTTTCTACGTTACGGGCGACCTGATCCAAGGCATCGTGTACTATCCTATCGATGACCTCGGTATGGATGCCAAAATTGAGAAAGCACAGCAATACGAAAGCAGTGCAGCCGGATTTATGCATACACTTGATGATACAAGTTTTGAGAAAACCGCTCAAGGCAAGACTTGCTCCCTCATCCCCGAATGCATATACTAACCTCATGAACACCGAAGATCCCTCATTCATTGAGCTCATCCACCGGGAAGGGATAAAAGTATATGGATAGTCGAGTAAACATCCTGACGACGAAGATCCGGAACGAGATGTAATTATTTGAACCCTGCCGTCCTAAAATCCGCCATCCGCGATGCCGCCCTGACCGCCGGGTACGCCGACTGCGCCTTCACCACCGCCGATCCCTTCGAACGGTACGCCGCCGTGTTGAGCGAACGGGCGGCCGCGTTTCCCCACGCCGCCGGGCTCTATGATACGATGCGGTTCCGGGTCGACCCGCGGCGCACGGCCCCCTGGGCCGAGTCGATCCTGGTGTGCGCGGTGGCCTACGGGGGCTACCGGGTTCCACCGGAGGTGGAAGGCCGCTTCGGTAAGACCTACCTCTTCGACCGGCGCTGCCGGGATTCGCCGGACTACGAGCTTCCGGCCCGGCTCAAAGCCGCCTTGATAGACCTGGGAGTCCGCGCTAAGAAGGGCGGCGTGCCGGAACGGCTCGCGGCGGTACGTTCGGGGCTGGTGCGGTTCGGCCGAAACTGCTTCGCCTACCACCCGCGCCTGGGCTCCTGGATCAACATCGAATCCTATCGACTGGACGTCCAACTCACGCAGACTGCTGTCGAACCCGACCGGTCCGCCTGGGATCTCCCCTGCCCCGACGGGTGCCGCGCGTGCATCGACGCCTGTCCCACCGGCGCGCTGCAGGGTCCTCTCTCCATGGACATCTCCCGCTGCATCGCCTACCTCACCTACGACGCGCCGCTGCCGCTCGACCCGGAGCCGGAATCGAGGATGGGGCGCTGGATCTATGGCTGCGACGTCTGCCAGGACGTGTGCCCATTGAATGAAGGCAAGTGGGAAGCGGCCTTGGACCGCAGGCCGGGATCCTCCGGTCTACTAAAATCGGCAGGATGGCTTGAATCTCGAGTACCGTATCTCACCCCGCAGGCCCTGAGCGAAATGGATCTCGAAATATATAAAGAGAAGGTGCACCCGCTCTTCTGGTATATCCCGGACGACGAGACCGGCCTCAGGCGCTGGCGGAAGAATGCGGCGCGGAGTATGGCGAACGATTGAAGCGCGTGAAGACTTCCTCAGCTTGCTTTGTCTATTGTCTATGGAGATTGAGAGATTCCTAGGGTCCCATCTATCGAGAGGTCTTCATCGAGTAAATTCAAGCTAATCGACTATATGGTACTTATCCATCGATGCCCCCTTGGAATTTATCCGATATTACTGGATTATTCGACCAAGCATTTAGGAGATAGTAATGAAACCCAACATCTTATTCATCTTCTCGGATCAGCACCGACCGCACGCCATGTCGTGTTACGGAGACCCGAACATCGAGACACCTAACCTTGATCGTTTGGCCGAGGAAGGGGTGTTGTTCACCAACGCCTACTCCACCTGCCCGGTGTGCGCCCCTTTCCGGGCGTGCCTCTACACCGGGCAGTACATCAACACCCACGGCGTCACCTCTCTGTTCAAGCCACTGCTGCCCAACCAACCCGTGCTGGCGGAGGTGCTGCGGGACGCCGGGTATCACACCTCCCACATGGGCAAGTGGCACCTGGCCGGCGGAGACTGTCCCTCCCACTTCGTCTCCCCCTACTTCCGCCCCGGCTGGGACGAGTGGCTCGGGTGGGAGAACTCCAACCATCCCTGGGCTACCGAGTACGGCATTGGGCCGATGCCGCACCCCTACCTGACCATGGAAAAGTATCAGACCGACGGCCTCACCGACTTCACCGTCGAGTGGCTAAAAAAGCAGGCCGAACGACAGGAATCCGGAAACGGAGGAGCCACGGGCGAACGACGAGAGGAGATGGAATCGACCGAGACGACCGATGGCCGGAAGCCCTGGTTCCACGTGGTCTCCATCGAGCCGCCGCACCCCGGCGCGCCTAAGCACGACGACTCGCGGGTCTACGACACCACCGAACCGTACATGGAGATGTTCAAGGAGAAGCCGCTCCAATTCCAGCCCAACTTCGACCGCGAGCATCCGGACGCCGCGCAGTTCGAGGAGAACCTGCGGGGCTACTACGCCCAGATCAAGAACCTGGACGACAACGCGGGGCGGATCATCGAGGCACTGGCGGAGACCGGACAGCTGGAGAACACCATCGTCCTCTACTTCGCCGACCACGGCGACATGATGGGCAGCCACGGCATGCGGCAGAAGTCCCGGCCCGAGGAGGAATCCTCCCGAATCCCGCTGATCATCCGACTGCCGCAGTCGATGCGCAGAAGCGAAGGAGTCGTCAGCAACGCCCTCTTCGGGGCGGTGGACATCATGCCCACGATGTTGGGGCTGATCGGCGTGCCGATCCCGGACTCGGTGCAGGGGGAGGACCTGAGCGAGGTGATCACCGGCCAACGGACGGAGGGCCCCGAGTCGCTCCTGATCCAGTTCGAGCGGAACTTCTTCGACTTCGCCGAGGAGGAGCGCTGGTGTTTCCGGGCCCTTCGCCGGGACAGGTGGAAGTACGTAGTCTACCTGACGGAGGGCCCCTGTGCACTCTACGACCTCGAGGCCGATCCCTACGAGATGGAGAACCTGATCGACTCGACCGGCCACGGCGATGTCAGGGCGGAGCTGGACCGAGAGATCCGCAGGAAGTGTGCGGAGATTGACGACGATTTCTTCACGAGGCTGGATGCACGGGGTCGGTGAAGCGCGAGGCTGACGACACCGTACAGGTGACGCAGAAGATCAGACCTTCCGCTTGGTCGCGTCCAGCATCGACTTCCGCAGCCGGATCGATTTGGGGGTGATCTCTACCAGTTCGTCGACACGGATGAAGCGGACAGCCCTCTCGAGAGTCATCGGCAGGATGGGAGTGAGGACGACGGCGTCATCTTTACCGGCGGCGCGAATATTGGAGAGTTTCTTGGTCTTGCAGGGGTTCACGTTCAGATCGTTTTCTCGGTTATGCTCCCCCACTATCATCCCCTCATAGACGGGGTCTCCGGGGACCACGAAGAGGTTGCCCCGGGGCTCCAGGTTGAAGAGGGCGTAGGGCACCGCCTCGCCGCTTCGGTCGGAGACCAGAGAGCCTGTGTGACGGCCGGGGAAATCTCCCCGGTACTCCTCATATCCCGAGAGGTAGGAGTTCATGATTCCGGTGCCCTTGGTGTCGGTGAGGAACTCGTCGCGATAACCGATGAGGGCTCGGGAGGGAACACTGAACTCCAGGCGGACGCGGCCGGATTCATGGTTCACCATGGTGAGCATCCGCCCCTTGCGCCGGGAGAGTTTCTCGGTGACGATTCCCATATATGTGTCCTCGCAGTCAACGAAGAGGTGCTCGATAGGTTCCAGTTTCTTGCCGTTCTCGTGTCTGAAGATCACCTCCGGCCGGCCCACGTTGAACTCGAAGCCCTCCCTCCGCATGGTCTCGATCAGGATCACCATCTGGAACTCGCCCCGGCCCGACACGACGAAACTGTCGCCGTCGGCTCCCTGCTCAACCCGCATGGACACGTTGCTCAATGTTTCCTTGCGTAACCGTTCGCCGAGTTTGCTGGACTGTACGAAGCGTCCCTCTTTCCCGGAGAGGGGCGAGGTGTTCTTGGAGAAGGACATCGAGACGGTGGGTTCATCCACGGTAATACGTTTGAGGGCGGAGGGATTACGACGGTCACAGATCGTGTCGCCGATGTGCACATCTTCGATTCCCGCCAGCACCACGATGTCGCCGGCCTCAACCGATTCCACGTCCACCACCGAGAGGCCCTCGTAGGCCCGCAGCTTCGTCGCCTTGAGTGGCCGTGCCGTCCCGTCCGCGCCGATACATGCGAGCTGATCACTCTGACGCACCCGGCCTTCGTAGATCTTGCCCACCGCCAGCCTGCCGAGAAAATCAGAGTACCCCAGATCGGAGACCAGCATGCGGAAGGGTTTCTCCGGATCACCGGCCGGCCCGGGAATCTCCTCCAGTACCGCGTCTAAAAGGACATCGACATCCCCGTCGGAATCCTGTAACGAGCGCTTCACGATTCCGTCCCTCCCCACGGCATACAGAATGTCAGATTCCAACTGAGAATCTGACGCGTCCAGGTCGATGAGGAGGTCGTGGATCTCGTCCAAGACCTCAAGCGGACGGGCGTCTCCCCGGTCGATCTTGTTCACCATGATGATGAACGGCAATCCCGCCTCAAGGGCTTTGGAGAGGACGAACCGGGTCTGCGGCAGGGGCCCCTCGGAGGCGTCCACCAGCAGGATGGCGCCGTCGGCCATGGAGAGCGCCCGTTCCACCTCGCCGCCGAAGTCTGCGTGCCCGGGAGTGTCGATGATGTTGATCTTGGTATCCCGCCAGCGGACGGCGCAGTTCTTGGCGGCGATGGTGATACCCCGTTCTCGTTCCAGATCCATGCGGTCCATGGCACGTTCCTGGTTGCCGGTGTTCCGTTCGAACACGCCGCTGCGACGGAAAAGGGAGTCCACCAGGCTGGTCTTGCCGTGGTCCACGTGTGCGATGATCGCGATATTGCGAATACCGGGGTTCGTCGTAGATGTTTTCATTGAATGTTCCTCGATTGGTGCCGTACAATGATACGGAAGGGGCCGGTGTGTCAATACGACTATTGATACAGCACCCAGTCTAGTCCATACTACTCGGAACCCGTAGGCCGATCACATCGGCCGGCACCACATGAGGAGAGATCCGCACCGGTGATACCCCTTTTCGCCCTGGCCCATTTCGCCCATCACGTCATGAACGCCCTGCTGATTCCTCTCACGCCGTACATCCGTGAGGAGCTGGGATTAAACTACGCCCAGGCCGGCGGCCTGGCAGCCTCCTTCACGGTGGCGTACGGTATCGCCCAGCTTCCGGCGGGGTGGCTATCGGACCGGATCGGGAGACGGATCCTGCTGCTGATCGGCATCAGCGGCGTGGCCGCCGCAGGCGCCCTGATCGGGTTGGCGATGAACTACTGGATGATCGTGGGCGCCCTGCTTCTGATGGGTGTGCTGGGCGGCGGATATCATCCGTCGGCCTCATCGACGATCTCGGCACGGGTTGCGCCGGAGAAGCGGGGCAAGGCGTTGGGGGTGCACATCATCGGCGGCAGCTCCACCCACTTCCTGGCTCCCCTCATCGCCGCCGGGGCCGTCGGGCTCCTCGGGTGGCGGGGCACCTTCGTCACCCTGAGCATTCCCGCATTTCTACTGGGCCTCATCCTCTACGTGCTGCTTCGCCGGCACACCGAGGGCCGACCGGCTCGAACTACTGCAACTACTGCAACTACTGCGGACGATAGCGGTGGCGCAGACAGTCGTGCGAAAGACGCGGAAGACGGCAAAAATCATGAGGAGGACCGGCCCTCCCGGCCGGTGGGGCACATCGTAGTGTTTCTCGTCCTCACCGGTGTCATCAGCGTTGCCGCGGCCTCGTCCATCGCCTTCATCCCGCTCATGCTCATCGACCGGTACGGGGCCGGCGAGGAACTCTCCTCCGCGCTCCTGGCGATCGTCTACTCGGCGGGATTCTGGGCAGCACCGCTTGGGGGGCATCTCTCGGACAGACTCGGGCACACGCCGGTGATGATCGTGACCGGGCTCCTCACCGGGCCGGCCGTGGTGATGTTAGCATACTCGGGGAACCTGATCGGCGCCTGCATCACCATGGTGTTCCTGGGGCTCTTCATGTTCACCAAGATGCCCACGGCGGAGTCGTATATCGCCCACTCGGTGCCGAACCGGATCCGGGCTACCGTACTGGGGATCTACTTCTTCTCCGGTATGGAGGGTGCGGCGCTGTTGACCCCACTTCTGGGGGCACTCATCGAC
>CAZAKE010000187.1:7643-9115 GCA_964485495.1 uncultured Spirochaetales bacterium
TCGGGGATTCGGGACAGGGATGCTGGTCATGGGGGGAAGCACATTCCTGATCGCCGTGGTCTGTTCGATCCTGCTGCGGAATCCGAGATGGGCACTGCGAGTGGAAACCACCGGGTGACCCGAACAGTTTCATTGTTCATTTTCATTGATAGAGAACACAGACAAGAATAAACATAACATTCGGAGAAGATTATGGCATTTGAGTTGAAACCGGACTACGAACAGGTGAAGAAGCGATACGAGGCGTTCTGGGAAAATGAGATCATCGACAGACCCCCGGTGCGGATGACCTTTCCCGTGGAGAACCCGAAACCGAGTCCCACGAAGACGTATGACAGCGAGGCGGCTCGCTGGAAAGACGTGGAGTTCCGGGCGGAGCAGCAAGCCGTGGCGTTGGAGAACACGATCCACTACGCCGATGCCCTACCCATCACCTGGCCGAACCTGGGACCGGAGATCTTCAGCGCCTGGTGCGGCTGCGGATATCACTTCGGCGAGACCACTACCTGGAGCGACCCGTGCATTCACGACTGGGAGCGTGACGCCCCCATGGCCGTACTGGACATGGATCACGAGCTCTTCCGGCTCATGGACCGCTTCACCGACCGCCTGATAGAACGTGGGAACGGCAGGTTCATCGTCGGTCTCACCGACTTCCACCCCGGCGGAGACCATTTAGCGGCGCTTCGGGACCCCGAACAGCTTGCCTTCGACATGATCGAAAACATCGATTGGATCAAGAAAAAACTAGCGGACTCGTATTCGGATTATTTTACCGCATACGATCACTTCTATCACAAGCTAAAAGACGCCGGCATGCCCATCACCAGCTGGACGCCCCTGATCCACGACGGATCCTACTATATTCCCAGCAACGACTTCTCCTGCATGATATCCGAGGAGATGTTCCGGGAGGTGTTCCTCCCCGGACTCATCGAGGAGTGCCGTCGGCTCGAACGCTCCATCTATCATCTCGACGGCCCCGGCGCTTTGCGGCATCTGGATGCGCTGCTAGACATCGCAGAACTGGACGCGGTACAATGGGTCGCCGGCGCCGGCAACGAAGGGTTCACCAGATGGATCGACGTGTACAAGAAGATCCAGGCCGGCGGCAAGGGGATTCAGATCCTGGGACTGCGGCTCGAAGAACTGCCGATACTGTTCGAGAACCTCAAGCCCGAGGGGATCTTCATCACCAACATCGGCGGAATCGACAGCAAAGAAACCGCCGACGCAGTGCTGAAACGGCTGGAGAGGTGGGAGTGACTGCCGGCCGATCTCACTCTCGACTCTCCCAGTAAGATATCAATAATCGGCCATATGACAGTCATCCGCTTCCCAGACTCCGCCACTCCCGGGGATTCACCCCGAACCTGCGTTTGAAAATTCGGGTGAAGTAGTTGCCGTCGGTGAAGCCGCAGCGAAAGGCGACCTCGGTTACCGACATGGTCGTATCGATGAGCAGCTGACGG
>CAZAKE010000188.1:0-8992 GCA_964485495.1 uncultured Spirochaetales bacterium
CGAAACGCAAGGCCCGTGAGGCCGGAATTCCGGTCATTCCCGGGACGGAGGGGTCGGTGGACGACTTCGAATCCGCCGCCGGGGCGGCGCAGGAGATGGGGTATCCGGTCATCATCAAGGCGGCGGCCGGCGGCGGTGGTAAGGGGATGCGCATCGTTCGCACCTCCGAGGAGCTGCAGAATTCCCTCAAGGTGGCGGCGAACGAGGCGCAAACCGCCTTCTCCGACGGTACACTCTACATCGAAAAGTACCTCGAGAACCCCAGACATGTTGAAATCCAGCTACTATCGGATTCCTCGACGGTTCTCACGTTGGGGGAACGTGACTGCTCGGTGCAGCAGAAACATCAGAAGCTGATCGAGGAGAGCCCCTCTCCGGGTGTGGACCGGGAGTTGCGCGAACGCATGAGCCGCGACGCCGTGGGGTTGTTCGAAAACCTCGGGTATGCGGGCGCCGGAACGATCGAATTTCTCGTACACGACGACCGCTACTACTTCATGGAGGTGAACGCCCGAGTCCAGGTAGAGCATCCCGTCTCGGAACTCGTGACCGGCGTGGATATCATCCGGCAGCAGATCCTCTCCTGTATCGGCCGGCCGTTGGAGTATCGTCAGGCGGATGTGCCCCTTGTGGGGTGGGCGATGGAGTGCCGGATCAACGCAGCCGCACCGGGGAAGATCGTCGAGTATCTGCAGCCCGGAGGGTTCAGCATCCGCTGTGACGGCTTTCTCTATGCCGGCTATACGGTGCCCTCATACTACGATGCCCTGGTCGCGAAGGTGATCGCCCACGGCCGCGATCGGAACGAATGTATCGAACGACTTCTTCGCGGCCTCGGGGAGATGAGGATCGCCGGAGTGCCGACGAACATCGAAACGCAGAAACGGATCATCGATTCACGGGAGTTCCGCGGCGGGAACTTCGGTACCTCACTCCTGGAGGAACTGATACAGGAATAGCGCCGTAGGAACGGCGCCGGGAGACGACTGGTGTCCAAGGGTATCCAAAAGAAGCTGAACGAACTCTGGAAGCTGGCGGAGCTCGAGAACGTCAACATCCTCGGTGAGATCGAGAAGTTGCAGAAGAAGCTGACGGGAACTCGGAACTCCTCCGACGCCTGGCACAGGGTAGAGATGGCCCGGAAGACGGACCGGCCCTCCTCACTCGATTTGATCCGACTCATGAGCGATGAGTTTTATGAGCTCCACGGCGACCGAGCATACGGCGATGATCCGGCCGTGGTTGGCGGTATCGCGGTAATCGGTACCACCTCCGTGACCTTCATCGGCCATCAGAAGGGGCGGAACCTGAAGGACAATCTCTTCCGGAACTACGGGATGGCCCACCCCGAAGGATATCGCAAAGCCCTGCGGCTGGCCCGGGAGGCGGAGAAGTTCGGTCGCCCGGTTATCACCCTCATCGACACGGCAGGCGCATACCCGGGCATCACCGCCGAGGAACGCGGCATCGGCCAGGCCATCGCAAAGAATCTCAAATCCTTCGCAACCCTTCGTGTTCCGGTACTCTGTTTCGTAATCGGCGAGGGTGGGTCCGGGGGAGCGCTGGGCATCGGCGTCGGAGACGAGGTGTACATGCTGGAGAACGCGATCTATTCGGTGATCACACCGGAAGGCTGCGCCTCGATCCTGCTCCGCGACGCATCCCGTGCCGAAGAAGCCGCCGAGTATATGCGCCTGACCGCGGCGGACCTGCTGGAGTTCGGCATCATCGACGGGATCATCAAGGAACCGGAGGGTGGTGCGGGGGCCGATCCGGCCGCGGTTGCCGAATCGATTCGACGAAGGATCATCGAGAGCATCGTCCGGCTCAATGCGAGGAGCGTGCAGCGGCTGCTGAAGGACCGGACGAAGCGGTTTCGGAGTATCGGAGCCTATCGTGTTCCCGAAAAAAAGTCACAGGGGTTCATGCGGAGACTGTTCAGGCGGTAGCGACGGTCGGTTTTCTCCCGGGTAGGCACCGTTAGTACTTGAAATATATGCGATTTTGGATATTCTTTATAGTAACTGTAGATGGGAGGAAAACTATGGCTGTCACGGCAATAACGGAAATAGACCAGTATCTTACGTTTCGGCTCGAGAGGGAGATGTACGGAGTCCAGGTCTCCAAGGTCAAGGAGGTGCTCGAGTATATCGATATCACCCGTGTCCCGCGGATGCCCGAGTATATGCGCGGTGTCATCAATCTCAGGGGAAGTGTGGTACCGGTGATCGACATGCGTCTCAAGTTCGGCCTCGAGGCCATCGAACCCACCGTCGATACCTGTATCATCGTGATTGAAGTCGACACGGACGGTGAGACCATCACCGTCGGGGCCCTGGCGGACTCGGTGAGTGAGGTCATCGAGATACAGCCGTCGGAGATCGAACCGGCTCCCAAGATCGGGTCAACCCTGGATACGACCTTTATCAAAGGGATGGGGAAGCACAGGGATGAGTTCATCATCATCCTCGACATCGACAAGATCTTCACCTCCCAGGAGATCAGTGCCGTTACCGGCGGTGCGCAGGCCGCGACAGGGAAGTCGAAGGAGTCCCCGCGGCAGACGACGGACGGCGAATGATTTTCATCGAGAAAGACGATCGAGTGAAAACAAGGTGAGATACTCTTGACTACCGGACCGCTGCGATCGAATCAGCTTGCCGTTATACTCTTGGGTATTCTGGTGGTCTTGGCGTTAGGATCCGTGGCCAAGATCATGAGTTCCATCGTCATCCCCCTCCTGATTGCCGTGCTGCTTTCATTCGTCCTCGCCCCGTTGATCAAGTTTCTCGAACGGCTCAAGGTTCCCCGTATATTGGCCATCTTCACTGTCCTCCTGATCCTCATGGGGTTCCTGTACCTGGTCGGGTTATTCCTCTATGCAAGCATCAACTCCTTCGTACGGCAGTTTCCCAAGTATCAGGCGCGGTTCGAGGAACTCTATCATCGGCTCAATATGATGCTGGCCTCCGAGTTCAATGTGCAGCAGGGAATCCTGGCGGGGATCGACTGGAGCAGCGCCATCCGATCTTCCCTTGTATCCATCTCCGGTTCCTTCATGGGCATCCTGAGCGACGCGCTGTTGGTCATGATCTTCGTGATCTTTCTCCTGATAGAGCGGCCGTACACCAAGGTCAAGCTCGAGCAGGCCTTCACGGGAGACACGAGTCACCGGATCGCTCGGATCTTCGACCATATAAACCAGGAGATCGCCAGGTATCTCTCCCTGAAGTTCTTCATCAGCCTGGCCACAGGCCTCCTGGTGTGGATCGTTCTCCTGGTTATCGGTCTGGATTTTGCCTTGATCTGGGGTGTGTTGACCTTCCTCCTGAATTTTATCCCCAGCATCGGATCTATTATCGCGGTGACCATCATCTCTCTCATGGGGGTGATCCAGTTCTTCCCCGCATGGGGGACCGTCATACTCGTGGCGGTAACGATGACCTCCATCCAGTTCGTCATCGGCAACATCCTAGACCCGCGGCTGCAGGGACACCGTCTCGATCTCAGTCCGTTCCTGATCCTCTTCTCCCTGGTCCTCTGGGGGTGGATCTGGGGCATCGTGGGGATGTTCATCGCCGTGCCGGTGATGGTCGTGATCAAGATCATCTGTGAGAACATTCCTTCCCTCCACCCGATCGGCATCATCATGGGGGCCGGTTTCCAGCGCAAGTCCAAGTAACGGATTGCCACAGTAGCCATATTCACAGTAGCCGTATTGAGAATGGCTGGGGTTGCCATGACGGTCCGCCTGAGGGTAGTATCGTCGTCGATACCATACGAAGACACCACACGAAGCGAGTTGACACGAGATGAACACGAAGATCGCCCTGACGGGAATCAAGCCGACGGGAATGCCCCACATCGGCAACTATTTCGGCGCCATCAAGCCCGCCATCGCCCTGGCGGAGGAGTATGAAGCCAGGTACTTCATCGCGGACTACCATGCGTTGAACACCATCAAGGATCCGGAGACGCTCCGGGCCAATACGTATGAGGTGGCGGCCGTCTGGCTGGCCTGCGGCTTGGAGCCTGACAGGATGCTCTTCTACAAGCAATCCTCGGTTCCGGAGACCTTCGAACTCTCCACGATCCTCATGGCCTTCACCGCCAAAGGCCTCATGAATCGCGCCCACGCGTACAAGGCCGTGGTGGCGGAGAACACGGAGCGCGGCAAGGATCCCGACTTCGGGGTGAATATGGGGCTCTTTACCTATCCTGTGCTCATGGCGGCGGACATCCTTCTCTTCGATGCGGACGTGGTGCCCGTGGGGAAGGACCAGCAGCAGCACCTGGAGATGACAGCGGACATGGCCGAATCGGTGAACTCGGCGTACGACACGAAGTTGCTGACGATTCCGGCGGCCGGAATCAACGAATCGACCCAGACGGTGACCGGACTCGACGGCCGCAAGATGAGCAAGAGCTACAACAACACGATTCCGCTCTTCGCCCCGGCGAAGAAGCTCCGCAAGACGGTAATGAAGATCGTCACCACGTCGCAGTCGGTGGAGGATCCGAAGGACCCGGATACCTGCAACGTCTTTGCCCTCTACAAGCTCTTTGCATCGCAGGAGGAGCAGGAGGAGATGCGCCGGCGGTATCGGGCCGGGGGCATGGGTTGGGGGGATGCGAAACAGGCCCTCTTCGAGGCGATGGACACCGAAATCGCTCCCATGCGGGCGAAGTATGATCAATTGATGGCCGATACGGGCCACATCGAGGAGATCCTCCGAGAAGGATCCCGGAAGGCCCGCGAACTCGCCTCGGCGAAGCTCCGCGACCTCCGCACGGCAATCGGGATCGATCGGTAGCTATACCAGAGAGAGTGCCACCGCGAACATGTCGATGAAGGAGCTACGCCGTTCCTCCGCCGAGAGCTTCTCGCCGGTGACCAGGCTGTCCGAAACGGTCAGCATGGCGAGGGCCCGTGCCCCTTCGGCCGCCGCGATGGTGTAGAGGGCCGATGTCTCCATCTCGACCGCCACGACTCCATACCGCGCCCAGAGCTTCCACTGCTCCGGATCATCGGTGTAGAAGCTGTCGCTGGAGAAGATGTTGCCGACCCTGACGGGGACATCCTTCTTGGCGGCGTTTTCATGCGCCTGCCGCAGGAGTTCGAAATCCGCCACCGGGGCGAAATCCATCCCCCGAAACCGGAGTCTGTTCATGGCCGAATCGGTGCAGGCTCCCGATGCCAGGACTACGTCGCCGGTCTTCATCTCCGGCTGGAGCGCGCCGCACGAACCGATGCGCACGAGCCGCTTGACACCGTAGTCTCGGATCAACTCGGTGACGTAGATGGCCAGCGAAGGCTGCCCCATTCCGGTTCCCTGTACCGACACCCGTTTTCCCTCGAAGGTCCCGGTGAAACCGAGCATCCCCCTGACACGGTTGTAGACGACGGGAGAGTCGAAATAGGTCTTCGCCACGAACTCGGCCCTGAGCGGATCACCCGGGAGAAACACGATATCGGCGATCTCTCCCCTCTCAGCCTCGATGTGTATGCTCATGAAATACCTCCAGTTCGGTTTTGTTCACCGATTTCCCGTTGCATCGCGGGAGGCGGTTTCGAGTGCAAAGGCGTCCGCCTTCCTGATCATCCCGACGTGCCACTCGAGGAGGAAGCGTTCGGCCTCCGGATCGGTTCCCTCCACATCGGCGAGTATGCGGAACACCGGTTCCGTGCCGGACCCGCGCATCCAGATGAACGCCACTCTGCTCCCTTCGTCGTTCTTGAAGAGGATTTTGAAACCGCCCCTTTCGCGACCGCTTCGGTAGGCGCTGCCGACCCCGTGTTTCTCGATCTTTCCCTCATAGTTGATCTCCCGCCAGGTGAAGATCCCGAATCGATCCTTTAGCTCGTTTTTTCGTCGTTCCCACTCGTCCGGGAAGATCGACTCGTAGCATCGTTTCAGGAGACCGTGGTCCTCGGTTTTGATGTCTACCGTGGCCCGTTTGTCGAACGCGTCGGTGGTCGTGAATCCGGGCAGTGTCGTCGCTATCGTGCCGATGTCGTACTCCGCCGCGGCGATCGCGATCTCCTGCCCCGAGGCCTCCAGCCAGAGTTCGAACAGTCCGGGTATATCTCCCTGCCTGCCGAGGGAGACGAGTTTCACTAGGCCTAAGATCGTTCCGATGGGATCTCTCACCGCGGAGGGGTGGGTGATGTTGCCGCCGTTGGAGCCTTCTCCCAGGATCCGCACGGTATATCCGCCTCTGCGGAGCTCCCTGGCCAGTGAGACCACGTTGGCCTCGCCGACTTCGGCGCGATGCACCGACGCGCCGAACGCCTTCGCGATTCGATCTATCCTGAGTGATGTCGGCCCGTTGACCACCACCGCCTGTTTCCGGTACACCTCCGGCGGTTCCGTCGTCAGCTCCAGATATTTGAGGAACGTGAGCTCCGCCACACACGCCAGGGCGAACACCTCCTGCGCCGACAAGACCTTCGCCGTGCCGGACTTTCTATCAAGGTATACGATATTGCCTCGGTCTCCGTCGTTATCGGGTACATACCCGAAGAGGTAGGCCGAATCACGGGCATAGGCCCGTTCCAGGGCCGCGGCGCAGGGCTCGAGGTTCTCGCCCTCCGGCACGATGCCGTGGACGATCTGCCTGGGACGATGGTTCAGGGCAAGCACCTTCACTCCGAAGGACTCCAGGTACTCACGGTCGATGGACACGCCCCTGGCACTCCCGTTCATCTCGGCGACGACCCCGATGCCGCTGCCGCCGGCATATTCGCTGATTCCCGCTCGGATCGAAGCCGCTACCCGGGTGATCTCTGCGGGGGTGGTCCTGTAGGTCACAATCCTGTCGGAAAACCCTTTGTACTCGGCGAGGGCGGTGTCCTTGGCGGCGCGTACCCCATCGTAGACCGTCCGTATCTCCTCCGGGGCCACGGCGGCGGCGCGGTGCACCATCTCCTCGAGCGCCTCATGGTCCGCGGCCAGCTTGGTGAACTTTCGGATCAGCCCTGCGGCTCGGTCGCCGTCGAGTACGCCGCCGTCGTCGAGGCCGAACTTCAGGCCGTTGTATCCCACGGGGTTGTGGCTGGCCGAGACGTAGACGAATCCGGCAATTTCCGGATCGTTAGCCGCGTAGGCCATGATCTCAGGCGCCGCGGCGATGAACGGATACCGCACCGCGCAGCCCTGCGCGAGCAGTACGCGGATCATGGCGTCCGCCAGCGTCGGACCCGTCGGCCGGGCGTCGACGCCCACGGCGAGGACCGGTGTAGCCGTTTCCGAGGACGATTTGACGAATTCCGCGAAAATCGATGCGGCGGCCCCGGTGAGGACGATGTCTTCGGGGCTCGTGTCCGGGGAGACGCTCTCGGGATCGCCGTCGAGGGTGAATATCTTGCGCCATCCGGAGGCGGACAGGATAAACTGATCGAACGCCGCCTGCAGCTCGAGTCCGGCGCCCTTCACACGCTGTGGAAACGGATTCTTCTCGGGATCCCCCAGGGTGAAGCCGGTGGGTTCGTGTATCATCAACATCCGAGGAACTCCTTCCGTGGTATTCGCAGGTGTGTGCCTCACATCATCAGGTTGAGCACGCCGAAGAAGACGAACAGCGCGATGAACGCGAGTTTTACCATGCCGACTCTCTCGGAGAAGAATTGGCCGATCTTCTGCGAAGAGATGCCCGAGTACACCAGCAAAAAGACCGACAACAGCGGCACGATGAACGCCAGGTTGTATAGACTCAGGTACATGATTCCGGTGAGGCGGGTGCCGCCTGACCGGACCATATATCCGATGATCGGCAGGTACACCTGCCCGGTGCAGGCCAGTTCGAAGACCGAGACCACGAAGCCGAGGATCACCGACCCGGTAAACATGCGGTAGTCCTTCATCTGTCGGCGAATGTTCTTGCGTATCGAGTTCTGAAGGAAGTCCGGGAGTTTGAGTATCATCTCCGTGTTCTTCCCCCGCCTGGCCTGGATGAAGTCGTAGATGCTTATACCGGCCAGTATGAACAGAACCGCACTCAACCCGATTCTGAGCAGCCTGGAGACGACTCCGTACACCTGGATCTTCTGGATGAACTCGAAGAGTCCGAGGCCGATCATGAAGTAGGTGACGAACACGGTCACGATATAGACTACCCCGGAGAGCAGGACGCTGCGCCGGCCCGTAGTTCCCTTGAACTGTACGGTGAGATAGGAGACTAAGAGGATGATCACGGTAAACGCACAGGGGTTGATCCCGTCGAGGAGCCCCGCGGCGACGATGGCGAACAGGTTGAACCCTTTGACCGCCGCCGCGTTCGCGTCGGGTGCGGTATCCTCCCACCGGAACGGTATCCCCTGCGCCGTATCGCCCGATGCCACCCAGCCGTCGATGGCATCCTCTCCGGCGTAGGCGGTGTCGCCGCGAAGAAGGACGGGTAGTTCCGGATACTCGCCGAGGCTACTCGCGAGGATGCCGATGTTCTTCTTGTTGGCCGCGTCCTCCAGGGCGTAGTAATAGACGGTCACATCGGGACCACCGCGCCGCGCCGTCAGCTCATCGAAGAGGGCGGCGCAACTATTGCAGTTCTTGTACGAGAAGAAGAACAGTCGCGTCGACGGGCGTTCGGCGAGTAACCCCATATCGGTCGTCTCGAGAACCGTGGTCTCGTTGAGGGTATACGCATCTCCCGTCGTTCCTGCCGTTCCATCGGCGGCCTTTCCAGCACCGGAATCATCTCGGGTTGCCTCTTCGCCCACCACGCCGGTGAGTTCGAAGTAGAGGATCTTGTTGTCCGGATCGTCCGAGGAGACGATAATCGTGTGGGTAGTCCTGCCGTCGTAATCCTCGGTCTCGAACCTGAATCCGACGAGGACACTCCCGTCCGGCGGCACAGAATAGCTGTTCTCGTCGAGAAAGAGGCATTCGCAGGAACTCATCAGAAACACCGCCAGGGGTTGATCTCCCGTGTTCCTGATCTCGAAGATCTCCCGGACATCCTCCCCCTTCGTCACCGTACCGAAGTCGACAAA
>CAZAKE010000189.1:0-8988 GCA_964485495.1 uncultured Spirochaetales bacterium
GCCGCAGACGGGATGATTCGGCTTCTCGCCGGCAGAAACTTGATCCACGAGGTGGGGAAAAAAGATGTACCGGGAAGACCCGTTCAGTATGGGACGACAAAAGAGTTCCTGAAGGCATTTCGTCTACGGAGTATCTCGGATCTTCCGAAACTCGATGAATTAAACGAGGAAAAATTTGAACTCGATGGGTGAAAACTTGGAAACCACACGTCTACACGTCTATCTCGCCCGATGTGGAATCGGATCGAGACGAGCCTGCGAACGATTGATAGCCGCAGGTGATGTCCAGGTAAACGGTATCACCGTTCACGAACAGGGGATGAAGGTCGCTACCGTCGACGTAGTGAAATATGCGGGAAAGCGAGTATCACCCGATACTACCCTCGTCTATTATGCATTGAACAAACCGGTGAGGTATTTGTGTTCTATGTCCGATCCGAGAGGCCGGGCCTGCGCTGTTGATCTTATTACGGATGCAACCGACAGCAGAATTTATAACGTGGGTAGGCTCGATTACCTCTCCTCCGGGTTGATTTTTTTTACTAACGACGGAGAGTTCGCTCAGGCGGTAATGCATCCGTCCATGGAGATTGAAAAAGAGTATCTGGTGGACACGAAAGATCCGATACCCAAAGAGGTGCTGATGAGTTTCAAGCGCGGCGTGGTTGTGAATGGTGACCGATATACCATACAGTGGTTTAAGTATAAGGAGCGAACAAGCGTCAAAATAGTATTGACCGAAGGAAAGAACAGGGAAATCCGCACGCTGTTTGCTTCACGGAATATCACTATTCGAAGGCTTCACAGGGTTCGGATCGGTCCGGTAACCGTGAAGGGAATACCTTCGGGGGGGTGGCGTCCGTTGAGTAAGAAAGAGATCTCATACTTCGGTTCGACTTCCGGTCATAGGGGGAATCGCCATGGTAATCGCGATTGACGGGCCTGCAGGTGTTGGGAAGAGCTCGGTCGCGAATATGGTGTCGAGGGAATTTGGAGCATTCTACCTGAATTCCGGAAACTTCTACAGGGCGGTTACACTCTCGGTGCTGAATTCGGGAGCTGATCCTGTAGATGATGATGTTGTCATCCGTGTCGCACGTTCGATAGATGTCGCTCTCATTGACGGCCGATTGTTTCTCGACGGTGTCGATGTCGACGAGGAGCTGCACACCGATCGGGTAGACCGTTGGGTTGCACAGCACTCCGCCATTGTCCCCGTACGACATGCGGTGAACACCAAACTCAGGAACGTCGCCCGCACAATTGACATCGTAGCGGAAGGCCGTGACATGACGACAGTCGTGTTTCCCGAGGCTGAGTTCAAGGTATTTTTAGATGCATCCCCTGAGGTTAGAGCGCGTCGTAGGTTCCTTCAGGGGGTGAGTACTCTGTCGATAGAAGAGATCGAACGGGGAATCAAGGAACGCGACGATATCGACAGAAATAAACCGGAAGGTTCCTTGAAAGTTGCGGATGATGCCCTCTATATCGACACGTCGGACTTGACCATAGAGCAAGTTTGTGACAGAGTGTTACGATATATACACGATACAGATAAGGCAACCAGGAGTTTTGGGTAGAAGGTATGGCAGGGAAAGATCCGGAAAGCACAGAGAATCAGATTAAGTTGCAAGAAGAATATTTAAAATCTTTCGAAGACCTTGAAGAGGGGCAACTGATCGACGGATCGGTAATCGAAATCAACGAAGAGAACGTGTTCGTCGACGTGGGATACAAGTCTGAAGGGAAGATTCCGCTTGAGGAGTTCGACGAAGAGCCGACTATCGGCGATACCGTCAGTGTCGTTTTAGTAAAGAAAGAGGGCCGGGGAGGGCAGGTTGTCGTCTCTAAGCGAAAGGCCGACTCCAAGGTTCTCTGGAGAAATCTCCGGATCGCTTATCAGGATAATCAACCGGTCGAAGGCACTTTCATACGGAATATCAAGGGCGGATATGAAGTTGATCTAGGCCACGGTATCAGAGCGTTCAACCCCTTCTCCAAGACCGATATCTACCGGGTTGAGAACGAAGACGAGTGGATCGGGGTGAAATCGAACTTCCTGATCGACAGAATGTATAACGACAGCCGAGTCCGTTTGGTGGTCTCGAGAAGGGCCTGGCTGGAACGGGAAATCGCCGACCGACGAGAGGATTTCTTCGAGAATACGCAGGTCGGGGATATCGTTACCGGGGTAGTGAAGAGTTTCACTTCCTTCGGGGCGTTCATCGATCTCGGTGGGTTCGACGGTCTCCTTCATATCAATGATATGAGCTGGGGACACGTGACACGCCCCAAAGACTATGTGAAGAAGGGGCAAGAGATCGAGTTGAAGATAATCCGACTCGATCCTGAAGAGCAGAAGATCAACTTATCTCTGAAACACTTCACGCCGGATCCATGGTCGACATTCGAAGATAAATACATGGTCGGAGACGTAATCAAGGGTCGTGTGACGAAGCTTGCCGATTTCGGTGCATTTATCGAACTCGAAGAGGGCATTGAGGGCTTGGCACATATATCAGAGCTATCATGGGTAAAGCGAATCAATCATCCCAAGGAGCTGCTCGGCATCGGCGACGAAGTCGACACAAAGATACTCGCTTACGACATACAACAGGGGCGTGTATCCCTCGGCCTGAAGCAGGTCTATCCGAATCCGTGGGAGAGTATTGCCGACAAGTATCCCGTGGGTACACGCCTGGAGCGGCCGGCCGTCAAGGTCACCAATGCAGGGGCTTTCATTGAACTGGAGGAGGGCATCGACGGCTTCCTCCACGTCGACGATATGTCATGGACGAAGAAGATCAAAAACCCTTCATCCGTAGTCAACGAGGGCGACGAGATCGAAACAATGATCTTGGATGTCGATACGGAAAATCGTCGCATCAGATTAGGAATGAAACAGCTGGCCGACGATCCATGGAAGACTCTGCGTGAAGCACACCCGAAGGGAAGCATAATCGAAGGCGAAGTAACCGGTGTCACCGATTTTGGAGTCTTCGTTCGGGTGATGGATGATATCGAAGGGCTCATCAACAAGTACCATCTCGTCGAGCCCGATTCGGGAGTGAGTGAAGAAGAAGCACTCGAAAAGTACAAGGTCGGTGAATCGATCAAAGCGATCATTACTGATATCAACCCGAAGACCCAACGGTTGTCCCTTTCGATCCGTGAGTATTCAAGAAAACTCCAGCGACAGGAGCTTTCTAAGTACATCCACGATGAGGACAATGAGTCCACGGTTACCCTCGGGGATATTCTAAAGACCAAGAACGACGATACGGAATAGTCTTGGCGGCGGGTGACGCCGGTATGGTAACATCGAAAATCGATACCAGACGACTCGATACGCTGATCGAGATAAACACACTCATAAATTCGAACTATACCGATGCTCGAGTTTTGTTGACGCAGATACTGGAGTCCGCGACCCGATTGTGCGGTGCACAGGCCTCGTCACTGCTTCTTCTTAATCCGGCAAACAACCGCCTTTACTTCGAGATCGCACTCGGATCAAAAGGACCGGAACTTAAAAAGTTTTCACTGAACATGGGTGAAGGCATCGCAGGTTGGGTAGCCGAACACAATACCTCTCTCATAGTAAACGACGTAGATACGGATAAACGCTTCTTCTCAGACATCAGCAAACAGATAGGATTTCCCACGAATTCGATCATGGCGGTTCCGATGCGCATCAAGGAGCGGTGTGTGGGTGTCATCGAGTTGATTAATCGAATGGACGAAAATACCTTCACAGAAGAAGATCGACAGTGGCTCGAGATATTCGCAACCCAAGCGGCAATTGCCATCCAGAATGCACAAAGCTATCAGAAGGTCAAGGATGAAGTCTTCCTTCTGCAGGACGAGATAACCGGTGAAAAGGGATATCATACCTTCATCGCCAAAAGCGATGCAATACAGGAGAAACTTGACATCGCCCGAAAGGTAGCCGGATCGGACTCCAGCGTTCTGATCCTAGGCGAAAGCGGGGTCGGAAAGGAACTCTTTGCCGAGCAGATACACCTTGCGAGTCCGAGAAGCGGCAGTCCATTTATCCGTGTCAACTGTGCCGCCTTGCCCGATCATCTCTTGGAGAGTGAGTTGTTTGGTCATATCAAGGGGGCGTTCACAGATGCGGGCAACGACCGTCGCGGGAGATTCGAACTTGCCGACAGCGGCACGATCTTCCTGGACGAGATAGGCGATATGTCGGTAAATCTTCAGGCGAAGCTCCTTCGGGTAATACAGCATAAGGTTTTCGAGAAAGTCGGGTCTAGTGAACCGATGCAGGTGGACGTCAGAATACTTGCGGCTACCAATAAAGACTTAGAGGATGAAATCGAGGCCGGACGGTTTCGACAGGATCTCTACTACCGGTTGAACGTACTGCCGCTCTACATCCCCCCTTTGCGAGAAAGACGAGAGGATATAATAGAGCTCGCGGATTTTTTCCTGAAACGGTTCAATCGGGAGATCAAGAAACAAATTCACGGTTTCTCTTCGGAAGCTATCGAAACCCTGTTGACGTACCATTGGCCCGGGAATGTGCGCGAACTAGAAAATGTCATAGAAAGGGCAGTTGTGATTTGCGACGGTGATGATATTCAGCCGAGAGACCTCTTTCTGCGGAACATGAATGAAAATGATGACGACAACTCATATGCGGGATACACCTTGAAAGAAGCCGTGAATTTGTTTAAAAAACGATATATACAATCTGTGCTGGAGCGTTGCGACTGGAAACAGGTAGACGCGGCCAGACATTTGGATATACAACGGACATATCTGTCCAGACTGATTAAAGAGTATGAAATAGAGCGTTGATATCCCCTCCGGTGGTCATGTAAGCACAACCTCTGTGAGTCGATACTATCTATTAGGAGCCGATGATGATCCAGAATAAAGAACTTACTCCCAAGGAACAGTTTCTCTCGAACCTTTCCGCTTTCTTACTGAAGAATCGAATTATCCTTCTCAGTATCTTGGCTGTGATCGTAGTCGCGATTATAGCCGTCACCGCTACGACGATGATTATAGACTCTCGTGTCGAAGCGGGAACAGTCATCGCCGAGCGGGTTCAGCGATCTTTGGATAAATGGCACGAGAGTGAAGATGAAGAAACCAAGACCGAACTCGAAGAGCAGATAGTGGGTGATATCCAGCAGATCTTGAAATCGTATCCCCTCGGATATGCGGCCCAGCGCGGCTTGTATCTGAAAGGAGAGCTGGCATTCGCGAAGGAGAATTGGACCGAAGCGGCGAAGGAGTACATGGCAGTCGCAGATCAATATTCGGAAAGCCACCTTGCACCGGCATGTCTCATGAAGGCCGCCGTTGCCTACGAGCAGGCGGGAGACGACCAAGCGGCCATGAATGCATATCTGACCGTAGCCGACAATTATGGTGACGAGAGTCCCAATGCTCCCAGGGCACTATTCTCTGTCGGAAGGCTTTCGGAAAAAAGCGAATCTCCTGAAACCGCTAAGTCGTTCTATAACAATTTGTTGGATCGTTATCCTTCAAGCAGTTGGACAAACCTTGCGAAAGCCCGTATAATTTATCTAGATAGTTTGAATTAATAGGTTTCGGCGTCTGAATCTGACGCGACGGAGTATCGGGATTGTAGATGCGAAAGCGACAATCACGAAAACTGAGGAGGGTTTCATGGCGAGTAGACGCGGCAGGATATTCGAAACCAAGTATTTCGGTTTCATTATCGCATGTATTCTCTTCCTCACGTTCTTTTTTTTAGAGACGCGGACGACTCTATTCGATACCCTCCAGTTGAAGATGCTCGACGTCATGTTTAACTACAAGACGGTTTTCGGGAAGGAAAAAATTCAGGAGGGGGTAAGCCTTGAACGCCGGAATCCGGATATCAACGAAGACATACTCATCGTAGGCATCGACTTCAAATCACTCACCGAATTCGGTAAATGGCCTTTCCCCCGATATCGGGAGGCCGATCTACTCGACGCATTTTCGAGAATCACAAATCAGGGGGAGCGTGAGAGGGCTTTGTTTCTCGACGTCTTCTTCATCGAACCGGACCGGATCGCGACTCACGACGCGATCCTGGTCAACAGCATCCGTGAGCATGGACGTGTGTTTCTCGAAACTGTACTCGATGAGATACCGCCACCCACCGCCGAGGCCGATGAGTTTTTCGAGAGGCAGGAGGTCTTGTATCAAGGGATCGGCGAGATGTTCAACATACGTGGCGATTGGCAGGTAGTGCCCGCATACTACGGACTACAACCCCCGCTGAAGCCCTTCGGCCGTGCGAGTAACGGATATGGACACGCGAATTTTATCGAAGACGATGACAAGGTCTACCGGTTGCAGGCACTGGTTGCAAAATCCTCGGTTCTCCTGGATACGATAAAACTGGAAGACCTTGCGGTCGATGTACCGCTAGATACCGATTCCTTTCAGAGACTCGAGTGGGTTGACAAGAACGGAAAGCATCATCCGATTACGTACCCATTTACTGAGAGAGAGTTGCAGTCCCTAAAGGCAGCTATAGAATCGAAGGCACCGGTACGGCAAGAGGACACAGACGACGACGGGAAGCCCGACGAATCATACTATGTTGTGAGGAAGTATCAGGATCACTTCCTGCCTTCTATCACACTCGCGCTGGCTCTCGAGTACTTTAATAAATCGTTGGATGATATCGAGGTTTTCTTCGGGGAGCATATCTTCATTCCGCACCCGGAGATGTATGATATCGAAACGAACACGTGGAAACCGTACAGAAGACTCGAATCGGCAGCGGTAACGGATGAAGACGGAAAAATTGTAGAACCTGCAGTATATACGGATGTGAACGAGATAAAAATACCGATCGACGATCAGGGTAGGGTAATCATTAATTTCATGGGTTTGCCTTCGTTTGCAACACCCGGGGAGCGACAGACCTATCCGATCCGTTCTTTTGCCGGTTATGCGGCACGACCTCCAGGGGCTGATCCGTCGACATGGCCACGCACCAAGGCGGTAGCGAACAAAATTATCATGGTGGGTCCGTTCGCGAGAGGAATGGCGGCAGATCAGAAACCGACTCCGGTGGGGCTCATGTATGGTGTCGAGATGCATGCGAACGCACTGAACACCATTCTGATGCAGAATTTTATAACCCGAACCCCGGCATTGTATTCATATTTACTACTATTCGGCTCGATCTTACTCATTGCTTTTCTCACTTCCAGGTTATCGACACCTTGGGCGTTCTCCATCACGATACTGCTTGTATTGGGATTCTTCATTGGGGTAACGATTCTATTTGAAAGCTCCGCGGTTGTCGTAGATTTTGCTACACCGGCAATCGCTATGGTGTTCGCGTTCTTGACCATCGTCGTATACCGAGTCATGACTGAAGAGAAGGACAAGCGTCGGATTCGGCAGATGTTCGGTACCTATGTCAGTCCTAAGGTTGTCGACCAGATACTCGACAACCCGCCTGAACTTGGTGGGGTCGACAAGCATCTGACCGTGTTTTTTAGCGACATCCGAGGTTTCACCACACTCTCCGAGAGCATGAAACCACAGGATCTCGTCAACCATCTGAACCAATACCTCACGGCTATGTCCGACATCATACTGGATTTCAACGGTACTCTTGACAAGTATGAGGGTGATGCGATCATGGCCTTTTGGGGTGCCCCGATTCCGCAGGAAGACCACGCATTACTCGCCTGTCAAGCCTCACTCAAGCAGCTAAAAGCGCTCGAAGAGTTGAATGCCGTTTGGCCTCCGGAGAAGAGGATAAACATCGGAATCGGCGTTAACTCAGGAATTATGACGGTCGGAAACATGGGCTCCTTAGGAAGGATGGACTATACGATCATGGGCGATCCGGTCAATCTTGGGTCACGACTCGAAGGAACCAACAAGGAATACAGCACGAGAATTATCATCAGCGAAAATACCTATGGCTTGGTGAATGACAAAGTGATCGTGCGGGAACTGGATCTGATCAGGGTAAAGGGGAAGAGTAAACCGGTCGTTATTTATGAATTGATAGACTGCGTAGACGAGATAGTAGCCCCGCTGCAAGAATCATAGTGAATACCCTCTGCCGGTCGAAACGGAGCGGATTGCCGCACGTTTCATACCGAGATTGGGTAACGAATACTCATATGATAGGTACTCTCCTTCAGACGATACATTGTAAATGTACTGAATTCAATCTTTTATGGTTGATTATCATCTGCGCAACCGTATTAGGATTCAATGCATCGTGCGGCATCGAGTCATTACCATATCTCAATCCACCCGACCGGATGGACTTTACCTCAGGCATATATGCAATTCAATTTTCAAACGGATCCGCCATTGATAACGATACTGATTATTTCGATGGGTACGAACTGGTATATCGATTCTACGATCCAATTGTCGATGAAGCCGTGCTCGAAGACGAGAGTGTCTTAGTTGAGCGTTCGAAATACCTCACGGGAATCAATCTTACCTATCTGTTCAACCGCGAATACTCGCGTCTATCATACTCTTCGGATCAACATGCCGTACTCTATCGGAGGATGAATTCCGTCAATGAAATCACCCGCGGTTCCTTTTCTCGGCCTTTGGTGAACCTGAGTGAATCTGGGAAATCTCAATACAAGAATGCACCTTGTGTCTATACCATAGATTTTACCTCTGTTTTTTTTCAGACTTCCGAGCACTGCAGGATATCTTTTCCAGACCCTCAGAACTATTTTTATGCAACCTTCTCTCGATATGTCCAAACTGCCGGCGGAGAGTATGAATTAAAAACATTTTTACCTGAAGATCTCGAAGAAGGTGATGACGACTTGCCTGAATCCCTTTACGATTCTGAACGTGAGTTTCCTGCCGAGGAGGTAACAATTGTACTGTACGCAGCTTCTTTTGGGAGAGACGAAGATTTTTCATCTCTCTATTCTGAGGCTGTATATCTAGGGAGTATCGAGCTTCCGTTAATTTCCTACTATTAATTAATATCGA
>CAZAKE010000190.1:0-8917 GCA_964485495.1 uncultured Spirochaetales bacterium
GCCCTTTTCGATACGTTCCACACCACCGGAAACCTCTTCAAGATATACGGAAATCACGATTACCAGCTCTTCATCACACCGAGGCATGCGCTGCGGTATCCTCTGCTGCCGGCGTTGCGGCTCGAGTCCGGAGACAACACGATTTTTATCTACCACGGTCATCAGGCATCGTTCTACTACGAGAATTTCAACGACCTAATCGCCTTCCTGCTCAAGGCCTTCGCGAATCCACTGAAAATCAAGAACTATTCGGTCGCCCACGATAAGAAAAAGAAGTTCGCCATCGAACGTCGGGCATATGAATTCGCCTCGACCAACGGCATCCTTTCGATGATAGGACATACACACAGACCCCTATTCGAATCCCTATCGAAACAGGACTACCTCAAGTTCCACATCGAACGGCTATGCCGGGACTATCCGGCGGCTCCGCCGGATAGGAAACGGGAGATAGAGACGATCATCAGAGAGAACAAGCGTGAGGTAGAACGTTGTAACCTAGAAGAGATCGAAGAATCGGGGATCAGTACCCTCTACAGTGCCGAGATATTCGTTCCCTGTCTCTTCAATTCAGGGTGCGTCATCGGTAAACGGGGGATGACCGCCCTCGAGATCGAGGGAAATCATGTCAGGTTGGTACACTGGTTCGACAAGTCCAGATACAAGCAGTATGTACGGGAAAACGACTCCGACATCTTTCACCTTCAGGGAACCACCTACCATCGCCTGGTCATCAAGCAGGACAGTCTCGACTACATCTTCTCGAGAATCAAACTGCTCAAATAGCCTTCATCGTTCCGGTGTTGTGATCGGCAACCATTCACTCAGCTGCGAGTAGCTCGTTGATGGACGCGGCGGCCTTGCGACCTTCGCCCATCGCCAGTATCACGGTGGCGGCACCGAGTACGATGTCGCCGCCGGCATACACCCTGTCCATGGAGGTCTTCCCGCACTCATCGGTAATGATGTTGCCCCATTTATTCACTTCCAGCTCGGGGGTGGTCCTACGTATCAATGGATTCGAGTCATTTCCGATGGCGACGATGACGGTGTCCAGCTCCATCACATGCTCGCTGCCTTCGATGGGGATCGGACGGCGCCTGCCGGAATCGTCGGGTTCGCCGAGTTCGTAGGAGAGACACTCCATGCCTGCTACGCGTCCCTTCTCATCGCCGAGGATCCGCTTGGCATTCTTCAGAATGTGGAAGACGACCCCCTCCTCCTTGGCGTGCTCCACCTCCTCCACCCTGGCAGGCATCTCCTTCTCGGTGCGCCGGTAGACGATGTTCACCTCGTCCGCGCCCAATCGGAGAGCGGTCCTGGCGGCATCCATGGCGACATTCCCGCCGCCCAACACGGCCACACGAGTGGAGTTGAAGATCGGGGTGTCCGCCTTGTCCACATCGTAGGCCTTCATTAGGTTGCTGCGGGTGAGATACTCGTTGGCAGAAAACACGCCTACAAGGTTCTCACCCTCTATGTGCATAAACCGAGGTAATCCGGCACCGCTGCCGATGAAGACGGCATCGAATCCGTCCTTCTCGAGCAGGTCCTTCAGCCTGCGAGTCCTGCCTACCAGAAAGTTGTTTCGAATCTTCACACCCATCTGTTCCAGAGTGTCGATCTCGTCCTGAACGATCGCCTTCGGCAGCCGGAACTCCGGAATGCCATAGATCATGACACCGCCTGGCTTGTGGAACGCCTCGAAGACCGTCACCTCATGACCTGCCTTCCGCAAGTCCGCCGCCGCGGTGATCCCGGCCGGACCGGAGCCGATCACAGCCACCTTCTTTCCGGTGTCCGGCGCCACATCGGGAAGGTCCTTCTCTCCGCTCCCCTGTTCGTAATCGGCCACGAACCGCTCGATCCTGCCAATCGACACCGCCTTGCCGATATCTTTCAAGGATTTCCCGACGGTGCACTCCATCTGGCATTGGGTCTCCTGCGGGCATACTCTGCCACAGATGGCGGGAAGCAGGCTGTCCTCCCGGATGATCGCCAGCGACTTTTCGAAATCGCCCTCGGCTGCGGCCTCGATGAAGGCCGGAATGTTGATCCGTACCGGACACCCTTTGATGCAAGGAGCGGTCTTACACTGCAGACAGCGCTGCGCTTCGGCGATACCCTGTTCCTTAAAATAGCCGAGGGCTACCTCGTTCATGTTCCGCTTGCGTACCGCCGGATCCTGAGAAGGCATCTCCTGCGGTGGAATAGAGAGCCGCTGCTTCGCCTTCAGCTCCTGTCCGTCGAGAGAATCGAGTACTTCGGCGGCAGCCGTCTTCAACGTATCGGGAGATATGTAACTCATTCGAAATTCTCCTTGATTTGGAGATCAAGATGACACTGATGGTGGTCCCGTTCCTCACGGTCTTTGTACGCACCGAGACGCAGCATCATGTTGTCAAAATCCACTAGATGCCCGTCGAACTCAGGACCGTCTACACAAACGAATTTGGTCTTGCCTCCGACACTGACACGGCACCCGCCACACATGCCGGTACCGTCCACCATGATGGTATTCAGAGACACGACCGTGTGCACATCATACGGGCGGGTGGTCTCGACGCAAAACTTCATCATGATCGGCGGGCCGATGGCAACCGCCAGATCCGGCTTCGGATCGGCCTCACACAACTCCTTGAGCGGCTCGGTCACGAGCGCCTTTCGACCGTAGGAACCGTCGTCGGTGCAGACGATCAGCTCATCGGCGATGGCCTTCATCTCATCCTCCATAATCAGGAGGTCCTTGTTTCGGGCACCCATGATCACCACCAATCGGTTGCCGGCGTCTTTCATGGCCTGTGCGATGGGATACATCGGCGCCACACCGATGCCACCGCCGACACAGACGACGGTACCGAATTTCTCGATGTGGGTGGGATTCCCCAGAGGTCCGAGGATGTTTTCTACCGAATCTCCCACTCCAAGATCGGCAAGCAGATGGGTGGTCTTCCCTACCGTCTGAAAAATTAGAGTAATCGTGCCGGTTTCACGGTTTGCATCTGCAATAGTCAACGGAATCCGCTCACCGAAATCGGTATTCACCTGTACGATCACGAACTGCCCCGGCTTCCGTTCCTCGGCGATCAACGGGACCTCGACCCTCATCCTGTAAACCTCTTCGGAGAGCTGTTCCTTTTCCACAATTCGATTCATATACGGTATCCTTCGGAAGTTAAAATCGGGCTAAAAGTATGCCTGCATTGATTGTGTTTGTCAAACCTGCTTGAACCTTCGGCCCCAAATAACTATCATGCGGCAGTATGACTCACACCGAAACAGACCAATAAGGAGATACAATGAATACCGACACCGTAAACGCCATCGCCACGAGCATTCGTGCGCTGTCGATGGACGGCGTTCAGAAGGCCAACTCGGGACACCCGGGACTGCCCATGGGATGCGCCGAACTCGGCGCACTGCTGTACGGGGACCTACTGCGTCACGATCCCTCACATCCCGACTGGATCGACCGAGACCGATTTATCCTCTCGGCCGGACACGGCTCCATGCTCCTCTACTCACTACTGTACCTTTCGGGGTACGGCCTCACGAAAGAGGATCTCATGAATTTTCGCCGGCTCGGATCCAAGACCCCCGGACACCCTGAGTACGGAATGACCGTCGGGGTCGAGACCACCACCGGCCCATTGGGTGCCGGTTTCAGTAACGCCGTCGGATTGGCTATCGCCGAACGGATGCTCGCAGCGAAATTCAACACTCCGAAACAGTCGATAATCGATCACTATACGTATGTCCTCTCCGGCGACGGCTGCATGATGGAGGGGATCACCTCCGAGGCGGCTTCTCTGGCAGGCCATCTACGACTCGGAAAACTGATCGTCTTCTACGATTCCAACAGCATCACCATCGAAGGTTCGACGGACCTGGCGTTCACCGAGGACGTCCTCAAGAGGTATGAGGCATACGGATGGCAGACACTTTCGGGCGACATGTACGATGTCGACGGACTGCGTTCACTCATCTCCGATGCAAAATCAACCGCCGATACACCGACGATCATCCTCCTCCAATCCACCATCGGCATGGGGTCGCCCAATATGGCCGGCAGTCACGAGGTACACGGCGCCCCGCTCGGAGACGAAGAGATCGCCGCGACACGCAGGAACCTCGGCATCCCGGAGGATGAATCCTTCTACGTAGACCAAAAGGCGTTCTCCCACTTCGAATCGATGAAACCCGAGTGGTCGAAACGTTTCGATACCTGGCAGGCCGCTTTCGACGCCTGGGCCGCCGAAAACCCCGAATTGAAGAAGCTCTGGGATACCGGATTCTCGAAGATAGATCCTCACGACATCGACATGCCGAAATTCGAGATTGGGGACTCAATGGCAACGCGAAAGGCCGGCGGCGCGGTACTGAAGGCTGCCGCGGCGAACGTTCCCTGTTTGGTTGGAGGATCCGCCGATCTGGCACCTTCGAATAACACCGCCATGCCCGGCGGAGATTTCAAATTCGACACGCCGGAAGGCCGCACCCTGCATTTCGGCGTGCGAGAACACGCCATGGGCGGGATTACCAACGGACTGGCCCTCCACGGCGGACTACGGCCTTTCTGTGCAACCTTTCTGGTCTTTAGCGACTACATGCGCCCCTCGATCCGACTGGCTTCGTTGATGAAACAGCCGGTAATCTACGTCTTCACCCACGATTCGATCTTCGTCGGCGAAGACGGTCCTACTCACCAGCCGGTGGAGCATCTGGCCTCTCTGCGGATCATCCCCGGACTTACCGTCCTACGCCCTGGAGACGCCCAGGAGACGGCAATCGCCTGGAGCATGGCCCTCACCAAAGATGACGGCCCGGTAGCACTGGCGCTTACTCGGCAGAACCTGCCGGTGTACGAGAAGTCGGATTCCGACTGGATGCATACAATCACCAGGGGCGCGTATGTCGTGAAGGAGTGCAACGGCACCCCGGAAATCGTCGTCGTAGCAACGGGTTCGGAAGTAAGCCTGGCACTCGAGGCGGCAGAGAAGGTTTCGGACAAAAAGATACGCGTCGTTTCGATGCTATCGAGGGAGCTCTTCCTCGCACAAGATCAGACATTCCGCCGATCGATCCTTCCCGAAGGCGTCCGCGTCGTTACCACGGAGGCCGGAGTCTCCTGCGGATGGGATCGCTTCGCCTCATCTCCCGAGGACATGCTCCACATCGACAGGTTCGGCGAGTCCGGCCCCGCGAAAGACGTGGCGAACCATTTCGGCTTCACCGCGGATGCCCTTGCGGAAATCCTCCGCAGATAGACCATGTAGATCGGTAAAACCGTGAAACGGACGATAAAAGCGTACCGTTCTGTATTGACCGGCCTGGATGCCGGCAAATCTCACCGGTCACCGGCTGAATCGGCCGGTCGGTTGACCGGCGGCAACGGCCGCACATAGGAGAGTACCATCCGCTCACGTTCGGCTCTATGCCGAATCTTCACGTAAAGTGTCTTGGTGTCGGCATCATACGCCCAACCGCTCGAGTAGTTTTGAAAGTAGGGATCTGTGTTCCAGCGGATGCCGAACATGTAGGCGCGCTGAAACGGCTCGATTCCCCGAACGGTAAGGTGATGGGTATACCCTACCGGAAAATCGAACTCCAGCACGATCTCCTCCTGCTCCCGTGTCACGGTAAGTTCTTCGGCCGCCGTCCAAATATACGTCCCCGGTCCGAGTACATCGGTCAACCCGATCTCTCTCGGTACGTATGATCCCTGATAGAAGAGAGAATAGATATCTTCAGGTGGAACTAACTCGTCGGACGGCACCACCGAATCCTCTACCAGCACGACCTCACGGGGAAGAAATCCAGAATCATCGGCTAACTCGAGTGCAGATATGACCAGCTGACGACCGACGCCGGCATAGATCGACTGACCGAGAATGAGCCCTGCCTCATGCAGAGCCTTGCCCACTTGAATACTCAAGAGAATATCACAACTTCCATCGTTATCCCGAGAGATGAACATCTGTTCCCCGTTCCGTACCACCGCCGAGAAGAGGTGTCGCTCTACAATCGAACGACCGACTTCACAAAACTCCATCTCGGAGAATAACTCAACGCCCCGAAGACATGAGCGGAGCATACCGACGGCCTGTTCGAGGGTCTCGGGATTCACCGAGACGAGTAGATCAAAGATAGATTCGACGAGCCCCATACTCTCATGGTGCAGCGAGAATCCGACGGGATCATCTCGGAGAAACAGAGCAGGATCTCGCTCCCTCACCTGACCGTAGATCTCCTCGATAACATCACGGTCACGCCGATACCGATCACGTCCCGTTCGCACGATATCCCCGGTGTGGGGATTCGTATCATAGGTGAGCGACGGTGCATATTTCGCCACGATTCTCCGGGTCAAACCCACATCTACGAGGGTTCCTCTTCTATACGCTTCACTCATGTAGGCATTGAACGCCCCGGAAAGAAATCCAGCAGAACCGTTACCATCGCTCCACGTAAGGGCATTGGAATTGAACCTCCCATTCGTCCACCCGTGGTACGCGTTTTCGAGGAAACCGGCAAGCGTATCTTCATATCGACCGGGATCGGCAAGCGCTCCTTCCTGAGCGAACCAGAAGGTATATGGATCGAGGCCCGAACCGTCCGACGTCTCCAACACCACCTCGGCACCTTTCCCGCCGGATATTGAAAAAACGAATTCATTCTCCTGAAGCGTCACCTCGTCGGGAATCGAAAAGAAGATCGACGATTCACCGAACTCGGCACGGACGATGGGCACTCCTTCGGCTCGAGAAATTTGTACCTCCTCATCCGGAAAGAGCGAGAGTGTGATCGATTCTACATTCCCATCCTTTCCGGAGGAGTATGGCCGAACGGCGATTCGACCAGTATCATCTGTCCGGAACGTGACGGAAACGTCCATATTCAACAGTATCTCGACACCGTCGTCGATCAGCCGATATCCCTTGAGTCTTCCGGAATACGCAATGCCGTTGGCGGTATCTATCATCACCGGTGTGCGTGCACCAAACGTCCAGGTGAGTCCCTGGGTCGAGACGCTGAGTTTCCGAACTCCCGCTGTCCGGTCGTCACGATCCTTGAGAATCGTCCCCCGAACGACGAATCCGGCGACGACCTCACGGAAAGACTCGACCTGGATAACATGCAGGAAGATAAATCCACCGATGAGGAAGAGATAGAGAATTGGAATGAGTGCAAACTTTTTACCGATCCGACTGTCCATGTACTCCAGTTTCCTGCAGCATTGTACCAACCGCCACCGCTTCAATCAACCATGATTCGCGAGAATCGAATTGCCGGAACGGCTTGAGCAAGAGAGTCCCAATCTGTATAGTAGGTAACCCTGATACATCCGTCGACGTAACCTGGCAAGGTGACAGATATTTTTACGACGGCAAAGAGGTTCGACCTAAGCCGATGACACGAAACAATTCAATGGATCTTCCGACACGCATGAGTCTCCTGCATGCAGGCATCTTGTGCATCACGCTACTCGTACTCGCTTGTACGATCTCATGTGCCGGTTCGGAACATTCGGAACAAGAGAAGACGCCCGAAGAGACACCACCGGCCTCGCAACAGGATGCCTCACCTCCCGAGACTGCTCCTCAGAAAGAGGCCACCCCGGAAGCACCCCCTCCCGAGGCGCCTGTCCCGGAGGAGAAGCCGGTCGACAGGTTCGGATCCGCCGCGGAATTCATGCGGGAGGGAAACGTCGAACAGGCGATGACCGAACTTGAGAAGGCGATTGAGGAATCCCCCGAAGATACGGAGACAAAACTCGCCTACGCGATGCTCCTGCTATCGGAGGGTAAGATCGAAGAGGCTGCAAAGAGCATCGGGGAGAGTATGGAACAGGATCCGGAAAACGCAGACGCGGTATTCCTGCACTCCACCGTTCTATATCTCCAGGGGGACGATCCCGGGCGTCTCGACGAACTCAACCGTACGCTGGAACTCGATCCGAGACATGCAGATGCACACGCGGCATTGGGTGAGATTCACGCCACCGAAGGAGAAACGGCTGAGGCTGAAAGACACTTCACCCTCAGCCTGGAACGGGATCCGGAGAACATCCCCGCCCTCCTCGGTTTCGGCGGATTGATGATGCGTGAGGAGGAGTATGACCATGCGCTCGAACTGTATAACAGGGCCGTGACGGTCTCGTCGGAAAACCCGATCTCGTATATCGACCGGAGCCGCGCATATAGGGCGATGGAACAGTTCGAGACCGCCGAGGAGGATCTGTCGACTGCAATCGAACTCATGCCGGAGTATTACTGGAACTACATCGATCGAGGAAAACTCCGTCTCTTTCAACTGGGTGATATGGAGGGTGCACTGCAGGATTTCACGGATGCCGTCTCCATCGACCCGGAACTCTTCTATGCCTACGTTTACAGAGCCGGGATACTGGACGATATGAATCGGTATCGAGAAGCCCTCGAGGACTACCGGCGGGTCATCGCCGACAAACCGGATTACCAATTCGCCTATCTGCCGATGGGGAAGCTGGCCTATATCCTGAACGACGGTGCCGCCGCACGACGATACTTCAACAAGGCCAGGGCGTATGAGCCTGGCGAGGTGTCGTTCACCTTCATGAACTATCTCTGTTATCTCAGGGACGACGAGGAGGAGAGAGCGAACGAATACCTCCGAAAAGAGTTGCCGGGAGTTCCCCGGGAGGATATCTTCTACCACATCGGCCGGGCTTTCCTTCTCAGGCGTGCCTTTCACGTCGAAGTACTCGCTCCCGCGCTCCAGCATGTCCAGAAAGCGGTCCAGGCTGACGTACCGGTCCGCCGCGAAGGTCTCGGCCAGCTCCAGTCCGAACTCGTCCTGAAAGGTCAAGATCATGAACCGCAGCAGCCAGGTGTGGACAATGGAGGGCGCGGTCGAGTCGGCACTGACGCTTCCGTCC
>CAZAKE010000191.1:0-8903 GCA_964485495.1 uncultured Spirochaetales bacterium
GATGCCATCTAATCAAATTGCACCCCTGCTGCTCCTTCGATATACTGGAACCGACAAAACAGTATAAGCGGAGGATCCGAAACAGGCGAATCCCCTGGACCCTGAGTCGGACTCCGAGGCGGCAGCCGTTAAAACCGAATTGTTGTCACAGATGGGCAAGCTGATGGAAGAGAACGACGCACCCGAGGAGGTGTATGTCCGGTACGGTGTACCTCTGCCAGGGTAGTGGTAGTCGAGTCATACTTCGGATGTCGTGAGATCATCCGGCAAGAGGAGCGGGGGTGGACGGATGAATGTGAGAGAATCGACGGTACGTGGTCCTTTTACGGATGGAACCATCGGGACCCTGCGCCTGCGAAACCGGCTCATCCGGGCGGGGTGCTTCGAGGGCTTGAGTTTCGGCGGCGAGGTGACGGACGCTCTCATCGAGCACCACCGTGCGGTGGCCGCCGGCGGTATCGCCATGACCACCCTGGCCTATACCGCGGTAAGCCGCGGCGGCCTCGGATTCGACTATGAACTGTGGATGCGCGATCAGATCCTCCCCGGCCTGGAGCGTCTCGTCGGTGCCGTACACGCCGAAGGGGCCGCCGTATCGATCCAGCTGGGCCACTGCGGATTCTTCGCCGATCCCAAGGTCACCGGCATGCGGAATATCGGGGCTTCGCCCAAGCTATGCACCTACCGGATGGCCAGATGCCGGGAGATGGCCGAAGATGACATGGGGAGGGTACGCGACGATTTCGCCGCGGCCGCCCGCATGGCCCGGGAGGTTGGATTCGACGCGGTGGAGATCCACGCCGGTCACGGATACCTTCTAAGTCAGTTTCTGTCGCCGTGGACCAATCGCCGCAGCGACAGATACGGCGGTACGATAGAGAACCGTCTTCGCTTTCCCGTACAGATCATCCGGGCCGTCAGGGAGGTGGTAGGCGGGGAGTTCCCGATCCTCGTGAAGATGAACCAGCGGGACGGGTTTTCAGGCGGGTTGGAGATCGAGGAGGCCCTGATCGTCGCCGGGGCGTTCGAAGATGCCGGTGCCGATGCTCTGATCCCGAGTTGCGGCTTCACCTCCCGCACCGCGTTCTACATGCTCCGGGGGCGGGTTCCGATTACGGAGATGGCCCGGGCGGAGTCGAATCCTTTCCTTCGTGCCGCTACTTGGCTGTTCGGCCGGCTCTCGGTACAGACCTACCCGCACGAGCGGATGTTCCTGCTCCCTGAGGCCCTTCGAATTCAAGAGGAGTGCTCCATCCCGGTGATCTGCGTCGGCGGTGTCGAGTCGCTTCCCGATATGAAGGCTGCCATGGAACAGGGTATCGAGTTCTTCCAGATCGGCCGGGCGACGATACGGGATCCGGAATTTCCCCGGAAACTCGAATCCGGTGAGATCGAAGAGTCGGACTGCGACCATTGCAACCGCTGCATCGCCGCCATGAGTGACGGCGGCGTCTGGTGTGTCTCCCGGGACGAGGGGCTGCTGCCGAGTTGAGGCGGCGGCAGCAGCGTGTCCGCTCTTCCGCCTGAATTCCCCTAAGAACGCAGTCACCGGATCCGGCGGCATACGGATCATGCGCGTAAAAATCGAGGTGAATCGATGGTTGTACTAGGAAGCGGAAACGCGAAAGTTGCCCTGAAATCGGGGTGGGAGATCTTGCGGCGGGGTGGTAGCGCGTTGGACGCGGTTGAGGCCTCGATCCGGATCGTGGAGGACGATCCCGCCGACCACAGTGTCGGAACCGGCGGGTGGCCCAATATCCAGGGGAAGATGGAACTGGATGCCGGCATCATGGACGGGAGTACTCGGGCATGCGGGGCCGTCGGTGCCGTCTCCGGCTTCCCGAACCCGATCTCTATCGCCAGGCGCCTCATGGAGTCGCTGCCGCATGTTTTTTTAGTCGGCCGGGGGGCTGAGATCTTCGCCGAGGAGATGGGGTTCACCAGGAGCGAGATACTGACCGACAGGGCCAAGGCTGAATGGGAGGAGCGGCTCCGGGCAAACGTACCCGCGGAGCGCCTCGGTGACGTGTCTGAGGGCAGGGGATTGTCCGAGTGGGCCCTGCTGACCAAGGACCCGCAGCGAGTGGGGGGAACCGTAAACGTCATCGCCCTGGACGGCCGGGGAGAGCTTGCCTCCGGCGTCAGCACCTGCGGGTGGGCGTGGAAGTATCCGGGGAGATTGGGCGATTCACCCGTGATCGGCGCGGGAAACTACTGTGACTCCCGGTATGGGGCCGCGGCTTGTACCGGTCACGGAGAACTGGCGATTCGTGCCGGTTCGGCTCGCAGCGCCGTGCTCTTCATGCAGATGGGGGATTCGGCGGAAGACGCCGGGATCAAGGCGTTCGAGGACGTACCCGGCTGGACCGAACGATACGGGAGTATCTTGAGCATGGTGCTCCTCGATCCTAAGGGAGACCATTGTGGCATCACTACCGATCGAAACCCGCGAAAGTATGCGGTGATGTCCGAGGAATATGACGAACCGCAACTGCTCCCCTATAGACGGGTGTCTGAATAAGTCAGTCGAAATTTGTCAGTCGAACTCCCCGGCGTAGATACGCGCCTTCAGGTCGGCGAGGATCTCTTCATCCAACCCGAGCTCCCACATCATGTCGAAGGTGCCGTATCTGTTCCTGAGGAGCCGAACATGATCGAGGGAGTCGCTGACGGCGTCCCTATCCAGTCCCACGGTACCGAGACCGAAGGGCACGCCGGCTTCGGCCAACGCCTCGATTGCTTCGCCGAGTTCCTGAATGATCGGTCCGGCCAGGGATAGGATCTCGTCTCTGCGTCCGACCGCCTTTTCGGCGTGTCCCAGCAAAACCGCCGGTTCAAATGAGCGGCTGCGCATCTCCTCACTCATCTTGTGTTCGTATGCGCGCATCTCGGGGGAGATTTTCTGCCGCCAGTCTCTCAGGGACTCGAGTCGCCTGCCGATTGCCGTGAGGTCGAACGACGCGTCGGCGAATTTCACATACAACCGCTTGTACGCCTCGTAGACCAGGCGGGCGCCCACGGCGGTGAGGATCCCGTGTAGGTCCCACTTCGGAACCGACACCGCGTGCGACATCTCCCAGAAGTGCGCGATAGTATGTTCGGCGGAGGCCGCAGGCCGCGATCCGCCCACCGACTGCATCACCAGGCCTGAAGTGAGGATCGCATCGGTCACGGCCTCTACCGCCTTCACCGGAGTATTGAAGTCCGTCATTTCGATACACGCGCGGATCGCATACCTGGCCGATTCGAGGGCGATCCGGGAGGCCTCCAAGTCGAACGTCTCTCCGGTGAGCCAGTGGGCCAAACGCCAGTCGATGAAGGCGAGGAGCTTGCCGAGGAGATCTCCCACGCCGGATAGGAACAGCTCCACGGGGGCCTTGGCAAGGATATCGGTGTCGCAGAGCACCACCTCCGAAACTGCCGCGGGAATCCCGTTGTGATACCCCTCGATCCGGATGGCGGACTTCGCGGAGGTATACGCGTCCACCGATGGAGCCGTGGCGACACACCAATTCGGTATGCCGGTGTCGAGGGAGATCTTCTTCACCATGTCGCTCAGGGTTCCACCGCCGACGGCGATAAGCAGGTCGGGGGCGTCGGTTCTGACTAGGGCACTCAACCGATCGGTCTCCTCCAGCGAGGGGACCGGCATGGGGTTTCCCGGAAGAATGGGACCGGTAACCCGAAAACCCGCCTGCTTCGAGATCCTTCTGGCGCGGCTTCCGGCGGCATCTTCCGTATTCTCGTCACTCAATACCCAGACGCGGGAACCGCCTTCGAGCCGAGTGACGAGTTCTTCGCCTATTGATTCGAGGGCTCCGGATTCGAGTCGGATACGCCTCGTCGCGACGGACCAGTGTGATTGGGGAACGAGAAGTTGTGCAAAATATCTGTCGGGTTGGGCCTGTTTCATGGTGTTACTATTGCATCTTATCGCTGTTGTGACAATTCGCGCCGATATCTATACGCATACGCTTCCCATTTAACTCGCATTTGTCTAAAATAGTATAAAATATCTTTTGCTTTATTCTAAAATTTTACTATAATATTGCATATATGCCGCGTCATCCACACATCATGGAGGGGTTTTTGCTTGAGACGCCATACCGTCCTTTTCGCCAGTGACAATGCTGCCGAGTATCTCGCATTACACGAGACATTCAAACGAAAGAATCTGCCCTACGACCTGGTTCAAGCCGGCGAGACCGAGCAATATGACATCGTAATAACCGATTACGCCTTCGAGGGCGGACAATTTGTGGAAGGTCTGCTCATGTGGCCACGGCCCTTCGTTCTGCTCGTATCGTTCGATGAGGTGGAACGACTCGACGAGACCCTCAAGGATGAGCTCAGCTCATATGTGGTGCGAGACGATTCCCTACGGCATATCGAATTGATCACCGTCGTGGTGAAAAAGCTCCAAAATCATGAGGAGAGCCTCTCCAGGCAGAACCTGTTCCTCAAGCGGAGTGAGGAGGGGTACCATACTCTGGTGCAGGCGATCCCCGACATCGTCTATTCGCTGGATCCACAGGGACACTTCACCTTCGTGAACGAATCCGTCCGCTCTATGGGGTATGAGCCCCGCGAACTGATCGGCAGACACTTTTCGGAAATCCTCCATCCGGAAGACCTGCCGCGGGTGAGTCGTGCGTCTGTTCTGCCGACGCTGAAGGGGAAGACGACCGGGGATGCAGGAGCTCCGAAGTTGTTCGACGAACGTAGACGAGGGGAGCGGCGAACGAAGAACCTCGAACTGCGGCTGCGTCCGAAGACCGGATCGACAGGCAGGGAGGACACCCCCTCATCTCCTTCGATAGACTCCGAGGTAATCGGTTCACTGACCGCATTCGGCGAACTGAACGCCGTCGGCTTCTATCCGCAGGAGAACGACGAAGAGGAGTTTCTCGGATCGGTCGGCATAATCCGCGACATATCCGAACGCAAGCGAATACTCAGGCAGAAGGATATGGCCCAACGAGAAAAGGAACAGCTCGTACGAGAGGTGCCCCACCGGGTCAAATCCAACCTCCAGCTCATCGCCAGTCTCCTGAACCTTCAGCGTGATGCCTACGGTGAAGAATATATTGATGTCTTCTCGGCGAGTCATTCCAGGATAATCGCCATGGCGCTGGTGTTCGATCAGATGTATCGGTCTCAATCCGGTGAGGGGATCGCAATTCAACCGTACCTCGAGGCTCTCACCGGAAGTCTGTATGAGACCTATCATGTCACCTCTACCGATATCCGACTCGTCGTCGACGCAGCCGAGATCCATCTGGATCTCGACACGGTGACCGCGCTGGGACTCATCGTCACCGAACTGGTGTCCAACAGCCTCCGGCATGGATTCAGGGAACGGCCGAAAGGTCTCGTACGGGTAATCCTCACTCGTACCGTACCCCGGAAATTGAATCTCGAGGTTTCCGATGACGGTGTAGGGCTCTCCGAAAATGTCGACATCGACCGGCAGTACAAGGGGTTTGGTCTTGAATTAGTCGACATTTTAGTGCAACAGTTAGAGGGCAAGATGGTTCGCGAAAACGAGGTCGGCACCAAGTATCGGCTGGTATTCGAGGTAGATGATGAAGAGGGCGGGATTTGATTTTACCGGAGAGACGGCGCTTGTCACCGGAGCGACCAAGGGAATCGGCAGGGAGATAGCCCTGCGGCTGGCGGGAGCCGGGTGTGATCTCGGGATCACCGGACGTAACCGCGACGATCTGGACTCGCTGACCGAGGAGATCCGCGGCATGGGACGCCGGTGTGTCGCCGTCCGGGCCGATCTGTCGGTGCGCGATGAAACCCTCGACATGGCCCGGAAAATCGATGACGAACTCGGTGGTGTCCGGATCCTGATCAACAACGCGGGAATGGCCATCACCGAGACGATCCTCGAACTCGATCCGGATCACTGGGACGCGCTTCTGGCGGTGAACCTGACCGCCCCGGCCCTCATCTCCTCGATAATCGCTCCCGGCATGGTGGAGCGAAAATCCGGAGTCATCGTCAACATATCGAGTGTCGCGGGAACCAACGGGCTCACCGAACATGCCGCCTACTGCGCCAGTAAATTCGGCCTCAACGGACTCACCAAGGTGATGGCTCTCGAACTCGGTCCCCACGGCGTCCGGGTCAACGCGGTATCCCCTACCGTCACCCTCACCCCCATGGGACAACAGGTATGGGGAAAACCGGAGAAGGGCGATCCCATGCGCGCCAAGATACCTCTGGGCAAGTTCGCCTATCCCGAAGATATCGCCGACGCCGTCCTCTTTCTATCATCGGGTTCGGCTTCTATGATCAACGGCGATGTCCTACTGATAGACGGCGGATACTCGGCGCAGTAACTGTTCGCATCGATGCTTCGCCTCTCGGATCAGGATCCCGGCATGCTCGGGGCCGTGAAGGGTCTGTTCGCCAGGCGATACCGTACGGTTACCGCCCTCGACGCGATCAGCTTCGAGATTCCCGACGGCGAGTTGGACCGGATCCTTACCGGTGTGGATCGGTGCGGTCACGCCGGCCGCGGGTTTCCTGTTTCTGGGATTGTGTCTGCTGTTCTGGCGGTTCGGGGTTCGTCACTACACCAGTACCGGCAGCTGAGCCGGCTCTCCTGACCCGGAGGTGCAGCGGTTCGGCGATGCCGAAGGCCATGAAAACGGCACCGGCTACTCCTGCGCCGGCCACGATGAAGGGTGCCGTCCCGAGGGTGACGGCGGAGGCGACGACCCCGATGATCGCCGGCGCCGCGGTTCCCCCGATGTCTCCCACCAGACGCCAGACCGCCAGGAATTCACTGGGATTCTTCTCGGGGGCGTGGTCCGCTCCCATAGTCATGACGATACCGCTGCCGAGACCGTTTCCGAATCCGGCTACCAGAGCCGCCAGGAGCAACCCGGTAAACCCGGAGGATAGCGGGATGAGTCCCAGGCCGATCGAGATCAACAGCATACACGGAACCGCTGCCCATTTCCGTCCCTTGTGGTCCATGAGGATCCCCACCGGATAGAAGAGGGTCATGTCGATCCCCGACATGAGGCCCATGATCAGTCCGATCTTTTCGACGGAGATACCCACGTGATCTCCCCAGAGGGGTACCAGAACCTCTCGGCCGGCACGGATGAGGGAAAGGGCGATGACGACGAGGCCGATGGAGAGGAAGGTCTTGTGATGATCGACGATGATACCGAAGAATCGTTTCAGGGCATGGTCTTCCGGCAGAGGAATCTTCTGCTCCTCATATCGGTTCCACTGGAAGACGACCAACCCCGCGGCTAAGAGTGTGATGACCCCTTGGGCGGTGAAGGCACTCCGAAGACCGAACCTGCCCGCGAGGAATCCACCTAGTATCGGTCCTGCGAACCTGCCGATTCGCATGACGCCCCCCAGCAGAGACAACGCCCGGCCCCGCTGGTCTGCGGCCACTACCGATCGCACATACGCCCACCGGGCGAGCATCCAGAGTGCCATCATGGCGCCTAAAACCGTATTCGCGGCACCCAGGACGGCGACCTTCGGAAACGCCGCCGCGACAAAGGCGGCGGCGGCGGTTACCACTGCAGCCGTCAGCAGGGATGAGCGGAATCCCAACCTGGTCACGAAGGTCCCGGCGGGGAGATCGAATATGAGGTTTCCGGCTCCGCGGAGTGCAAGGAGAAGACCGATTCCTGCAAGACTCGCTCCCAGCTCCTTGGCGTAGAGTGGCAAGACCGGGATGACGGCCCCGACGCCTACCGCCATCAGGAAGGTGGGAAGATAGACCAACCCGATGAGCTTGCCGGGCCTGAAGGACGATGTGGTCGGACCGGCGTTTTCGTTTTCCTCTTCGGTATGCATGGGTGGTACGACACGTCCTCTTCGATCGGGGATTCAAGGAGGATACGCGGTTTTCCCATCTGGTGCAAGCGGGGAGTGTTCGATCTGATCCTCATCGACTATACTACAAGAGATAGCCCCTCGCGCCGAATACATCGGCAGATCGGGATGAGTTGATCATCTCTACGAAGGCCGGTCACCTGATGTGGGACGGCCCGTACGGGGACGGCGGGTCCCGGAAGTACCTCTTCGCGAGTCTGGAGCAGAGCCTCAGGCGGATGGGTCTCGAGTACGTTGATATTTTCTATCACCACGTGCCCGATTCCGATACTCCCGTGGAGGAGACGCTGGGCGCACTGGCGGATATCGTCCGACAGGGGAAGGCCCTGTACGCGGGAATCTCGAAATACTACAAGCCGACCCAAGCCGAGGAGGCCTTCGGCATCTTGAAGAGGCTGGGCACCCCCTGCCTCATCCACCAGGTGAAGTACAACATGTTCGACCGGCAGATCGAAAACGGACTGCTCGAGACCAACGCCGAATCCGGGGTCGGCTGCATCACCTTCTCCCCGCTCAATCGCGGGGTCCTGACCGACAAGTATCTCGACGGGATACCGGAAGATTCCCGGGCCGCCGGCGAGAGCCCCTTCCTCAAACCCGAGCAGATCACCGAGGATGTAGTCGGCAAGGTCGCCGGGCTGAACCAACTCGCCCTGCGACGCGGACAGACCCTGGCCCAGATGGCGGTAGCCTGGAATTACCGCCACGACACGGTCACGTCGGTTCTGATCGGGGCCAGCAAGGTGCGACAGATCGAGGAGTGTGTCGCGGCCTTCGACAGCCCGGAGTTCAGCGACGAGGAACTCGCGGAGATAGACAGGATTGTGGGTGTTTCCTAATATCCGTGTGCCTCAATCACCCTCAACGCATCGAGGGTCTGCGAGGAATCCTGCCTCCATCATCACGACGAGGCCGAAGAGCAGATCGGTAACCTTTTTTGGAAAGAAGCTTCCCCGCATGAATGTGGTCTTGTCCGGATAATGATCGTAACTTTTCAAACTTGATTATGGTATTAAATCATATTA
>CAZAKE010000192.1:0-8825 GCA_964485495.1 uncultured Spirochaetales bacterium
TCTCAGAATGCGCCTTCATCTCCGCTGATACAGCCCGCGCCGACTTCACCTTTATGATATCCCTTCCGTTGCCTTCATACGGAGGAACCACCGCACCAAGGCATTTCTTGTCGAAACCTTCGAAGCCGCTCGTTTTGGTCTCGACTAGAAATGTCGGAAGGTATAGTTGAAGAAGGAGGCATAGAGGGCCTTCCCCTCAATCACACCCTCCCATATGCCCCACCGGATCATGGGCACTCGACGGGCCCGTGGGGGATCTTTTGACACGAGAGCTCAGCTACGTCACACCGAAGAACGACTTCAGGCAGGCAATCGTCCTTCCGCGACCTGGCGTATAGAGGTGAAAGCCCGCAATCTTCGACGAGTCGTTCGAGCCCAAGCCGGCTTATTGTGCAGTACGAAAGATATTCGAATCGATCAGCAAGTCAGACTGAGCACGCGCCGATATGCGCGGTAATTCCAGTAAAGGAGCTCAGTACCGGCCCAGTGGGGAAGTGTTTCACACCTCGATATGATCATCCAGGTTACACTCCTGCAGTCCCGAAGCGGTCTCCACCTGGATGGTGGAGTGGCCGATGCCGAATTCCTGGTGCAGCTGTTTCTGGATGTTTCCGAGGAATGAGTTGTCCAGAGTCTCGTCGTCGACAACCAGGTGGACGGTCAGGGCGACCTCGGTGGTGCTCAACGGCCAGATATGAAGGTCGTGGATGCGATTGACGTGGTCGAAGGTATGCAGGTATTCCCGAACGGCGGACAGTTCGATCCCGTTCGGCACTGCATCCATGGCGTAATTGAGTGAGTCCCGTAACAACCCCCAGGTGCCGATGAGGATGACCACCACGATACCGAGGCTGATCACCGGGTCCACCCAGAGCCTGCCGGTGAGGAGGATGACAACGCCTGCGATCACCACCCCCAGAGACACCCCCGCATCGGCTGCCATATGCAGGAAGGCCCCCTTCAGGTTGAGATCGTGCTTCTGCCCCCGCACGAAGAGCAGCGCCGTCAGGGTGTTGATGACGATGCCCACGCCGGCCACGATTACGATGGTCATACCCTCAACCGGGGTGGGATTGCCGAACCGACGGATCGCCTCCATGGTGATCCCGCCCAGTGCGACGAGGAGGAGGACCGCGCTGGCCAGGGAGGCCATCACCGTGGCCTTGCGGTACCCGTAGGTGCGTCTCTCGGTGGAGGACCTGGCGGCCAGGGCATTCGCACCCCAGGCGAGGAGGAGACTCACCACGTCGCTGAGGTTGTGCCCCGCATCGGCGATCAGGGCCAGGGAATCGGTGAGGAGCCCGTAGACGACCTCGATGATGACGAAGACCACATTCAATACGATTCCGATGGCGAAAACCCGGTTGTAGTCCACGACGCCGTGGTCGTGGCTATGACCGTGTCCGTTTCCGTGATTGTGCGAACTCATACTTCGTTCAGAGTATCTCGCGATACCGATCGGGTCAACTCTCACTTGATACTTATATATGTTCGCCATACCATCAACGGAGATCGTGAATGGCCGATCAGGAGGCGATGACAATGACAAGCGACACCCCGGCGATCCTCGGCGGACCGGCTCCGGCCACTATCACGATATGCATGCAGTTGTGACCGTAACTCTTCTACGACCTACGGATATTCAAAATACAGGCTTGTCGTTTCCGCCCGAGTCCTGACGGTCGAGGTACTTCCACCGGTCCTTGCGGATACTGAGCGACAAGTCGATGGTTTGATGCAGCGTGTGTTCACGAACCGGGGCCGCACGAGGCGGCCCCGGGGTTTGGTTAGAGGGCCGAAGCCCTCCGTGCTATGATAGTCATATCACCTCCTTCCTCCTACATACGCGCGAGGAGTATTTGTTTCGCCGGCACCGATACTATCGCATGGGGCAGAGTCGGTTCACAAGGGAAAAAACAACCAAAACAGTTCTTTCCTGTTTACACAAGGCCCGCGTTGTGACATCATCCCAATATACCAAATTCGAAGGAGGATCAGATGCGAAAAATCTACCGTACAGGACGATGGACAGACATTCTGAGCCCGGACAGGGAATGAAGGATCGAATGAGATCGGCATCCGACCGCCGATTTTTTTCTCGCGAGATCACGAAAGGATAACCCGCCTACCATTCGATTCCTGTCGCTCCCGCCACCGTTCAATTTCTACAGAGTCTATATCCATCTATTCGACACGACTTCCGGGCATCCAAATTACGGACCGCGTCGCCGACACCATGCGGACGATGCCGAGGAACGAATGAGTAACGGAGTGACGGAACCAGAGATGAAATACGTGAACGCAAAGGCCATTTTGCCACCGCATCTTCTCGAAGAACTTCAGGAGTACGCGCAGGGGGTCCAGATCTACGTTCCCCGGAAGGGAAACCAGCGACTCGGGTGGGGCGTCAAGAGCGGGGCGAGAAAGATGCTCGAGGAGCGAAACCGCAACATCCGCAGACAGAAACGACAGGGACATACCATCAGCGACATCGCCGATGCGTTTGCTCTGTCGGAAGATTCGGTGCGGAAGATACTCTATAGCTGAAGGCTCACGCCCGAGGAATGAGGCCGGAACCATCTGCCTGCGGATACCTACAGGTAGAGCCGGCCCTCATCCAGCATCGCGAGGTAGTTCTCCAGGGGAATGTAGTTCGCCACGCTGTTCCCCGTGCCGAGGCAGTATCCGCCCCCGGGTTGGCAGACATCCAGCGTCTCCCTGACCCTCTCCCGAATCGCCTCAGCATCGGCGCGGCAGAGGAAATCGACGTCTATGCCCCCGAGGAGCGCGGTCCGTGATCCGATGGTCCCTTTCAGGGACCTGACATCCTCGATCGTATCCTCGAAACTGTGCTTGCCGTCGATTCCGGTAGTATCGAGCAGGTAATCGTATATTTCGTTTAGGTTGCCGCAGGAGTGGAGAAGATACAACCTGCCGGCCGCGTGAGACTTCTTCGCGATGCGCGTGTGGTATTGCAGAACGAACTCGACCATCTCATCCTTCGAGAACAGGAGCCCGGACTTGTATCCCATGTCATCGCTTGCGAAGATGATCTTGACCCGGTCGAACTCGAGGTAACGATCCAGCGCCGCGTCGTAGATCTCGAAGATCTTCTCGGCGAGGGCGACCACAAGATCACGCCGGTCATAGAGAGCATAACAGAAATTCTCATAGCCCATGAGCCAGGTGAGCCATTCACAGAAGTGGCTCATGCTGCCCGAGACGATGCACATATCATCGGGCAGGTTCTCCTGAAGCCATTCGAGCCTGCGAGTCGCGGACGGCGATGAAGGGTCAGGCCATTCGAACCGTTCGAAGCTCTCCCAATCGGTGATGGGGCCGACGTGTTCATCCTGATACGATCTGCCACCCGGCTTCTTCAATTCGGCGGTGTCCGCGGTCACGATTTTCCGGAAGTCCACGGTCATCCCTTCCAGATATCCTCGGACGAAATCGAACCCGCAGAACCGGTGTACCGCGATCGTCTTCTTCTCCTCGAACCAGGGATCGGCCCGATCCAACTCCTCGGTCAGGCCAAACCAGTCGGCGATGGCTTCGCGGACCGGGACATCCTGAAAGAGCTCCATGTGGTAGACTCTATCGGGCGTCCCCTTTCGTCCTATGACATCCAGGAGTCCCTGCCAATCCGGCGAGACGGGCTGCCGCAGCCCTTGGTATCGTTTCACATCGCGCCCCCTTTCAAACATGACCGGTTTCGCATACTATGTTGCATTCACAGGATCGAATCAAGAGAACGACTGATGATACGCGACGGTCACTCTGGTCACAATTAATAGTGCGGTGATGATACAGACGCCGACCTGCCCAACACCGCGGTAGAGGAGGAGTATGCATGGGTGGAACCATGTACGATCATATACGCGACAAGACACGAGAGTTTCCGTTTGTCGGAGAGTACCTCGAGGGGGAGCTCGAACAGGCGGATTTCCAACGTCGGGTTCAGGAGGATCGGGAGCGCCTCAACCGCGCGGGTTTAAGCGACTGGGCCGTGAAACTCCTCAGCCGTTTCCCCCCGGACCAGGCGGCTCCTGCGAAACGCGTACTCTCCGGCTTGGCTTCTGCGGGGGCGATCGACACAGATCAGTTGGACGAGTCGGGATTCGAAACATTCAGGGAACGGGTCCGTAGTTCGTTTCATCATCTGCCCGACCGGACCACCTCGATCTTCCCCGAGGAGACCAGGGTCGCCTATGAACTCTCCCGGGTATTGCGACCGCGGCGTGTAATCGTCGCGGGTAGCTATTATCTCTACTTCGCGATCTGGTTGGTTCCCGGAATCCCCCGGGGCGGTACCGTCACCTGCCTCGACGTCGATCAAACCGTGTGCGAGACCGCAGAGAAAAACGTCCTCGCCCTCGAAGCGGGCGACACGGTTCGGGTGATCCGCGGAGATGCGGAACAGTACCTCAGCGAAACGGAGGAACCCATCGATCTCCTCGTAATCGACGCATTCGGAAGCAAGGACAACGATTCGTCCAGGCATAGAGGGAAGGCGATCTACGGCCCCATGATCGAGGCCGCCCTGCCCCACCTATCCGGCGGTTCGGTGGTATTAGCGCACAACGCCGAGGAGAATGCGACCGAACTGATCGATTTTTACTCCGCCCTAGCGGAGGCGCGACTATTTATCCGGGCCGGAACCACCGAAAATGTGGGGGTGTATTTACTCTGAGGCACTTCGATTAGTATATTTAAACCGTATGGAATACAAAGATTATTACAAGATACTCGGCGTGTCGAAAGATGCGTCGAAAGACGAGATCAAGAAACAATACAGAAAACTGGCTCGACAATACCATCCCGACACGAATTCCGGCGATACTACGGCTGCACAGAAATTCTCGGAGATAAACGAGGCGCACGAGGTTCTCTCCGATCCGGAGAAACGCAAGAAATACGACGCCCTGGGTTCGGACTGGCAGCGATATCAGTCCACCGGAAGCGAGTCGGACTTCGACTGGTCTAAGTACACCGGCGGATTCGGAGGCGGCCGGCAATCCGGCGGAAATCGCACGTATCGGTACACATCCGGTGACTGGGGCGACGTATTCGGCGACGAGGGTGGTTTTTCCGACTTCTTCAAGAACATCTTCGGTGGATTCGGGAGCGGTTTCGAATCGACCTTCGACTTCGGCGGGGGCGGCGCGGAAGGTACAGCAGGAAGCAGGGGGGCCGATCCGTTCGGATACGCAGCAGGCGGAGGGCAATCGACCCCCCAGGGACGCGATCTGGCGGCGGAGTTGAACGTGTCGATTGAAGACGCGTATTCCGGCTGCACCAGAGTCATTGGGCTGGACGGTAGAAACTTCAGGATCAACCTGAAACCGGGATTCAGAGACGGACAGACGATCCGGCTCAAAGGCAAGGGGTCTCCGGGACCTCAAGGCGGCAAGCCCGGCGATCTCTATATTACGCTGCGTATCGAGCCCCATCCGCATTATCGCCGGGAGGGTGACGACCTGCATATGGATGTAGAGGTATCTCTCTTCACGGCGCTCCTCGGCGGCGAATTGGACGTGAAGTCCTTAGGTGGCACATTCAAGCTTAAAATTCCGCCGGAAACGAAAAACAACACGGTCTTCCGACTCAAGGGGCGCGGCTTTCCGGTCTATGAAGGCGGTGGGAAAAGGGGCGATCTGCTCGTGAAGGCCGAGATAGAGATCCCGGAGAATTTGAATCAGAAAGAGAAAGAGCTTGTGAAGAACTGGAAACAGATCCGGGATAACATATAAATTTGACTTCGACCCCTTTTCGTTGTAACTTATTATTAGATAGTTAATTAGGAGGCAATATGTCGCGCGAACGAAATCCGTTTCAAGAGGGTCTTTATGTAGGTTTGGGTCTTGCCATGCGCACGAGAGACAAGATCGAAGAGTTCGGTAAGAAAATTACTCGAGAGTACCGGATGAACGAGATCGAAGGAAAGAATTTCATGGATGATCTGATGAAAGAATCGGAAGAAACTCAATCAAGATTGGACGAGTTAATAGAGAAAAAAATAGAAACCTATTTCGACGAAGCGGGTATCGCGAAAAAAGAGGATATCGACACGTTGACCAAAAAGATAGACTCACTCGAAAAGTCGATGAACAAGAAGTAGTAAGTTATAGGGGCCACGAATCAGATCCTTATTTCGGAAGCGAAGCAGCGTACCGTCTCGATATCTCGAAATACTCGGGGTTTTGGCCAAGTATGGCCTGGCACAGTTCGTTAGTCAGAGTTCGGTCTTGCGCCGGATGGCGGGCAGGATTCGTGGCAACCCCTCCGGAAAGCCTCCGGAGCTGGTCACCGAGAGTTTCGCGCGACGTTTGCGACAGGCCCTGGTTGAGCTGGGGCCCACATTCATAAAATTCGGGCAAATATTGAGCGATCGCAAGGACCTGCTGCCCCCGTCGATCATCGTGGAGCTCGAGAGACTCCAGGATAATGTACCCTCGTTCCCCACCGACGAGGCCGAACGGATCATCGCCGAATCCTTAGGCGCACCCGTTGATCACCTTTTCCTCTTTTTCAATTCTACCCCCGAGGCCGCGGCATCTCTGGCCCAGGTACATCGGGCCATTCTTCCTTCGGGACGGACAGTAGCGGTAAAAATAAAGCGTCCGGGAATAGAGGAACAGGTCAGGGCGGACATCCACATCATGCATCAGTTGGCCGGATTCCTCGATCACAATACGAGTTACTTCGGAGTAATATCGGCTGAGGAGATCGTCGCTGAGTTCGAACGGCAGATGCTGAAGGAACTCAACTTCAAGCAGGAATTCCTCAACATCAAACGATTTCGAGAGCAGTATCTGGACGATGAAACCGTGCTGGTGCCGACTGCGTACGAGGAGTACGCCACCGAAGACCTTCTCGTGATGGATTTCGTACATGGATTGAAAGTCTCCGATGTTATCAGGGGCCGAGACGGAAGATTCGACAAGAAGACCGTCAATAAACGCACCGCCGATTTCATCATGTCTCAGTTGTTCATCAACGGCTTCTTTCATGCCGATCCCCACCCGGGAAATTTCATGGTCCTCGAAGGGAATGTCATCTGTTTCATCGACTTCGGGATGGTATACAGCCTCAGGCCGTATGAGCTTGAAAACCTCAACTACCTAATTCTTGGTCTCGCACAGCTCGATCCGGCATTGGTCGCCCGCTCCCTTCTCAGGATGGGACGTGCGGAAGGCAGAGTCGAGCGGGATGCGTTCATCGCATCCGTATATGACTACATCGAAAGCCATCTGGATAAACCGATCCAATATATCGACGTCTCCGGCGCCGTTGTCGATCTGCTGCAGATGGTCATCTCATTCGGCGTGCAGTTGCCTGCGAGACTCGTATACGTAACCAAGGTGCTCGGAATCTTACAATCGATCTGCGCAGGATTGGATCCCGAGTTCAGGCTCATCGAGTATATACGGGAATTTTCACCCAAACTCTGGATAAATCAATTCACCTCGAGAAACGCGGGGAATAAGTTACTCCTCTCCCAACTCAACTGGGGGGAGACGTTTATCGACGCTCCGGTAATGCTGCAGGATCTCGGAAAATTGTTGAAGGAACCGGAGATCAAGTTAACGGCACCCGAATTCGAGCGTGTGCGTGTCACCTTCGACAAGGTGGGATTCAGACTCGTATTCGGATTGGTACTGTCGGCGTTGTTGATCAGCTCCTCGCTCATGGTGCTGGCCGACATCGAACCTAAGCTCTATGGCATCCCGGTGTTCGGCATCATCGGATTCGGTATCGGCGGAATCATGGGTATCGTGTTCCTGTTCGTGGCCGTAATCAAACTGTTTCGGTGGCGAAAGTATTAGTTTATTCCATGGGATTCCCGCATGCCCGTCCGAATGCTATCATGATCCCGGCTATAGGCCACCGACACTCCTGATATACTCTCTCGCCATCACGGCATACTCGAACGGATTAGCTACGGCCGGATCCTGCTCCGCCTCCACCACCATCCAGCCTCGATATCCGACCCGCTCGAGGAGTTCGAAGATCCGTTCGAAGTCGATGAAACCGTCGCCGGGCACGGTAAAAACCCCCTGCCTGACCGCGTCCAGAAACGAGATATCACGAACCGCGGCTTCCCGGAGTATCTCAGACCGCAGGTCCTTCAAATGGACATGCCCTACCCGCTCGGTATACTCTTCGAGAACCGTTAGCGGATCCTCACCGGCAAATGCCAGGTGCCCTGAATCGTAGAGCAGCCACACCAACTCCGGATCGGTATTCCGTAGAAGCCGGTCGATCTCGTCCGCAGTTTGCACCCCCGTTCCCATGTGGTGGTGAAAACAGAGCTTCAGACCCTCGTCCCGTGCGATGCGACCGAGTGAGTCGAGACCGGCACAGAGCCGGTCCCACTCGGCATCGGTGAACACCGCCTTCTCCGTGAACACCGATGCGCGGCGATTCCCCTGGCACGAGCGAGTCTGCTCGGAGGGTCCGATCACCTTGGCGCCCATGGCCTTCAAGAACCGGAGTTCACGCCTGAACGCGGTTTCCACCTCCTCATAGGGCTTCGAAACAAGGTAGGAGCTGAACCACTTATTGCATACCGAGAGACCGCGTATGTCCAGGAATCGACGCAGTTCGTTCGGGTCAGCGGGGTACTTGTTCCCGATCTCCGTCCCCTCGTATCCGGCCAACGCCATCTCACTGATGCACTGCTCGAAGGGTATCTCGCCGCCGAGATCCGGCATGTCGTCATTGGTCCAGCCGATGGGCGCCATGGCTAATCGTGTAAATTCGGGATTCATAGATACCTCTCAAATTTTTCTACGCGGCCGCATAGCCGGCCGATCAGAACT
>CAZAKE010000193.1:0-2444 GCA_964485495.1 uncultured Spirochaetales bacterium
GGAGTGAATCATGAGCACCAAAGCCGCCGATGAGTTGAAGACGAAAGTTTGGCAGGAAATCGACCGCAAGAGACCCCGGCTCGAGGATCTGGCGCAGACCATCCACGCGCACCCGGAGATCCGTTTCGAGGAGCAGAAGGCCCGTGAGTGGTTGTGTGAGTTTCTGGAGGATGAAGGGTTCGAAGTGGAGAAGGGCATCGGCGGGCTCGAGACGGCGTTCAAGGCCGTACATTCCGGGCAGGACGGCGGACCGAAGATCGGGTTCCTGGCGGAGTACGACGCCCTGGCGAAGATCGGCCACGCCTGCGGTCACAACCTCATCGGCCCATCGAGCCTGGGTGCGGCGACGGGCTTAAAAGCCGTACTGGGTGAATTGCCGGGAAGCGTCACGGTAGTCGGCACCCCCGGCGAGGAGGGCGGCGGCGGCAAGGTGATCCTGGCGGAGGCCGGCGTCTTCGACGGCCTGGACGTAGCCATGATGGTGCACCCCTCGGGCAACAACACCCTCTGGAAGCACAGCCTGGGGCGCCGCAAGCTCAACATCGAGTTCTTCGGCAGGTCCACTCACGCCTCGGCCTTCCCGGAGAAGGGCATCAACGCCCTGGACGCGGTCATCGCCACCTTCAACAACATCGCCGCCCTGCGTCAGCAGATCGAGGATACTTCCCGGATCCACGGTGTCATCACCAACGGAGGCGAGTCCCCCAACGTGATCCCGGATTACACCAGCGCGCTCTTCTACGTCCGAGCCATCGACGACGAGACCTGCGACCGGCTGCTCGGGCGGGTGATCGACTGTGCCCGCGGTGCCGCAACGGCCACCGGGTGCGAACTGAAACACGAGATGACCGGATCCTACAAGGCCCTGAAGAACAACATGGTCCTGGTAGACCTGTTCGAGGCCAACGGGAAGGCCCTGGGCGTCACCTTCGTCGAGACCGATCCGGACAAACACCTGGGGTCCACCGACATGGGAGACGTGAGTCAGCGCGTCCCAGCCATCCACCCCTCCCTGACCATCGCGAGCGACGGCACGGAGCTCCTGGCCCATACCATCGAGTTCCGCGAGGCGGCCAACACATCGCGAGCCTTCGACGCCATGATCCTGGCGGCCAAGATCATGGCCGCCGTCGCGGTGGACCTTCTCACCGACAGAGAAGCCTTGGAGCGGATGAAGAAGGAGTTTGAGGGGTGATGTAATTGCTCTATGGTTTCATTTTACCGGATGGTTCGTTTGTTCTGTAGTTTCTACTCTGTTTTTCCAATAATCTGGTCTTCTTTTACAATGGGCAAATGAAATAATCCATATGTGATCATTGTGCACCAAAAATACAACTAAATATGGAAAACGGCGTGTAAGAAATCTACGCGTTCCGTGAGAATGAATTGGCCAACGGTTAGGGGCTTCTCTTATTGTTTCCAATGTAGATTCAATTTCGGAAAGAAAGTCTAATCCAAGCTCCGGTGCTTTTTCATCGTAGTATGCTACAGCATCCCAAATTTCTACCTCGGCTTCGTGTAGAATTGTTACAGGCGTCATTTAGTATAGTGTGATTTGATCTCTGTTAAGACATCTGCGGAAGGACGCCCCTCAGCTCTGCCTTCGTGAATAAGCTGAACTCTCCTGCTGATCTCATTTTCCTGTGGTGGACCTAAATCAAAATCTGAAGGATCATCGAGGCTAAGAATTAGATTGTGCGCGAGACTTGCTCTCTCGCTGGATGAAAGAGCCATTGCCTCATCATATATCTCCTTCATTGTACTCATATAATGATGCTATAAAATCTATAGCCAACTGTCAATTATATCAAGTGTCTCTTTCTCAGTTTGATCCATAAAAAGGACGCCTGTCTTTATCTATGAGGGCTATTTGCACAATTGTGTCTGTGATTCGACCTTGCACCATGCGATCATCACACTTCTCATCTCCGCATGTGACAATGATAATGTGTATGTCGACGGTATCGAGATTTCCGAACCGGAGACCACAACATAGGCCGTAGATGATTCGCCGGTAATCGTCACCGGTGCCACTATCGTCACCCCTGAGAATCCCTGGTACGGCACGCAGGTCCGCATGGACCTTGCCACCGCACCAGGCGACGGCGCGCAGATTGATGTAGTCGTCGCCGGAGGGCAGGATCTTGTCGGAAACACGCTTGCCGCCAATTCAACAGGTTTCAGGGACGGGAGGTGGCCGTAGTTTTGTCGGCACGATAACGCTACTCACCATGGTGCTCCTGGGACTTCCTATTATGCCATAGTTGGCCGGATTCACAAAACTACATCTTCATGTGAAGGCGGAAAAGTAACTGAATGTCAGAATCTCCACATACTTTTCATAAGGAGATGAATACAGCATCGTGCACAACCATTATGTGGTTACCAAGGTCATCAGCAACGAGCTGATCTACTTTGAGTCGGTTCCGACCAGAGTCTATAGT
>CAZAKE010000193.1:2544-8751 GCA_964485495.1 uncultured Spirochaetales bacterium
TAGTAGAAAGGATAATCGTCTCATCACCACCATGGATGTATTCGTTCATTTTGATTTTGTTTCGATCTCAGAGACCCGGATCGAATTGAAGCAGACTATTGTCATGGTTCCGGAAAGCCCCGTTTTCAAAGCCTTTCTGGACACCGCTGCCTTTCTGACCGGCACGCGGAATGAGTGGGCAAAACAGTTCAGAGATGAGTTGGTACGCTTCAAGCCTCTGATCGAAAGACATACGTGATGCCGCCGGAGGCGGATGGAGGATAACTGAGCCTTCGGCAGCCTGTCACGATTGGCTGAAAGTATACGAAGTCCCCCTTCTTGACAAAGCGTCGCTTTTAAGCGACGCTTCAGCATGGTGACTCACAACTGGCAAATATTGATCTACGCCGATCAGGACGGGAAAGAGCCTTTCACTCAATGGGTTTCCGGTCTTGATGCTACTTCAAGAGCACGAATATTTGCCAGGTTGGATCGGGTCGAAGGAGGGAATTTCGGTGACTGCCAGACGATCACAAACGATTTATCCGAACTCAGATTCCACTTTGGTCCCGGTTATCGAGTGTATTTTGGGACTGTAAACAATACCTTGGTTATTCTACTGGCTGGTGGAGATAAAAAAACTCAAAAGCGTGATATCTCACGAGTTAAAAATTTGTGGGATGAATTTTTACGGAGGAAACTGATATGAGATCATTTCGTGAACTTGTAACCGATCATGTGCAGGAGCCTTCAGAAGCACTGGAGTACCTAAAGGCTTCGCTGGAATTGTTTGATCAAGATGGCGATCTCGATGCCTTTCTCACTGCAATCCGTACGGTAGCCGAAACCAAAGGTGGAATGACAAAACTCGCTCAGGAAACAAACCTCAATCGCCAGCATCTATATCGATCGCTTTCACCAAACGGTAATCCTACAATTAGAACTCTCGATACAGTCCTTCGCGCTCTTGGCCTGCGTCTTACTATTGAAAAAGTTTCATAAGAAGATATGCATCAGGAAGACGAACTCAAGAAGACTCCAGATATTCCGTTTACCGCCGGCAAAGAGCCGGCCCATGCTCCGGGTTAGAAAGACCTGAAGGTCGGGACTGCCGGAAAGCCGGACAAGCAGCAGTTTGAACAGGATTGTTAATAGAATAATAACCGCGAAAGGCAGCATTGAGGACATAGCGGCATTACAATGGGAATCCGAACCTTCGGTGAAGGCCATGACCCGGAAAAAATTGCGGGAAGTCATCCACACATAGAGCCTGGACACGGCGAAGGCTGTATAGGCGCATATACAGAGGATGGTCAGTATACCCGGATATCTCGCGTCCAGCAGCCGTCCGTAGGTCTGACTCACGGTAACCAGTAGAATAAGAACGAAGATATCGACGGTGCACCGCTGTGCAATTGAGAAAACGGTTACAAGAAAGCCCTTCCCGAAGGAGTGGATAAATTCCTGATAACCTGTGACCGGGAGGCTGGAGAGCAGAATAGCGAACACCCCGACCATAACGGCGGGGATGGCCATGACCATGCCGTTGCGGATGGAATAGAGGAACTTGTTTTCGTTGAGAATTCTGTAGCTGTCCAGCATAACCTGCTCTTGGTGGGAATAACATCATCATATAAGAAGAAGGGCCGGGAAGCAAGAAAAAGCAAAAGCTGTATTACCTTTTTTCTCAAGGAGTTCCTTCTCGAAATTATATCTCCTCAATTCGTACGTTCTTCCCCGTTCAGGCCGGCGCCTAAAGAAGAGGTCGTTGTTGACTAAAGTAGCTTACTTAGCTACCTTAAAAATATGAAAGCAGTTGGGATTAAGGCCTTGAAAGATAATTTGAGTCGATACCTGAAGTTGGTCAGACAGGGAGAGACCGTCTGGGTGACCGATAGAGATGAAGTGATCGCCGAAATTCATAGTCCCACACTTCCGTTACCAGATAAGGTGGATCCGTTCGATGCCTTTCTCAACAATGAGGAGCGTGCGGGCAGACTCACTCGAGCGAAGAAACCGAATGATCCTGATATCTTCAGCCGGCTTCAGGATAATAGATGGGATTCCCAAAATGACATATTAAAAATTCTGGATGAAAACAGGAACGACCGTGACGTACTTTGATACAAGCTTTCTTTTGAGTATACTTTGTCGTCAATCAAGATCGGAATCGGTGCAGCAGATCTGGTCGGAATCGGAGTATCGATTATCTTCTCGGCTTCTCGCGATAGAATCAAATGTCGCTATACGACGTTCATTCAAGCAGACTGGGCAAAGCAATCCGCAATATCTCGAAAGCCAACTAAGCGCTCTGCAGTTATTCGTTGATAGAATTCATATGAAACACATTGATGAAACCATTGAGTCGATTATCTTTCATGAGCCGGTTCTCGCTGAATGCCGTTCGCTTGATGCGATCCATTTGGCAACTGCCGTATTCTTCCAAAAGTACACCTCGCGCCCACTGCTCATCGCTACATTGGATACGAGAATGCGGGAGACCGCGATGAAACTCGGATTTAAGGTAACCGCAGCCAAATAACTCCGTTCCCAAACGCCGATGGACTATTGGAGTTTCCAGGTTTCTGTCGCCAACAATTCCGACGGAACAGATCCGACGTAGTTTTTCCGTACCGATCCATACTCAAATTGGCATCCCTGGTCCTGCTGGAGATCGACGAGGAGGAGCCGGCAGAGAAACCAAGGCTGCCTGTAAGTAAAAAGCTGCGGTATAAGCGACCGGACAGGAATAGTTATTTGGTAAATGGCTTAAGCGGCTGAAGTAATCGAATACGGCGTATGCCGTTCATTCTCAATACCACTTTCTACCACTTTTTATCACGAGAATATCGTAATCACTTCCTTCCGTTACTTCGCCTCTGGCACGGGAACCGAAGAGAATGATTTTTTCCGGAGATACCGCCTTGAGAATCGTCTCTAGTATTCGCTTGAGAGTTGAATCTGTTCGGTAGTCGTATTCCGTCTCTATCCTTTCACTTCCAGAAACAAATATACTGTAGGTTTTCCCTTGGTTACTACTAATTTTTCGTTTTGCTGACAGAACTCACTCAACACATCCTTCGAAGAGCGTACCGCTGATACGGCACTTCGGATCGTACTCTTCTCGAATTAGAGGAGAGCCCATCTGTCCCCGACCAGATCTCATTGTCGATCCCTTCGGAATTCGTCATCCCGAAGGATACGCCGGCCATATCACCAAAGGGACTCCTTCAGTGCGGCCTTCGACGCAAACGGCCCTGGAATCGTACTGATGCCGCGGTGATTGCCGAAGTAGTCGGAATCGAAGGTGATCGCGCTGCCGTCGGGACTTTCGAAGCGCTGCTCGGGCTCGAAGGCGTAGCCCAGGATATCGCTGGTGATGATGCCGTTCGTTACGTCAGCCAGGTAATCGTACAGATTGGTCTTCAGCGTGTACGTGCCGTCCTTCTCCGCGAGCTCGACCGTGACCTTGTCCTGATCGTTGACCAGCTTGGAGGATTCGTTCTTCCAGGGTTTGGCACCATTGAGGTACGCGTTTCCATCGATCCACACGGGCAGGTGTTTCTCATGAAACTCCGCCAGCTTCCTCATGTCGGGACGCTCCACATCGAGGTCGAACCAGGTGATCCACTCCTCGTAGGTGGGATACTCGTCGAAACACCAGGTGCCCACCACGCGCTCGTTTTCTTCGGGACCGCCCTTCTTTACCGGTTCATCCGCAGGACGTCCCTGGATGAAAATATTGTTGTAGAAGCGGTCATCGCCGTGGAGGATGGTCATGAACCCTGCGACCTCCGTGCGGTGACGGATATGGTATGGCGTATAGCGCGTGCCGGTGCCACGACCTACATAGATGAGCGGACCCATAACGAGGTTGTGCACCATCGCGACACCTCCGGTGGCGAGGCGCACGGAGCACTGAGAGAGCATGATGTTGTTGTCGATTACCGTGGGACCGTGACCGACTTCCACAAAGATGTCCTGGCTGCCCATGCCACCCTCGGCCCATGTGCAGAAGGCAGGCCGCTCGTTGTGGTGCAGGAGGTTCTGGGAGATGCGGGTGCCCTGGGGTTCCCAGTCGCACCAGATGCCCATGGTGCAGTGATGGATATGGTTACGACGGATGGTCACATCGATGGCGGCGTGCAGCTTGATGCCGGAGATCTCCGCGCCACCGAGTTCCTGCATGTTGTTGATGTGGTGGATATGGTTGTTCTCGATCAGCGAGAACACCGAGCCCATGCGGCCCACGATGCCGGTCTGCTCACAATGATGAATGTGGCAGCGGCGCACGATGTGAGAGCCCACCGTTTCCTTCAACCATCCGTGGTACTGACCGCGGCAGACGGCATCGCGCTCCATCTGGGTGGGGCTCTTCAGGTGCTTGGTGGTGAAATAGTGATCGTTCTCCGGGTCATAGTACTTGCCCAGAGAGATCCCGCAGCACTTGCTGTTGCTGATATCGCAATCCTCAATGATCCATCCGCGGCTCCAGTGAGGACCTACCATGCCGTCCTGGAAGGCCGCGGGAGGCGCCCAGGTGGTGGCTGCCTTCTCCACCTTGAAGCCGGAGAAGGTGATGTATCCTCGGCCGGTCTCTTCGGGAAAGAAGCAGCGGCGGCGAACGTTGATCTCAACCGATTCCTTGTTGGGGTCCTTGTCCTGAAAGTTCGCGTAGAGCACGGTTTCGCCGTCTTCCTGAACGCCGAACCACTTGTACACCGAGTACTCCGGCTCCCAGGATGGGCGGTACACCTCGCCGGCGCTGCACTCCTCGAGCGACTCGGCTTCATAGAGCATCCGGTCGTTCAGGTAGACCGCACCGGTGTGCCGCACAGAGGGTGCAAAATACCAGTCGCCGTACACCTCGGTGGTGTAGGGATTGAAGGGGCCGAAGATACCGTTGTCAATCCGCACCGTCCAGACATTACCCTGATAGCGTTCCCAGCTGGTCACGACCTCCGCGCCGGTGATCACTGCGCCCAGCGGCTCCACCGAGCGGTAGACGATGCGGTTCTCCTCGGTACCACCGTGGAGTGGATTCACACACTCCCGGTAGACACCGGGCGCGACGAGCACTTCATCGCCGGGCACAGCCACCCGGGCAGCGTCATTGATTCGGCGGAACGGGCGGACACTGGAGCCGTCGCCTTCTCTGGATGCAGTCTGGCTAACATGATATATCATGGAAGATTCCTCCCTCTTTGATAGGCGTTGCGGCACGTGTCCGCCAATCGGGTTCATCATTATACGGGATTTGAGTAAACTCAATCAAGTCTTCGACAATAAATATTGATATAACCACATTTTTATAAATTATTGTAATCCTGATTTAGAGTAATATGGAATAGCCCAACCAATTCTAATTTTATTTTTCTGTTGTGTCTTAAAGCACAAAGTTTCTTATCGCTCTTTCAGTTTTTTGCTAAATGATTGCATGACTGTTTCATTGATTATTGTTCTTAATCACTTGCATAATGCAATAATAGAAGCATGGTACTCTGTTTGACTCTTGTGTACCCCTGGTTCGAACTGTCAAGGATTCCTTGACAGATGACTCGCCGGATGTGCGCATCTACTGGAGGGCCTGAACCCCTCGAGTGTCGTGCCTGAAAGGGCCAGACAGTACAGTGTAATGCCGGGTCATAAGTCTATTTAGAAAATGAAGGTAACTTGATGAGAAGTTAGGCGTCAACTGGACGGATTTGTTATTCAGATCAGCGCTCCGATTCCACGAGTTGGCCGGTCACGTACTTGTGGAGCACGCTCTTCACTAGGGTTTGGTATTTCAGCCCTTCAAGATCCGCGCGTTTCTTGATTAGTTCGAGCTCTTCCAGAGAAATACGAATATTCATCTTCGCCGACGCTCGGTTCAAGTGCTCATGTGCTGCTGTGCGCAACTCGTAAACACGTTCCGGAGACGGACGCCGGAGGTGGTCAGCGTCAACGTGATTCAAAGATTCCATGATCTCTCGCTCTTCGTCGTCAATGTAGGGAGGGTCGTATCTATCACTCATTCCGGTCTCCTTCGATCAAGTGCTTGAATCTGCGGTTCGGATAGACCGTCTTCAATGGCCTCAATGACATCAAGGAAGCCTACTCCACGGCTGACGCGAAGACGGCTGTCCTTTTCATGGTTGTAGTGAAACTCCACATCCAACGATAGGACATTGTGCGCACAAAGTCGAAACCACCCTGGAACTATTGCTCTGACCGAGAAAAAGTAGA
>CAZAKE010000194.1:0-8734 GCA_964485495.1 uncultured Spirochaetales bacterium
TTTCCAGACTTCGCAGGTGGTGTTGTATCCACCCTTTGTTCTTTTGATCATCTCCCTGCCTGCAGGACAGCGGTACCCTCCCGCTTCAAGCTCCGTAAAATCACTCGGTACATATCGACCGTTCTTGTGCGCTTTCTTTTTATCCGTCTCATATCTGCGGTCCGGAATATAAAATTCCTCTTCCCGCTGCGTTTCCACTTCTTCCAAAACCTGGTAATCACAAAACCCGCAGTCTGCCGTCACTGCCGTGTGACTATTGCCGGGCTCTTCCGACTTTTCTATGACCGCCCTCCTGCCGCTCTTTATCAATCAAGCTGTGCTCTTCTTTAAGGGTTCGATCAAAATCACTCTCAAACAGTCGGTCCTGAATAATCCGATATTTTTCAAACTCGCTTTCTGCGTGGGCTTTGGCTATCTCTGCGGACACTTTTCCAGCATCCTGCAGGATTTTACGATCGGTAGCCTCAATGAAGCGGTTAAGGCGGGTTTCCCAGTCCTGCATGGTCATGGGGATCTTGCGCAAAGCCATATCCTCCGCGACATCCAGATAGGCGGCTACCAGCCGTTGCAGTTGCGCCATTTCGTGTTCACTCGGATAGTTCTCTGCAACTACCACATCGAATTTCTGGATTTTACCATCCGGAGCATCCTTCCATGTTGTCAGTCCCATATGTGTTTTGTTGCTATCCGCACGATCAACGATAAGTTCCGCCGCCGTTTGTCCATGGATGGCCCAATGCAGCTTGTTCTGCACCGTGGAAAAAAATCGTTTTGTGGTTTGTGCGGTAAAGTCATAGTCAACGGAAGTGGAGTAGATGTCCGTTATCTTCTGGTAGAATTTACGTTCGGACAGGCGTATCTCCCGGATTCGCTGCAGTTGTTCTTCAAAATACTGATCGCCCAGGATGGAGCCGCCGTTTTTAAGCCGCTCGTCGTCCATGGTGTAACCTTTGATGGTGTACTCCTCTATTACGGAGATAGCCCATTTGCGAAACTGGACGGCCCGTTCGGAGTTTACCTTGTATCCGATTGCTATTATGGCTGCAAGGTTGTAGTGATTGGTATTATAGCTTTTATCGTCAGCGGCAGTTATTCGAAAATTTCGAATAACTGAATCTTCCTGCAGCTCGCTATCTGCAAATACCTTTTTAAGGTGATAATTTATGGTATTGGTCTCGACATCATATAAAACGCCCATCATTTTTTGGGTCAACCAGATGTTCTCATTAGCGTATACCGCTTCTACGCCCCCCCGGCCGGTAGCCGCGATAAAGGTCAGGTACTCTGCTGCTGAGGAGCGAACAACAGAAGCGTCTTTTTTCCCAATAGTCTTTCTCTTTGCCATTATTGCTCCACATCCCACATACGCTTCATAAACTCCTCTTCCGTAAGCCGCACTTTCCAGGTATCACCATCGAGCTTCAGGTTGGGGAGGTTATTGCTGCCGTTAACATAGATCGTATCGAACTCAAAGTCCCGGGTTGAAATTCTGTTCTTCTGGAACCACTCATCGAGCATCAGGTTGTCCTCTTCCAGCTTACCGGTGAGCTTCCGCCACACGATAAGGACCTTCTCCCGCTGTCCGTTGTTCGGATTGGCCGGATCTTTCGGAACCCATCCTTCAACCTTCCTGAACCACCAGGGGTCGTTATCATCCTGCAGAATCTTGCCGTCTACAAGCAGTCTGGTGTTCTGGTCTTTTGGTAGTTCCGGATCTTTCGTCCTCTCAAATCCAGCAGTAAAGGCGACAGGAGCCGCAATATGCTGTACCCGTAAACCTATGAGATAGTTGAAGGTCTCCAGAAGATCAACGTTACGGACAGTGTATTCGTTTGACCCAGGTCTTTTGACTTCCAGGGTATATGATGAAGGATCTGCGAAGGCATCGATATTAAGCAGGGACTGGCTGCCCTTGGTTTCGACATCAAGCATGTAGTTCAATGTGTAATCTTGTTTGAGATCAGTATTAGCTTCCAAGGCTCTTGCGCGTTTGGTGTCTTCTGTAAAACGAAGGTTGTTGAGGGTGTCTTCGTAGGATTCGAGACGGAGGTATTTTAAACAATGGGAGATGCCGGTATCGCGTGAAGTAGGTTTGCTATTTTTCCATTCTGAAGAATAGATGATCTTGCTTATCCGTGGTCTCAGTACAATATCAAAATGATTCCCCATTTCTACTAAAATGTAGTTACGTTTCAAATCATCATCTCGATTCAAGTTTAGACTTGTATACCAGAGTTACAGCGGTCGGACTGGGAACCTCGAAGTGGACATGAACTACATGCTTCAGCAGGTCCTCGTCACCAGCATTCTCAAGTCTCTCCTTCGCAATCGCCATTGCTTCACTCAAAAACTCGGGTCCAACCCAGAACCAGAACAGATGCATCCCCCTATCACTACGCACCATCATACTCGGCTCTAAGTCCATAGCCTCCCTGGCTCGCTGGACTCGGTCCTTGAGTTCGCTCGTCATCTCACCTACCACTCGTCCCGATGCCCAGCCCTTGATCCAACCTCCGTTCTCATGATCATCTACATCCAGACCGAGCACAGCCGACCTGTACATCGCCTTGAATCCGATAACCGCCTTACCGTCGGCGCCAACCTGTATCAGCTCATCCTTGAGGAACCCTCCGCTCGTCCTCCAGAAATTGCCCCTATACTTATACGCGTATCCCACCCGGTACGGCGTAAACAATGTGACAAATGCCGACACCTCACGAAAATCGACCTCGACCTTCTTCGCCATCGAGCTCCATCACTCAAACGTCTACGCGGTCTCACTTCCTATGCGCAGCCCGTGCTACCTTGGTGTTAGATGATGATAGCTGTATAGGGTAGATGACAAGGGTTTTCAAGAACGTCTGATAATATCTACCACAAATTGTTTGAAATGTGGTAGATTCTATCAAGGAGCAGGTAATGGATCAGGCAACCAGAGAGCGAATATCTGAATACCTCGCTACACACGGCGGCGTTATCCGCACAAAGGATTTCCAACGGGCAGGATTTCACAATCTGTACCTGTCTGAGTTGACCGAAGAGGGGCGTCTCGTTCGTCTCAAGGCAGGCTTGTATATCACAGCTGAGGCCCAGACTGTCTCCGGATTCTATGAGATCCAAGTTGCTCTTCCTTCCGCGGTACTATGTCTTGCCTCGGCGCTCACACACTACGATCTGACCACCTACGAACCCTCGGCTATTCATGTTGCTATTCCCCGTGATGAGAGAGTCCTGCCGCCGGAGTTTCCTCCAATACGCAGATTCTCATTCGGCAAGACGAGATACAATCTCGGTATCGTAGATGAACGGATCGAGGGTCATGACATCCGGATGTACGATCGTGAAAAGACAATTTGCGATGCCGTTCGCTATCGACGTGTCCTTGGCCAAGACGTTATCAATGAAGCTGTCCGCAAGTATCTTCAAAGCGAGGGAAGAGATGTTGACCGGCTTATCGAATACTCCCGCGTTCTTAGAGTCGAAGGACCGGTAAAGATGCATCTGAGGCTAATGACATGAAGAACATGTCTGCATCGATACGAGCCAGAATCCTGAGTCTTGCCCGAAATAAGGGGATTCCCTTCCAGAGGCTTCTTACCTTGTACGTTCAGGAGGGGTTGCTCCACCGGATCGTCTCGACCGAGTACGAGAGCTCAATCATCCTCAAAGGCGGACTCCTTTTCTATCAGCTCCAAGGTATAGTTGCTCGTCCTACGAAGGATATTGACCTACTGGGAGAAGGCAACGGCGAAGCAGTAACTACACTTGAGGCGATTCTTGAGTCAGCAAGTACAATCAACTTGGATGATGGCCTCGAGTTCGATCGCGATTCTATCGGTGTAGCGTCTATAGCGGGGCAAACGGACCACGGTGGTGTCCGTGGTACCATCACTGGATATCTCGGTACGGCTCGCACACGTCTACAAATCGACATGGGATTTGGTGACGTGATAACCGGTGGGCCGGTACTGCGTTCCTACAGGACCATACTCGGAAACCGATCATTCTCAATACGAACGTATTCAGATGAGACCGTAGCTGCTGAGAAGATCGAAGCCGTCGTATCACTCGGTGTCATCAACAGCCGCCATAAAGACCTATATGATCTATTTGAACTCCTGGTTGTCGCAAAGCTTGCCGAAGACAGAATCGTTGATGCGGCCGTAAACACATTTCGAAACCGGCAAACTTCTCTGCCCGATCATCCTGAGAGCCTTTCGGATATACGCTGGACATCCGCCTCTTTGGCGACTGAGTGGAATCGCTTCCTTCGTCGTATCGACGCTACCGGACCCGAGTTCGAAATGCTACGTAATGAGCTTCTGCCACGGCTTCGGGAAATCTATGCTCGGGTGAGACGTAGAATCAAAGAGTATTCTGACGAATAAATCAGAATCGATTGATCGAATTCCCCTTGCGGAATTTCAAGCAAAATTTCAAACAACTCGGTGTCCCGCAAGCAGGAAAACGCGGGAAACTGCGGGAATTCGACATGCCTCTAAACGTCAATGAATCACCACCGGATAAGGTTTTATGGTGATTTTTGGAAGATCCGGGAAATTCACGCCCTCGCTTCAAGTCCTGGTGGGCCCATATCCTGCAATCTCCTAGTTCCTTTCCCAATAGGCCTTTATCTCCTTTTCAACCCGGTGATACGCGATACCATGAGACTGCGGGCCTGAGGGGACATAACGGGTTCCGTGAGGATACATCGAGGAAACTGAGGGCCAATTACAAGGCTGGAAGGTCTCAGAAGTATCTAGTGTCCGGGATAGAATAACTCATGATCCATTTCTTGGGTGGATGACGTAATTCCGGTCTCCGTGGAAGACGGAGCGACGGATTTGAACGGTTTCGAGCTCCTGGTCGGAAACCTTCACGCCCGTCGGATGCACGTTCTCATCAAGATGCGCCTTGACTTGCAGTCCGGCTTCGGTGGTGGTGTTGGCGATGAGGTGTCGAAACTGAGCATCACGGTCCGGGTGATCGTTTCCCTCTCGTGTCTTGCGCACCGACTGCAGGCTATAGCCCATCTGGTGCAGCAGCTTGCGTGTGCTTTTGCACGTCCCGCGTAGCGCTAATTGCGGGTCGCCGCGGGTTTGCGGGGAAACCAGCCGTTCGAGGTCGATGCGCAGCTGCGGGTCGATAAATGAGCTCCACCTTTTCTACGCCTGAGTCCACGCAGAAGGTGAAACCGAAAGATGAGGGAACGAGGGACTGGTTGGTCGAGGCATCCACCTCACGGGGGCCTTCCTGCTCGTCGGTGACCAGCATGGCATCTTCCGTCAGGATTCCGCGCAAACTGGAAGATCCGAAGTCGATGGTAAGGACAGAGCCATCAAGGCGGGCTTCTTAACCGAGTCTCACCAGCCATGCGTTGGAACGTACATTGCCTGTTTCACATTTATTGTTCATTTTTCATCCCTCTGCTTCCATCCTTCAAAAAGTACCCCCCGTTTTTCGGTGCGCCTCGAAACTCAATCTTGCCTGCTTTCTTCAGCTCTGAGAGATAACGTTCCACCGATCGAAGGGGAATCTGAAGAGCGTTCGCAATGGTGTTGGCTCGATTGCCGGGGTTCATTTGAATATACGTCATTATGTCATTTACTCCGCCAATTACTCCGCCATTTACTCCGCCATCTGGTGTGGCATCCTCTCGCTGATACACCTTGAGAGCCTCATATATTTCCGTAAGCATGAAATTAATAAAAGCTCCGCAACCGGCTCTTTTTGTACTTTCGTTGATCGCATCGTAATAGGCCTGCTGGTTGTCATGCACTATGGATTCCACCGGCAAGGCGAGAAAGGCTTCATGCAGTTGACCCAGGATAAGCGATTGCCACAGCCGTCCCATACGTCCATTGCCATCGGCAAAAGGATGGATAAATTCAAACTCATAATGAAACACACAACTGCGTATGAGCAGGTGATCCTCGGCCTTTTTCAGCCAATTGAATAGTTCGTTCATCAAGGAAGGAACCCGGTCGGCGGGTGGTGCCATGTGAATACACTGATCACCTGCAAACACACCGACACCGCCCTGCCTGAATCTTCCAGGACGGTCATCCAAGGCGGACATCAAGACCTTGTGGGCTCGTAACAGATCGCCGGCCTCAAAAGGATTCAGTTCGGCGATTAAGTCATAGGTGGCGATAGCATTTTTCACCTCTTGAATCTGGCGAACGGGAGCGACCACTCGTTTCCCATCCAGTAGATCGGAAACCTGACTTTCGGTCAGGGTGTTCCCCTCGATCGCCAGCGATGAATGAATCGTTTTTATTTTATTTGCTCTTCGCAGGCGCAATGAATCCTGACGTTCCAATCGGATCGCATAGCGCTCTATCATCGCCGATATCTCCGCCACGAGTGAAATCGCCTTTGCCGAAACCGTGAAGGGTGGCGTATAGGTATCTGAAGTGTTGTCTAGTTTTTTCTTCATCGATTCCCCGCATTCAAGGACTGAACGCAACACTGAGAGTATATTCGAGCGGAGTGAGAAAACCGAAGCGCCTTCTGAGCCGTGTGTTCAACCTGTATTTGACTATAGCGATTTCTTCGTCTGGGATCAATGCGTAGTCGGTTTTCTTGGGCCAGATCCGTCGGGTGAGCCCGACGGCGTGCTCAACGCTACCCTTCTGCCATGAGCTGTAGGGCTGACAGGAGTAGGTATCAATACCGACGTGTTTCCAGTTTGCCGCGCGGTGGTGATGCCCTTGGTCCCCGGACATATGCAGCCCCGCTTGTACTTCTTGCAAGTGTGGCACGTGAACGAAGCGGCCCTACCGGAGAACGTGAATCCTGTAGATGGAGCACAGACGCTCCGCGAAAGCTATCCGTTCCACCCCGAGGGCTCTACACACGGCGGTGTTATCCGCACAAAGGATTTCCAACGGGCAGGTTTTCATTCGGCAAGACGAGATACGGGGATTTTTTTCCAGAGCGAATGCAGAAAGAGGTACAAAAAAACGGAGATAGTAGCTATACTTTAGGTAGGAGTGTCCATGGGAGTCGACCCACACACGATTACGAAAATAACAGCATCTATAAAGGAACTCGTGAACCCGAAATCGATCATCATGTTCGGAAGTCATGCCACAGGAAATGCCGGGTCGGACAGTGATATCGATCTATTGGTGGTGGATGATTCGGGCCGCGAGAAAAACTCCGTGGCACTGGAAATCAGCCGGGCTCTTTTCCCGAGAGACTACGGCCTCGACCTTTTCGTCGAGTCACCGGATGATCTACGGCAGAAATCACAATACGGCTTCTGGCAGGAAGTTCTTAACACCGGCAAGGTGCTCTATGAGCGAGAGTGAACTACGGCAGTGGATTACACTGGCGAATCATGATGCTGAGACTGCGCGATTGCTCTCCGACGAGAACGGCTATCCCGAAATCATCATCTATCACATGCACCAAGCAGTCGAGAAATATTTCAAGGCGCTTATTCTCAAGGCGAGTCGTACGATTCGGCGAACGCACCACATTGACGCTTTGCTGTCTGAACTGATCACGATCTATCCTGAACTGAAGGAAATAGAGGAGCCCGTCCTTTTCATGCACACATAATCTCCTCGTTTACGCTACCCTTCCGGAGACGCATTGAGCCATTCCGATGTGCAAACGATTTCCCCAAAGTTTGAAGCGGTGGTTGCGGCAGTAACCGCGCTACTCTGATCTTCGCCAACCATCCGATGAACCACTCCCGCGGGGCAATCTTCCAGGCCGAGGCGCCGAAACCGAGAAGCGCGAGCAGCTGAGCACCTGCCATGAGGGTGTAACCATGGTAGTGGTAACGGTCGATGTATACGTTCCACAGCGACTTATGTTCATCGGTCTGGGTGATCTCGATGCGCAAGTCGCGGGCAAGCTCGCCGGCCGCCTGCCAACGCGCAGGCTCTCAGGTAATCGCGAAGCCACTCGAGCTCGTTGATCTGCCACAGCGCGAGGGTCTCGAAGATGCTGAACATCACCGCGGTAAACCGAGCGCTCCATTGGGTGCCCGAGCCGTAGTAACTCTTGCGGCCCACCACCGGAGTCCTCAGGATACGCTCGCACAGAAAGAACCCGCTGTTCTTCAAGACTCCACACGGCGCTGCCGTCGGAGCCTGTACATGAGCCTAATCCACACCTGCGCTCTCAACGGAGCCGACCCGTTCGATTACCTGACGATGCTCGAGAAACACCATTCCGAGCTCAACACAAACCCCAAACGGTGGATGCCGTGGAACTACAGGGAGAGCTATGACGACGGCGGATTGTGCGGCGGGCGGGCGCACGGTCGGGCCGCCTGCGCCGAATTAATTCAGCTACGCACGCTTACCGAAGGGACACGTTTATCCTGCTTTCGAAGCGTTGTACGGTGCTTTCAATTTGCATAGCAATAAAAAAGGCATTTTGCTCCTGCTGTTCCGTTCGTATTTCGATATTGTTCTCTTTAATACAGGGGATGAGATACAGTATTTGGAATAAAAAGGATCCGAGGGCAAGGATAATAAGTAAAAGTAATAGCTTTGTTCGCCACGTTAGTGTAATCATTTCTCTACTTCGCCGGTTGTTATTCCCCTTCCATCGGAAAGCGGATGGTAAAGACCGGGTGCGGTTCCCGCTTCAGGTCTATGGCGCCGCCTAGTTGGGCAACTAAAGAACTAATCAATCGTAAGCCAAGAGTGTCGGTACTTTCAATATCTATTTCCTCCGGGAAAGGTTTCCCGGTATTCGAGAGAGTGAGCTC
>CAZAKE010000195.1:0-4396 GCA_964485495.1 uncultured Spirochaetales bacterium
CGAACGGCGACAGCTCCTGCCCCGGCTCGAATTCGAACACGGCCAGGCAGCCGGCATAGGCCCGATCGGCCCCCTCATCATCGGTAGGAGATTCCTCGTGGATCAGACTGATTTCGCCGTCCTCGACGGTGATGAACGGAGTTAGGATGGTCTCGATCTCGGGAATGAAGCCCTGATCCACATGAAAATAGACGATGTCGTGGAAGAGCGCCGCCAAGGTGGAATGGGGTTTTGCGGGGTCCACAAGATCGAAGATGTGCTCGGGAGTATGAAAGCTCCGCTCCTGCACATTCATCGCGTTGTGGATGATCACACCGATCCGCTCCATCTCGGCGATATCGATCCTGGCCATGGATCGGCCGGAACGCGGAGATTTCAGCTCCGGCACTACCTCGACACCGAGTTGTTCGAGCGCATCCTGCAGCAGCCGGAGAGTTCTATGAATCGTGCCCCCCACTACACTGTACCTCCGCCTTTAGGGTTGCCGTCGAACTCGAACCGGTCGAGATCAGCCAATACTCGGTGGCCCAGATTTTCCCTCACCTCCCGCCAACCGATACGCCCCTCCTCCGAGTCAATCAAGGGAACGAAGCCGCACTTCAGATAGAGATGTATGGCCGGAATGCGAGCCGATTGCGTTACAAGGTAGGCCTTATCGTGTTTCGAGGCGAGTTTTTTGAGAACGAAAGATGCCAGTACCCGCCCGAACCCCTTTCCCCAATAGGCCTTTCGCAGGGCTACCCAGTGTACCCGGCCCCACGCCTCGCCGTGGAAGTCGTCCTCGTACCATGCGCTCACCGTCCCGATCCCGATGCCGTGGTCGTCCTGCAGGATGAAGCAGCGTTGTCCGAGGGCTTGGATATCGCTGCCGAAGGAGGCGTAAAATGCACGGTGGTCGATCTCGACATAGGGTTCCGCATCACGCTCTATATCCACCCACAGGCCGATGTCGTCCTGCCGCATGGGATAGAAGGCATATCCCGCCGGCGGAGGCCAGTCGGGAACCTGATCCATGTCCTGTTTCACCATGACGAGTCCATACCCCGCCGCTCCCCGAGACACCCTATTCTCGGTATTTCCCATCACACCCCCTCGCTCCTGTTCCCTCTCCCTCACACACACCCGTCTTCAGTATAGCCGTACACCCGAGGAGGGGTAAAGAGTCCGGAGGGTACGGTCCGATACCGGTCGCCGGGGGGCATGTGGTCGGCCCCGGCGGCCCACCTGGGAGCGACGGGCACTCCCTCGGCGAAGAACGGCCCCATCATGTTCCTCATGTTCCCGACCACGGTCAACTCAAGTGGTGCGGCCGTTCTCGATGCGGTGGTATTGCCGGATCCTCTGGAGGATTGATCGTCCGAAGGTGTCTGAAAATTCAGGGAATAGGGTGGATGGAAGATCTCACCGACCTCGACGCCGTTCCAACGGACGGAGACAAGTGATCCTCCCCAGCGGCCCAGTTCGACTCGGAACCGGTCGGTCGGCGCGTCCTGGGGAACCCCAAATTTGTAGATTACCTTCCACGGATAGAAGGGCATTCCCGAACGGGTCCAGTCCTCGAGCCCGAGTTGTGTGACGGGAGCGGCCGCAAACCCCCTCTCCACCGGCTGAAGGGAAAATCTCCCGCCGAGGTAGATCGGCGCCGGTTCGCATACGACGTCCCACCGAGTCGCATGCAACTCGACGATGTTTTCGCCTGCCGTGAGTAGCGAACCCACCGGGGCTCGTCCCATGCGGATGTCGAACCAGGTGATGAACTCGGTCGTCGGGATGATGCGGCCGTTGAGAGACACGGTATACCGCTCCGGTCGTTCGATCGCGAGGAGACAGGTTGCGTATTGCTCCGCAGTGAAGTCGGCGGAAAGGTGGAAACGATACCGAACGCGATATTCACCGCCGGTTCCGACCGCGGTCTTGAACACGTTCCCATTGAAAGGTTTTATTCCACCCGCCATGAGCCAGGGACTCGCGTTCCACCCCTGCAAGTCCCAGTTCAACCTGTCGGCGACCACGGTGTTGATATCGGTAACGGTCCGACCGCACGTCTCCAGGTCGCAGAAATCCACGACCATCAGGTTCGGTTCTGCGGGTTCGGCACCGATGAAACGAACCTCCAGCGGAGTCTTCGCTCGGGAGCCCTCGCCGCCGGTCTCAGCCCGAACCGCGACAACCGAATCCTGAGCAGAAGATACGTCGTGGACGGAGTCGATCTCGACGGAGGAAGCGATCAGTAGAAGATGGTTCCGTGGATATAGATCCACATGCACAATACGCCATGTACCATCGACGGGATCGGATGTCTCGAGCGGAGAAAGCGTGCCGGCACCGGTATCCAATTCGTATAGATACCCTCCCTCCAGCCGCAGGTCGAACGTAAGCCGCTCCTCCCAGGGATTGCAACAGAAGAAGATCCGGGTCCCGTCGGGCAGCACGGATCGACGCCAAACCAGCTCGCCGGGCAAGGGACTGCCGTCCGGGCTCCGGAGGTACGGGGGCACGAGTTCCCGCAGCCGGTGAACCAGTGTATCCATGTCGACAAACCGGAGTAGCTGCTCGGGAAATCGGTCAGGTAGTTCCGCCGGACGCGAATCGACCCGTCCGTCGATCCGTACGGGCAGCTCTCCCGTATGAAGCAGGATCCCTCCTCCATCGAGCAACCCCCTGATGAGCCCCAAGGTCGACTCGGTCCAGGTCTCCATATTCCCGGCGAAAACCACGACGCCGTACTCCCGGGCTCCCACGTGGAGCTTCCCCCCGAACACATGACCGGACTCGGCCATGAGGCACTCGTCGCCGAGATCGAAGTCCACCTGGGAACGATACAAACTGAGCGCCGCCTCTATCTGTGACTCCCTGATCCGGTCCATCACCTTCCGGTTTGGACCATCGTCCCATGGGAATCCCGCAGGCTGATGGTACATCCATGCGGTGGTGGTGGGATGAAGGAGCAGGACACGGTTGTACTCCCGGGAATCATCCATCGCCGCGATGACGCGGGCCACGTGGTCCGCGTGCGTGCGATAGTAGGGCCACCAGCTCGAGTGGTCGCTCAGGGTCTGGGCGAAGTCGTACTTCCTGGCACCCACCAGGCTGTAGTGGGAGAGATGAGGATCCATGCTGTTGACACCGAAGGCCAGGAGATAGTCTTCGGTAGGTTTGAAGATGTCGAAGGCGGCCTGATACCCGCCGCCGCCGCAGGATTCAACCATGACGTGTTTCCGGTCGTACTGAGAGGCCACGCTGGTGAGTTCTTTGAGATTGAGGAAGTAGATTCCGTTCTCCCTGTGGGAGCTCGTGACGAATTGGAACCCCAGTAGGTCGTTGCCGGGGGCCTGCATCCAGCGCAGAGATGCCATCGAATCGGGCTGGCAGTGGGGGGAGGGCCACTCGTGTTCCATGAAGTGACCGGTGAACTCGAGCCGATGGTCGGCACACCAGTCGTAAAGGGGGCGCACGAAGTTATCATTATACAGACGGTTCAGTGTGGTGTAGTAGTCGTACCGCACCGCGGGGCTGTCCTCCTCCCAGAAGCAGAGGGCTGCGAGACGCTCCTCGAGATCGTATCCATGCTCCTCCCGGAACTCCTTCCTGATATATGGGGAGTAGGGATACCCGTTCCTCCCGACGTTCACGTGGGGTTCATCGTTGAACACGAACCGCACCGTAGTTCCGAAACCGTCACCGCTCCGGATCGCATACCGTTCGTGGGTCGTACGAATGAAGGTACCGGCCGTGTCCGGATGGAAGAGATCGGCCGGGGCAAGGCCGTTCCGGCGAGTGCCGGTACCGGAGAATCCCGCGATTACGGCCAAAAAGCAGTCTCCGGTTTCACCTTCGCAGTCTGACGCCGCAACAAGATCCTCGTGAGGAAGCCACTCGACAACATCTCCTTCGGCAGCGTATCGGAACAGGGCCACGATGTCCCGCCTACCCGTCAGATGAATCGGGTCCGGGGCGGACACGACCCGAATCTCCTGGGCGGCCGCCTGCGGACTCCGCGCGACTACGTGGCCTCCGGCATTGCCGCCGGCTGCGGTGAACTCGTCGTAGATGTGCCACTCCAGCCCGAGCCTTTCGGCCTCCCGCATGGCGAAATCCCATAGGTCGAACCATCGCTCGGAGAGGTAGTCCACCATGATTCCCGGCCGCGGATGCATGAAGACACCGCCGCATCCCCGCTCCTTGAACTGCCCCAGGACGGCGGTGATCCGGTCTCTCTCGATCTCCTCGTTCCACGACCACTGCGGCATAGTCCTGCACGAGGCGGGAGGATCGGAAAACCTCTGAAGCATTTTGGCAATATGGGTGTCCTCATTCATACACATTCCTCCGTCGCTGTGCGATTCCGTCATGATACCACAAGATGCCGTTTCATATCTTCGTTGTATCTTCTTCA
>CAZAKE010000195.1:4496-8660 GCA_964485495.1 uncultured Spirochaetales bacterium
GTTGTATCTTCTTCAATAGGAGATCGTCTTAGTGATAAGACCGTGATGAACGTAGGAAGAATCGCAACGTCGAATTCATCCCTGAAAAGAAATGAGTATCTGATACAACTTGTCCCCATCCTGAGCGAATAATCCAATTGTCTAGTGAGGATATGTGAACGGGAGGCAAATTCGCCTTGACCTTCCCGACGGCGGAGAGTACCCTCGTGATATGATCAAGGTACTCTTGGTGATCGCGGGTCTGCTGCTCCTTGCATTCGGATTCGTCGGTATACTCCTGCCGGGTTTGCCTACCACACCGTTCCTGCTCGTATCGGCCGCCTGCTTCGTCAGGAGCTCCGACCGTTTGTATTCCTGGCTTATCAGAAACAGACTCTTCGGGCCATATATCCGGCGATATCGGGAGACGAAGGCGATGTCGTTGCAATCCAAAATTGCGGCCATGGGCATCATGTGGACCATGATTACCGTATCGTGTGTATTCCTGGTACACTCGAAGCCGATCATTTTCGGAGTACTCCTGCTCGGGGTTATCGGCTCTATTGTGCTGGTTTTCGTGATCAAGACGGAACGATAGTAGGAGACGACCATGTACACCAGCCGTTGGTACCAGTTCACGGAGCATCCGGAGTCAGATTCCTGCTGGTCACTCTCGACCGGTCCGGACGGCCGGATCTACGCCGGTGCATCCGGCCGAGCGGGTCGCCGTCCGGCGGAAATGTGACCGGCGACACCATCATCTGGGCCCGGGAACCGGGAAGCGGGACCCTCTTTACCGTCGATGCGGACGGCAACCTCTTCTCGTATCTGGACGAGCAGGGCTGGAGCGACCCTCTGGCACGAATCGACCTCGCGCCGGTAGGTCCGATGGCCGCCACCTTCGACGGACGGATCTTCTGTTTCGCCGGCGAGGGCATCTCCCGGCTGTATTGCCGCTACCCCGGGGAAAAGACCTTCAGAGACCTGGGAGTCGCGGTGTCCACCCTCGAGCGGCGCAGATACGGGTATCACTTCGGCGATGCGGTCACCGGCAGGGACGGCGAAATTATGCTCGGTGAAAACGATGATCTCGGACACCTGTGGCTCTACTTTCCGAGGATCTGGGGCGGAGTCCTGCAATGAGGACCGGTGGGAGGGTTTATCAGCGCTGTGTCTTCCCACATCCGTAAAGCGAGCAGCACAATAGGAGACGGCACTATGGCGATGAACATGACGGTAATAGAGAACGGCGGGACCAACTACCAGATAGTCACCCCCGGACGCAGCTACCCGGTGGAAAACGAGGCGGCACGACGACTCCAGGAGGCGCTACGACAGATCAGCGGCGTCCGTGTGCCCATCAGATGGGGCGAGCGAAAGACCCCGCGGATCCCGACCATCTTCGTCGGCCGGACGGAATCCGCGGATCCCGGGCTGCGTGACCGAGACGAGTACCGCATCGATGTGCGAGGCAGGGACCTCCTCCTCACCGGGTTGTACAGACGAGGGACCCACTACGCGGTAACCGCCTTTTTGGAGTCGCTGGGTACAGGCTTCTACCATCCGGACAACCCCGAATACCCGCAACTCGACAGGATCGAACTGCCGAACTCTCCGGTTGCTTCTACGGGAGCGTTCTCGTACCGGCACGTCTTCTATCCGGACGCGCAGCGACCCGAGAGGGCCCTGCAGCTGATGCTCAACGTTCACGACGGCGACGACGACCGGTGGGGACCGGTGGAACGTCCCCACTCATGGGGCCATTCCTTCTCGGGCCTCGTCCCCACGGATCGCTTCTTCGACTCCCATCCGGAATACTACTCCCTGGTGGACGGATACCGCCGCAGGGAACGGCCGCAGCTGTGCGCCACTAATCCCGAGGTGGCAGACGTAGCCGCGGAAACGATGGCCCGATGGATCCGGGCCCATCCGAGACGCCGGATCTTCGCCGTCGGCCAGAACGACTGGCACAACTACTGTGAGTGTCCCGAGTGCGCGAAGGTAGATGAACGGGAAGGCTCCCACATGGGTCAGGTCCTCACGCTTGTCAACAGGGTCGCGGAACGCTTTCCGGACAGGGTCATCGCGACACTCGCATACCAGTGGACGGTAGAGCCGCCCAAGGCGATGAAGCCCAGAGAGAACGTACTCATCGTTCTTTGTCACAACTACGGATGCTACAACCACGGCCTCGACGAGTGCGAACTGAATGCACCGTTTTTGGAACGGCTGAAAAGATGGCGGAAACTGACTCCGAATATCCTCATCTGGGACTACTATGTGAACTATCGACACTATCTCCTTCCCACCGGTAACTTCCGTCGTATCGGTAACGACTTCAGAATCTACCGTGACATCGGAGTCCCTGCCATGTTCTGCCAAGGATCGGCCTGCACCGGCGGCCAATTCGAGCACCTCAGACAGTACGTCCAGTCAAAACTCCTTTGGAATCCCGACCTGTCGGTGGATGCATTGATGAGCGAATGGGCCGAAGGATATTTCGGGAAGGATGCCGCGGCGCCGATCCTGGAGTACCTCTTCACCCTCGAAGACGCCGAACGCGCGGACGATGTCCACATGTACCGCTACTCTCAGCTGTTGATGCCGGACCTGTTCACGCCAAAGTTGATGGAACAGGGAAAGCGGTTGTGGGACGCCGCCGAGAAGGCCGCGCCGTCGGAGGAATCACGACGCCGCGTATTCGCTGTCCGATCCGCCGAGATGGCCGCAAGGATAGTGCACGCCCCGGGGGAATACGTGCTTCGCGGAGACGAGTTGATCCTCGCCCCCCCGCCGGACCGAAAGCTGGTAGATCGGTTCGTGGATGCCTGTCTCGAGGCCAACGTCTCCTACCTTCGGGAGGACATCGGCGCTCCGGAAGACTTTCGGCATGACTTCGGCAAGACCTACCGTGCCGTGGTGCTCGAGAATGGAAACTTCGAGGCCGTCGTCCTGCCCGAACTCGGGGCACGAATCTATTCGCTGGTACACAAGGAATCAAACACCGAACTCCTTGCCGTTCCGCAAATCTACGCGAACGTCACCTCGGCACCGCATACCGACGGATACGACTTCCAGCTCTCACCGCCTGAGTACCGGTGGCGGGTCGGGATCGGCGCCCGAGAGGCCTACACAGTGGAGATGGGAAACCCCACCCACGCGGTATTCACCGCAGACGTGCAGGACGGCTTGCATATCGAGACCACCATCGAACTGATGGATGCCGGATTCTCGGTCCGTCACCGCGTAACCAACACGGGCAGTGGCCCCATGACGGTGCACCCCGATATTAATCCGGCCTGGAACAGGGAGCTCTTCGATGATGACGCCCGGCTGGAGACCACCATCGATTCAGGTGAGATCATCTCTCAAGGGCTGAATCCGGAGCATCGGGACACGCGGGATCTTATCTTTGTCGGAGAAGAAAAACCGTCCGGCTCGTGGACCCTGTCATCCGCAGTGGGATCTACCAACGTGCGGATTGTGATCCACGCCGACTTCCCGGCGTCGGAAGTATCCCATACCAGGCTGGTCCTGAGCAGCAGGCTGGTGCAGATGCGACACTATTTTGGAGCTGTCGAAATAGCGCCCGGCGAAGAGAAGATCTTCGTTTCCGGCTGGAAGATCGCTTTCGGCGGCGTGTAGCGGGAATCAGCCGGGGATCGAAACGGTAAGGCGCGTGCCCTCCTCCACAGAGGAGCGCAAGGTGACTTCGATCTCCTGCGCCTTACCGCATCCGCGATGCTACTTCTGTATCTTTCCCAGTGCGACCAGGATCTTCTCGGGGCTGAAGGGCCAATCACGCATCCAGACCCCCACCGCGTCGTAAATCGCCGAAGCAACGGCCGGAGCGGCGCCATTCACGCTGATCTCGGAGACCGATTTCGCCCCGAACGGCCCGTACGGATCGTCCGTCTCGATGAGTATGGCCCGGAAATCTTCGGGAATATCCCCGATCATGGGTACACCGTAACTCCGCAGGTCGGCAGTCAGACAGCGCCCCTCGTCATCGAAGATCATCTCCTCGAAGAGCGCATGCCCGAGAGACTTCACCACGCCGCCGTAGATCTGTCCCAGGGCGTATTCCGGATTGATCGGCGTTCCGGCATCCTGCAGGGCGAAATATTTCAGCACCTTCACCCCTCCGGTCCGGGTGTTCACCGCGACACGGCAGAAGTGTGCGCC
>CAZAKE010000196.1:0-2764 GCA_964485495.1 uncultured Spirochaetales bacterium
GTTTCCGTTTTCTATTTTCCACCGGCTCCTCCCGTAGGAGATCATATCCTCGATATTTGCATCGGTTATGGGCATGTCGGTGATAAAGGAGAAGTGGGCGGCGATGTACACATTCCCTTTGTCCAGGTTATCCCGAATTCGGGATAATGTCGACAACATGCCTACCTTTACGGTCAACTAATAGTCACGCTTCAACAAGAGTCCGTCGATCTCCCCAAAGTGGTCATCCAGCGTGAAGAGCGCGGATCCGTGCCGCATGGCCGAGGCGGCGATCCAGATGTCGTTCACGGGAATCGGCTTGCCCTTCCTCTTCAAAGACAGAAAGATGTTGGAATAGAACTCGGCGGTTGCCATGTCGTGATCTACGACCGAGACACGCCTGTTGTTTAGAAAGGCTTCGAGTTCCTCACGATTTCGTTTTTCTTGCATGCCCTGCTTGAAACCGCACAACAGCTCCGCGAGTACGGTGATGTCAACTAGAATAGTATCTATGCGTTGTAGGGCGAAAACAATCCTTTCGTCGTTCCGCTTGAAGGCGGAATACACATTCGTGTCGATAGAGACCGTCCTCACTTCCAGAGATCCTCTTCGATCTGCTCGAATTCTCGTATCGAGTCCTGAAACGCGGCATATTCCTCTTCGGTCCAGGTTCCGGCCAGGTGATCGAGATCGTGATATATCCGAAACGTTTCGGTGCCGAAACCAAGGGCGTCTTCGAGGAGCGCCACGATAGTCTTGTTGACGCTCGTGTGAGAATTACCGGCCACCTTCTTCAGAGCCTCCTCGAGTCGATCGCTTATGCCGCGTACGGTAATCGTCTTCATACTCTCACCTCGATGCAATCAATTCATGCCATCATCTTGCAATCATATTATAATGCATACGGTCTGAGGGTACAAGATTTGTCTCATACTCTGAAGAAATGTCGTCTCGGCTGTTTCTACCTACCGACTGCCGAGAAACTCCTCGATCTCCTCGCGCCAGGGAGTGGAGGGCTGGGCGCCCATCTTCCGGACCGAGAGGGCCGCCGCGGCGCCGGCGAAGCGGACCGCCTCGGTGAACTCCTTGCCCTCTGCCAGCGCCACCGCCAGGCAGCCGCAATAGGTGTCTCCGGCCGCGGTGGTGTCCACCGCCTCAACCGAGAAGGCCGCTATGTGCTGGTCGCCCTCCGGCGAGACCACCACCGATCCGTTCTCTCCCAGGGTGACGATCACGGTGTGTACACCCAAGCGCTGTAGCTTCTCGGCCGCCTTCCTGGCCGAGTCGATGTCGGTGACCTCCGTCCCCGACAGGACCGTCGCCTCGGGCTCGTTCACGACGAGAATATGCACAAATTTCAGCAGAGCCCGATCGCTCTCCTGGGCCGGGGCGTAGTTCCAGATCACCGGAACGTCCAGTTCATGGGCGATCTCCAAGACCCGCCGGACGGTTGCGGCGGGGATCTCGAACTGCATGAGGATGTAGGCCGCCGAGGCGATCAGGTCCCTGAGCTCATCGATACGCTCAGGCGTAAGACGGTAATTGGCGCCGGGGGCCACGGAGAGGTAGTTGTGTCCCCCCTCCCCGATCATGATCAGGGCCGTGCCGCTGGAGACGCCCTTCTCACGGAAGATGTAGTCGGTCTTGACGCCGCTCTTCTTGTAGCCGGAGACCATCGTCTCGGCGTAGGGATCGTCTCCCACGCAGTTGACGAAGAAGACCTCCCCGCCGGCCCGTGCGGCGGCGACCGCCTGGTTGGCGCCCTTGCCGCCGAAGGTCTGCATAAACGATGCGTTGGTAACGCTCTCGTCTCGCATCGGCAAGCGGTCCATCTTCATGGCAAAATCGATATTCGAGCTCCCGATGACGACAATCGCTCCCGACATCAGTAGTTCCCGCCGCCGGCGCCCTCGCCTTCGCAGATGGCCTTGGTCGAGGTGAACCCGTTGCCGATCCGCATGGCCCCCATCTCGACGAACATCTCGGCCTTGGCCCTGTCCCTGATGCCGCCGGAAGGTTTCACCTTGATACGCCCCGCCGCGGTTTCCAGCATCGCCTTGACACCCTCGACGGTGGCACCCTCGCCCCCGAAACCGGTGGAGGTCTTCACGAAGTCGGCTCCGGCCTCGATGGCGCACTCTACGGTACGCTTGATCTCGTCGATGGTAAGATAGGAGGTCTCGAAGATCACCTTCACCAGCACGCCGGCGGGTTTAGCGACATCGGTGACGGCCTTGATGTCGGCGGTAACCTCGTCCCACATCCCCGATCGGACAAATCCGAAGTTCGCCACCATATCGATCTCGTTGGTGCCGGCCGCGATGTAGCGGCGGGCTTCGTCGGCCTTCACCAGGCTGGAGGTACAGCCGTGGGGAAATGCGAGGACGCAGCTGACCTCGGTCTCCGTGCCCTTGCACATCTTCGCCGCCAACTCGATATCGCACGGCCGCACGCATGCGGTGCGCACCTTGTAGTCGATCCCCAGTTGGATGGCGTCGATCGCCTCCTGCCGGGTCATCTCCGGCTTCAACACCGCGTGGTCCAAGTATCTGTGTATGTCTTTTACGGGCATCATCGATCTCCTTTCTCTTGTACGCTTCATTGTGTGATATGATAGTATCAGATCACCCCATCTCGGGGAATAGGGAAAGGAGTCGTACCATGCGGATGGAGTTCGATGTGAGATCCGGAATCGAGAGTGAGGTCATCGTCGTAGGCGGCGGTCCCGCCGGTATCGCCGCCGCCATTGCGAGTGCCAGGCACGGGGCACGGACTACGCTGATCG
>CAZAKE010000196.1:2864-8627 GCA_964485495.1 uncultured Spirochaetales bacterium
TCGGAACTTATCGACCGTATGGTTGCCGAAGGGGGTGCCGTCCATCCGGCCGATGTCGACACCGATGCGCTCAGGGCCGTGCTCCAGGCCGACGGCTGCGTGGTGTGAGCAACCACTCGTCGTCTGCCAACGGTTCGGTTGGATCATACCGGATTTCTATTTGTGACAGGAGAGGGTCTACCTTGGTGCGACTTTTTGAGACGTGCCGCGAGAGATCGGCGATGGGTTTGCCGTTCTTGCAGATGAAATGGGTTTCCCCCTCCTCGATCTCCTTGAGGATCCGGGAGAGATGGGTCTTGGCGGCGTGAACATTGATGGTCCTCATAGGATTAGTTTTGGAAACTAATCTCGCCCGGCCAACGCTCCGAATCTCCCGTGTCAACCTGCCGGAATCATCCCTACGTTCTCGAGGATATACTTGGGGCGATAGGCGAACTCATTCAGGTCGTCCGGCGAGGTGACGCCGCTCAAGACCAGCACCGTGTCGATCTCCGATTCGATACCGGAGAGGATGTCGGTGTCCATCCGGTCGCCCACGATGGCGGTCTCCTCCCGACGGCAGCCCATCTTCTTCAGGGCGTTACGCATCATCAGCGGGTTCGGCTTGCCCGGATAGTAGGCCTTCACCCGGGCGACCATCTCGATGGGCGTGGTGAGGGCCCCGGTGGCCGGGACGATACCGTCCTCGCCGGGGCCGCTGATGTCGGGATTGGTGCCGATCAGCTTGGCGCCCTTCATCACCAGCCTGGTGGCCTTCTTGATGGTGTCGTAGTTGTACGCAGTCGTCTCCCCCAGCACCACGTAGTCGGGATTGACGTCGTTCATGGAGTAGCCCACGTTGTAGAGGGCGTTGATGAGTCCCGGCTCGCCGATCACGTAGGCGCTGCCGCCGGGTTTCTGGGAGGAGAGGAACAGCGCCGTGGACATGGCGCTGGTATAGAAGTGCTCCTCCGGGACTTCCAGCCCCAGCCTGGACAGTTTCTCGTGCAGCTCCCGGGGAGAACGTTCGGAGCTGTTGGTCAGGAAGAGATATTCCTTGCCTTCGGCGATGAGCCACGCGAAGAACTCCTTCACGCCCGGCAGCAAACGGTTCCCGTGATAGATGACGCCATCCATATCGCTGATGAAGGCCGTCTTGGCGCGGAGCATATCCAGATTCGGTTTGTCGATGTTCATGCAGGACTGTCCTTTCCGTACGTTCTAATAACAAGATGCAGCATTGTAGTCTCACAAGTGGACGAGTATCAAGGGAAGATCGCTATTCCACACGCTTCACGGTGTCGCGAATAATGAGTTTCGTCGGGATAATGATCTTATAGGCGCTGTCGATATCACCGCCAAGAAGGTGAAACAAATTCGTCACCGCTACCGTGGCCGTCAACTCGACATCGACACCGACCGTCGAAAGATGCGGTGTCGCATAACGACACTGATCGATGTCGTCGAAGCCGATGATGCTGATATCGTCCGGTACGGTCAAATCAAGGCTCTGTATTGCTTCCACCGCTCCGAAGGCCATCATGTCATTGGCGGCGAATACGGCCGTTGGAATCTCCGAAGGTCGTCCCAAAATGGACTGCATGCATCGGAATCCGCCATCGAAGGTCCAGTCGCCGCTCTCCTGCGCCATCGCGTGCCAATCCAACCCCGCGTCGATGCAGGCCCGTATGAACCCGGTAAACCGATCCTCAGAGGTAATATATCCCGGTATTCCGCCGATATATCCAATGTTTCGATGACCTGCATGTATGAGATACGATACGCCCTCCTGGGCGCCTCCCAAGGAATCTTCCAATATGGAGATACATGCAGGATGGAAGTTGTTGATCACGACGGCGGGATACCCTCGCACAATGATTTCATCGATTATCGTATCTTCCACATGGCTTACGATGAAGATGCCCGCGACTTTTTCAGGAAGAAACCGCAGATCTTCGACCTGCTTCACCGTCGTATATGTGAGATAATACCCCCGCTTTCGACATTCCTGTTCTATTGCCGAGAACAGCTTCGCATTGAACGGCTCGGTAATACGTTCTACCCCTTGAAGAGGCCCCGGTAAGATAAACGCGAACGTACCGATTCCATTTTTCGGGGCCTGAGAGCGGGTAGCAAAGTCTTGAACAAATGAACCGACACCCGCTCTCTTTTCAACAACTCCATCATTCGCCAATAGCTCCAAGGAACGTCGCACGGTCTGCCGATCGACACTATACATATCGGCGAGATCCTTCTCCGCGGGCAGCATCTGTCCACGGGAGTATGTGCCGTCCGTTATCTGACGAAGGAGAGCCTCAAACACTTGGATATACAACGGAGTCTTCAGTTCACGATCAACCATCTGCGTCCTTCAAGTTTCCATGTGGTCTTCTCATTGCCACAATATATCAATAGATCCTGGAATCCTCATCACTCTCATACAGATCGGCGTTGCCTCCCATTGCATGCATCAATGGTGATGTAATATCGTTCAATCGTGTGTAGATATCGGAATCCAGCGATACATCTACCGCGGAGATGTTATCCACTAGTTGTTCGATGCTGCGCACCCCATTCACGGTACAGGTAACCGCCTCCCTCGCTAAAGACCATGCAAGGGCAAGATGCCGCAACTCGATGCCGGCTTCTGCGGCAAAGTCGGAAAGCTCTTTCATGGTCCGGATGACTAGGCTCTCATATCCGCCACCGCCGTGCCGCGACCCTTTCCGCTCGCCCGAAAAATGCCGGGACCTGGTTCGCTGCCAGGGGATCTCATCGAGTGAGGTGAACTTACCCGTTAATAGCCCCTGCATCAACGGCATGTATCCGATTAGCCCTATGCCCATTTTTTTACAATGGGGCATAATAGACAGTTCGATGCTCCGGGACAATAGGTTGTAACATACTTCATTTACACACACGGAAAATGACTCGATCTCATCTAACTGTGACACACCGAAGTTGCTTACCCCGATGAATCGTATCTTGCCTTGGATTCGTAAATCTTCGAGCAGTTCCATGGCCTCCAGGATATTGGGAGGCTGATCCAAGATGTCCTCATCTTCCGAATAGTGTTTCATGGATACCGTATTCACCGGCCAATGAATCATATAGAGATCGATATATTCGGTTTGCAGCCGGCGGAGGCTCTCTTCGCAATGCTTCTGCAGTGTTCCCGGATAAAGATGATCCGGGCTGATCTTGCTTCCGATTATCGCTGTTTCACGCTTCCCTTGGAGCGCCTTCCCGAGGGATTCCTCGCTCCGGCCTTCGTTGTAGACTTCCGCGGTATCGAAGTAATTACAGCCGTGCTCGAGCGCGGCGGCAACTATCGAATCGACATCCTTCTGATCTTGTCTGCCCCAATACTCGCCACCCCCGAACGACCAGCATCCGATGCCAAGGACCGGCAGTGAAAGTGCATGCTTCCCGCAACTACGGCTCTTCATTCATCCTCCTCATATCGACTCTCACTCGACCGTCATTCAAAGACACGTACTCCTATCGTCAGGAGGATATTTGCGAATCTCTGCTGTTCTCCCGTCGCAATCACCAGAGACGTATCCGGCTGCCTCACTCGCTCATAAAAATCGAATCGGCCAATGCGCTCTATGCTCATTCCATCCGGCAGCAGCGTAGAGAATGTATCAAAAATAGGCGGTGAGATGTCTTTCGGAGGGGCCATTACCGATGCCGCCTCGATGGTCGCGGCCGTCAACAGAGTCTCGAGAACATCCGTGACGGTAACCAGACCGGGCCGCAGATTAAGATAGACGATCGTCACTCCCGGTGGTGAGGCGGTGAGAAAGGGATAATTCCCGTCTGCAATAAGAATCCGGGATCCGTGTCCGCTCTTCGCCAATGTCCGGAGTATATCCGGATGCAGCAACGTAGAATTTACCATGGTACACGCTCCTTCCGACGTCGTATTTCCCCCGGGCGCCCTTCTTCCCCTCCATACTTGCCGGCGGAAAGACAGGTGCGGTGATATGCTTCAAAATTCTCACGAGAGACATCCGGGCCGATCGAATGTGCTCCGATAACGAATCCGCCGTCTCTGCCCAAGTCTATCAGTCGCTTGGTCTGAGAGATGATTTCATCTTTTCTACCGAACGGCAGGACGTTCGCGTTACACATTCCGCCTATCAGAATCAGCGAGGGATATCGCCTTCGTATCTCCTCCGGATCCATTCCTGCTTTGCGCTCCAATGGATTCAAACCATCTATTCCCGCATCGACGAGTATGTCTGCTATCGGCAGGATATTTCCGTCCGAGTGCAGCACCACATATTCGGCACCGGCACGCTTATATGCCGATATCATCCTTTTGTATGCAGGCAGAAAAACCCGCTCGAAACTTTCGGGACTGAAGAGCGGCCCTCTATTATCACCCATATCATCGAATATCCAGATACCCGTATCGTACAGGTCCCAAGATTTCAGTTGCTGCACCCCGATGCCGATGAGATGATCCGCGACCTTGTCGGCGATCGCCTTGGCAAGGGATGGATCGGCGGCGATATCCATCAGAAACTGCGTCTCGCCCCGTACATATGTCGACCGCAGAAACGGACCTCCGGTCTTTCCGAATACACAGTACGCCTGCTTCTGCTCCACCAATGAATCGAGTGGATACCGCCACTCGATCTCGGCCGGGTCGAAGCGGACGGCGTCTACATCGGCAGGCTCCGCAATGGGAACGGATATGGTTTCAAGAAAGGCCGCGCCGTCTTTGCTCCGGCACACCCGTCCCCAGCCGTCGCAAAAATACTCCCATGGTCCTGCCCGCTTCAGATGCTTTTTCCGCGTTGGAAAAGTTCCCTCCTCGGGTACACGAATATAGATATCGCTCAGGGTCGATTTGGCGCCGAAATATTCCCGCCATGAATCCGGATACTCCCAAAAAGTATCGAATCTGGGGATCCGATCGGGACGTTGAAATTCGAATGCCCGCAGCACGCGCAGTTTGGATTCATTCATCCCACGCAGCGTATCGGCGGGTCGAGAACTCACAGCAGATCCTCACTCATTACCGACGGGCACCAGAACTTCTCGATGTATTCGATTACCAGGCCGGTACCCTCCGCATGCGAGACATAGGGCGGCATGGCCGGGTTGTACATCGCGTCGGTCAGGTCCCGACACAGTGAAATATCGACTCCCCACCGAACCATCTGTTTGATTCCGAAGGTCCGGTTGAGTACACACATGTTGGTGTGTACGCCCATGATGAATACCGTTTGTATTCCGCCGGATTCGAGGAAAGAGTAGATCTCCCTGCCGTCATCGCTGATGAGATCGCGTTCGGGATCGATCGAGATCGAGGGGTGCTGGCGCGACCATACTCTCTCGTTTACCCGGCCGGGGTTATCCGCCGTATCCGGACCGCCGTCGGAGGCATCGACCGGCAATGGGGGATCGGGATCTTTTTCACCGGATGATCGGGTCTCCACAGAAGGAGGTTCGATCCGCGGCATGTTCCGAATCCTTTCCCGCGCGGGATTGCCCTCATAAAACTCGAGTGTGTCCGAAGGGGCATGGATGATCGTCACGCCATGTTCCCTGGCCGAGGTCAACACTTTTTCCATGCGGGGCAGAAGAGCCGACAGGCGTTCGTTGGCCCCGCGGCACCAATGAAGGTCCCAGACATCGCAGACGATGATGCCGGCCTTCGTTGGATCGAGCGACCGCGTCTCTTCTCTCATCTGCCACTCGCGGTATCCATTCTCATCGGTATCTAACACTCTTCTTCGATAGGTGGTTGATCTCATTGTAATCGGCCTC
>CAZAKE010000197.1:0-8617 GCA_964485495.1 uncultured Spirochaetales bacterium
GTCCTATGTGACCAGTTGGGAGAGAAGAGGCGAGAGGAAGGGTATCCGGAAAGGGCGTCTCGAGGATAAGCGGGAGGTGTTGATTCGACAGCTGTCTATAAAATTCGGCATCTCGGAAGACGAGAAGACACGCATTCAGGATTGTGGTGAGATCGAGACACTGGATGCCGCCATCGATGCATTTCCGTTGGCGGAAACAAAAGCAGAAGTGTTGCAGAAGCTGCGATAATGTCCTACAGGAAGCAGGAAATATATGGTGTAGGTCCCCACCAAGTTGTCGTTAGAATGCTATCCTTCTATCCTCTCCGCCAGTTCGGTGAGGTATTCGGTGTATTCCTTCAACTCATCGATCACCCGGCCGCGGACATGGAGGAACTTCTTGCGGACAAGATCGAGCCTGTCCCAGTCGTAGGTGAGATCGAAGTAGTACCGCTTGAAGTGTCTGAACCGGCGGAGTTCATCGAGATCGGAATGCGTATCATCCGATATGACACGCCGGCGGACCTTCGGAATATCTAAAATCATCTTCAGCAAGACTTCTCTGTGCCATTGGGACCGATTGAGCGAGTTTTCGAAATATTGACTAATCCGGAAAAACACCGTTTCCAGGCCTGTATAGAATGTAACCACGATATCGCTGAAAATAATCGCATCGTCTTGACTTCTTTCATTCCTATCCCAACGTTCCTGACGTTCGTCATACGAAACGGAAATCTTCTGCAGTACACCGATCATAGTGTTCAATTCTGCAATCAGGGAATACAGATCTTCAGACGGCTTCATAGATGATTCTACCCCTCATTCTGATTATCTCGATGAACTCGAGTTCTATCTTGTCTAATTCGATGATGTCGACCGGAAAATCGGTGACCGACTCGGCGTATCGCAGTATGTCGAATATCTGACCTGGAGCAGTCAATCCTTCGATCGCGAGGTCGATGTCGGACACCTCGGTAAATTTACGTCTATCCAGCAGTGATCCCCATTGCCAAATGCATGCGGGGTGGTGATTCGCTACGATATAGTCGATGATCATCGCGCAGTCGTGTACGGCACTCTCATATCGTGCATCGAGTACCTGACGGCGCTTTGCCTCCCGGTTTTTCAAGAATTTCACCGTAGCATCGATATCGTCCATGTGCACATAATCGCGCCGGATTCGCTCAGAGTCAAGACCGATGGTTGACACGTGTGTAAGAATTTCTTACTTTCTTACCAGAGGGTTTGTATGATTGGGAAATTGACGAGTAAAAATCAAATCACGATACCCGCTGCCGTGCTCGAAGGACTTTCGACACAATATTTCGAGATCGAACAGAAAAATGGATCGATCATCCTAACCCCAATTTTCCCCGGTGCGGCAGATGAGGTGCGGGAGAAACTGCAGACTCTGAATATATCCGAGGAAGATGTGGCTGATGCAGTAAAATGGGCCAGGAAGGAGTAACACCGTATCGCGTGGTAATCGACACCGCAGTGGTGGTCTCTTCGTTGATCTTTTCCAGGGAGAAGTGGAGTTGGATGCGACCGGGTTGGATGTGGGGAATCATTCGTCCGATCGTATGCCGGAGCACGGTGCTGGAACTGATGCGAGTTTTAGGCTACCCGAAATTTTCATTGAGTTTGGAAGAGCGAAATAGCTTGGTTCAGGATTACCTCCCATTCACGGAGGCGGTAGACGATCCTCCGAAGAATACAGGATTGCCCTTCTGCAGAGATCTGATGGACCAAGTGTTTCTCAATCTTGCGTTCACACAGAGCGCCGACTACCTGATCAGCGGAGATACGGATCTCCTCGAGTATCCCGATGCGGATTCGCTTCACATCGTAAGCCCTGCCCATTTTCGTGAAATTCTCGAAATCGGACGGTAGGGTGGTGTGTTTCCTGCTCTCTCCTACGCGGGGTCCGACTCGTACTTCTCTATCTCCTCGGACAGGGCCGCCTGGACCCAGCGGTTGCCCTCCCACATGATCTCGGCCATCCGTTGGTTGTCGGTATCGGTCACCGCGTCGACATGGGGCTTCGTGATGCCAAGGACCTACGTCGGCAGCCACCGATTTCCCGCAGTGGCTGTATGCGGTGACATTCTGCATATACTGATGTGGCGGAGCCACTATTCCGGTAGAGGGTGAGCCACCCGTCTGGAATAGTAGAGCCGCCGTTCCGTTTAAGAAATACCGTTTAGAAATATCATCTTTCAATAGCAAGGTCGTTAAGGAGTTCAGGTAGCCTGGTATATTTCACGGAATAAAACTGTTGACATACGGCAAGACCAAAAGCACAGGACAGATAAGTTTTCCCCATACCAGACGCCGACATGATAATGATGTTGTGATGGTCGTCGATATAAGAGCATGAGGCAAGGAACATAACTTGATCTCTATCAAGTTTCCTTTATGTGTGCCAGCGAACAGACGGCTGAAATTTGGTAGAGTATAATGGCATTATGTCGGATACAAATGAGTGCAGGAAGAAAGAAAATGACACTGGAAAGGAATGGTATGCCGGGATGGATGCGTTTGAAGCTCTCTGGCGGACAAAGATAGCGGATAGCCGGATAGAATACCAGGAAACTTTTTTACAGGTGACCAAAAAACGATCAAAACCCAATTTCCCCGAACGCTTTCGGAATCCTGGATTTGTCCCCGCGATTCCGAATAGGCAGATGGTAGGGATGCTGTCCGGAAAACCGTTTACTTTTCGATCAGGTCAGGTAAAGGCAGCTGTAATTCGACTCTGACAACCTCGTAGCACTCGCAAACCCTCCCCTCGAGGCCCGGTCGGTCCAGAAAAGTGATACGGCCGCAATGGTAGTTGATGAGGCCTGCTTTCTGCAGTTTTCCAGCTGCTTCGGTTACCCCTTCCCGCAGGAAACAGAAACTTGTAGTAACAATGATGAGGTCTTTGTCTATAACGTAGATATGTCTCGCCAGCTGATAAGGTCGATGTCGGCAATCGTCTTCGTATCGTCCGATCCCCACACGAGAAATTTCTTCTTCATCGTTTCGTCTCTGACCGCAAGATAGGCGAGATTTCGCATGAAACTCCTGTTGAAGGTCTTCGACAGTTTTATCTCGACCCCATGATACTCCGTGCCCTCATCGATGATCACATCGATCTCATGACCGGATTTATCGCGCCAGAAAAATATGTTCGGCCTCTTTCCAGAATTGAATCGATTCTTCATCAACTGAGAGACACAAAAACATTCGAATATCTGACCTTTCAGCGGATGCGCAATCAGATGGCTCGTGTCTTTGATCGAGAGTAGCCAACTCACGAGTCCCGTATCGTAGAAGTATAGCTTCGGTGTCTTTACTACCCGTTTGGGAATGTTGGTGAAAAATGGATAAACCAGGAAGACGATATAATGTGCTTGCAGTACCGAGATCCAGGATTTAATCGTATTGTGTGACACACCGAGTTGAGTACCGATGTCGGAATAGTTGAGAAGTTGGCCTACACGACCGGCACAGAGGGTGAGAAAGCGCTGGAAGACACCTAAGTCCTGAATGTTGATTAGTTGTCGAACATCGCGTTCGAGATAGTTTCTGACGTAGTTGGCGAACCACCTGGTCGGATTCAGGTTCCGGTGGTGAATCGGCGGATACAGGCCTCGAATGAGAACCTCGTCCAGGTTCGGTTGTGCGGGTCGGGGAAAGACCTCATCGAAGGAGAAGGGAAGCAGTTCCACCGTCGCCGATCGACCGACCAGACTCTGGTTGACTCGATCCATCACCTCTAATCCTTGTGACCCGGTCAGGATGAATCTACCGGGAGTCGGGTCATCGTCAACCATCTGTTGTAGGTACGAGGTGAGGTCCGGAAATCGCTGGAATTCATCAATTATCGCGCCGGCGCTGTTCTGATCCAAGAAGCCCATGGGGTCATAGGATACCTGCTCCCTGGTATCGGGATTCTCCAGAGAATAGTACGGTTTATCGGGATAGAGCATCTTCGAGAGGATTGTCTTTCCCGATTGTCTTGGCCCAACGAGTGTAATGACAGGGTATTCCTTCTCGATTTCTCGTACAATCGTGGCGATTTTTCGTGGAATTAGCTCCATATCATAAGGATAGTATCAACCCCGCCAATTGTCAATCCGATTGCTAATTGGCGAGATGGGATGGTGAACAGAAGGGGATCAGTCGAATTCGAAGGTCACGTACTCCTGATCGCAGCAGTAATTCGAAAAGTAAATAGATAAGGCGGCGTATATCAGTTCCTTTTTTGCGATGTCGACTTCATACCTCGTCGAATCGCCACGAAAAGGCATAAAACACGTAGGCCTTGTGGACCATGTCGCGGGCGTTGGCCACCAGGAACCAGCCTCGTTCATCCCGGAGATGACTCCCATGAGCCCGAGCCAACCGACGTTCATCAACCCTATCGAGCGACGGTCCCGGTTCGGAATATCGGCGGATCGGATGGTCATTGATTCGTCCCTTGCGTCTCGAGGTATTCTTCAACCGTCTGCACAAGCGTGGCATAGTCGACGGACGCGGTCGTGAGAAAACTCTTAATACGAGAGAGTCTGATGTCGAGATATTCATGTGCCAGGATATTCCGGAGGCGAGTGTTCGCGGACAGCCGCTCCACGAGGCTCTCATCGAATCCTTCGATCTGAATGAGGTTTCTCATGGTCTCACGATAGGTCTGGGGGATTGGTCGTTTTTCGGCCGCCAGCAGGATCTTTGCGATGTCTATGCCGCTGTTTACGATGTTCTCTATCATGCGTTCAAGATTACGGCGGATGACCCTATCGGTTGTATACTGTTCGAGAGACCGGTCGGTTCTCTCGAGATCCGAGAGTTCATCTTTACAGAAGTCGAGAATCCTAAAAAGCCTGTTCCGATCGATTTCGTTGAGTGAGGAGGATCGTCGTTTTATCTCGTAGAATTCCCTCTCGAAGTCTCGAAAATCGGCGGCCTGGGTGCTCGCCCTGAGCAGAAACTCGAGGAATATTGATCGGTTCCGAATGAAGAGGCAGTGGCCGTCATGGAGGACCGCGGCACAGACGGTGGCCGGTGCCCTGTTCAATACTACCAGGTCCACCTCGCGGTCGATCGCCGCCTCCAACCCGTTCCAGATAGACTCCTCGGATTCGAAGTATACATCATCCTCCAGATCGAGAGGGACGTTCTTCGGTGAGAAATAGATGCCGATGTCGAGATCGGATCGGTCGACGGCGATCCCCTTGGCAAAGGAGCCGAAGAGGTAGGCGAAGGCTATTCCGTCGTACTTGGATAGGACATTCCGCAGCGCCGGCAGGAACCTTTCAACATCATCAACCACAATTATCCTCGATAATGAGTGTAATGGAAATCATGGCATGTGTCTATTTTCGTGTTCACATCCCGGTCTTCGTGTCGAATTGACACGTCGCTCTCGGGCCACTATCCTGATATCCATCATGATATGCACGACAATCGACATATGGAAAGACCTTCCGTATACCCATGCAGGAGAGGAGGCCTTCAGGCCCTTGCTCCACTCCTACGTATTAGACCTTACCCATCGGGAGACCGCCGAGGATGGGATTCGGCCGCGACCGGCGGTGCTGGTGCTGCCCGGCGGAGGATACCGGATGACCTCTCCCCGAGAGGGGGAACCCATCGCCCTGCAGTTCACCGCCGCCGGCATTCATGCCTTCGTGCTCCACTACAGCGTAGCGCCCAACCGGCACCCGCAGCCGCTGCGGGATGCATCCAGGGCGATGAATATCATCCGGGAACGAGCCGGGGAATGGAACGTCGATCCGGGGCGGATCGCGGTGTGCGGCTTCTCCGCCGGCGGCCATCTGACCGCGTCTCTGGGGGTCCACTGGGACAAGGAGTTCCTCCAAGGCGTGCCGGGGCTCGAACCGGGTCGCAACCGGCCTGACGGACTGATCCTCGGGTACCCGGTGATTTCGAGTGGTGAGCATGGTCATGCCGGCTCCTTCGGTAATTTGTTGGGGGACGTGGCGTCTGATGATATGTTGCGGTTCATGAGCCTGGAGTTGCAGGTAGGCGATCATACCCCTCCGGCGTTTCTGTGGCACACCTTCGACGACGCGGCGGTACCGGTGGCCAACAGCCTGCTGTTTGCCGAGGCATTACGGGCGCAGGGAATCCCCTTCGAGTTGCACGTCTACCCGGAGGGGCCACACGGCCTGGCGCTGGCCACGGAGGAGACGGCTAACAATCCGGAACAGGTGGTCCCGAGGACTCAATCGTGGATCTCCCAGGCGTCCTCGTGGGTGAAGGAGTACGTGTAACAGCGTATGAGTGACAACGAAATCACAGCCGGAATCGCCGGCGCATGCGCCAGGGGCGGCAGCTTCAAGGACGGCCTCGAAGCCGAAGGACTCAGGGTCAAGGCGGTCTGCGATATAAACGAGGATCAGCTGCCGGCCGCGGCGGACGAGATCATTTTAAAATAGGAGACGACTGTCGTTTAAGATAAAAACGGGGGTATACATGGCACGAACGAATGGACGAACGACCCGAGTAGTCGCGAGGACCGGCACCGGGACCCTGCGGGTGATCGAGCAGCAGCTGCCGGAGCCGGGAGCCGGGGAGGTGCTGATCGAGGTTCACCGTTCCCTGGTGAGTCCCGGGACGGAGCTGGGGGGCGGATGGGCCGCCCTGGCGGAGGAGCGCCGCAATCCTCGGCCACTGGAGAAGCCGCGGCCTATCGGCTATTCCAACGCCGGGGTGGTGGCGGCAGTCGGGCCGGGAGTCGAACGGTTCGCGCCCGGTGACCGGGTGGCTGCGATCGGCGCCGGATACGCACGGCACGCCGACTACGCGGTTGTGCCGGTGAATCTGGTGTTCCTGTTGCCGGATGGTGTGGACTTCGAGCAGGGGGCTTTCGCCATGCTGGCGGCCACCGGTTTGCATGCCATGCGCCGCACCGACGCAGAATTCGGAGAGAGTGTGGCCGTGCTGGGACTCGGTCTCCTCGGGCAGCTGACCGCCCAGTTGTTTCAGGCGGCCGGTAACAGCGTGATCGGCTGGGATTTGATTCCTCACCGGATCGAGATCGCCCGGGGGTGGGGTATCCATGGAGCCTGCCTGGTCGGTGAAGATGATCCGGTGGAAACGTGCCGCGAGTTCACCGGCGGATTTGGTGTCGATGCCGGAGTGGTCTCCATCGCAGGCGAGGCGACCACGGCGATCCGTGACCTGGAGCGGAGCATGCGGGTTTCTGCGGACGGCCACACCACAGGCGTCATCACCATCGTCGGGGGCATCCATCTGGATTACCACGGTGAGACCACCAACATCGATTATCGCAGGGCCTCCCGCACCGGGCCCGGATATCACGACGCCGACTGGGAGCGGGGACGGGAGTATCCGCCGGTGTTCGTACGCTGGAACACACAGACCAACGTGCGGCTCTGTCTCGAACTGATGGCCCGGGGGACGCTTCGCACAGACCCACTCGTCACCCACAGGATACCCTTCGACGGATGCGAAACGTTGATGCCCCGGCTGTTGGACGACCATCGGCAAATCCTGGGGCTCGTGTTTCAGATGAGGTAGCGCAGATGGAGAACACGATCAAGGTGGGCATCATCGGCTGTGGTTATTTGGAGTATTCCGAGGAGTATCCGTACGTACCGAGTACCGTGGCGAAGTAGATGGTGTGCTGATCGTATACCGGCTGTCGGCGATGTCTCGGTGTGAGCAGCATATGTGGCGGTGTGACCTTCGTGTAGACGCGGCACTCGACGTTGATGGGGCACTCGGCGATGGAGGGCGGGGCCACGTGGGCACTCTCCACGCGGGTCAGGCCGGCGGCCTCGAATTTATCCATCTCCCGGCCGGATTTGGTGCCGCACAAGTCCGCCGCCGGACGCATCGACTCGGTCGGCACGGCGATCACGAACTCCGGCAGGTCCTCCAGAAACCGCCAGGAGTACCGTTTCGGCGTCACGGCGATGGTGAAGATGGGCTTGCCTTCATAGAAGGGTCCGATCTGCCCCCATCCCAAGGTGATCACGTTTTGTTTGCCCCGGCTGTCGGCGACGGTGCAAAGCACGCCGCCGTGTTCCATGCGCAGCCGGTCCAGGATTCTGTCGGCGCATTCCCAGAAATCGAGTTCGATGCGTTTCGGTGTATCGTTCATGGCTCTCAGCATAGCAGAATAGATCGGGAATGACAGCACGATCCTGAAGCGTTCCTGAAGCTTGAAGCGGTGCTGAAGCGAAGTGCCGACCGGCTCGGAATCACACCGAACCCGGCGTGTTCCGATGGCGCCTCAGGGTAAAATAGTGTACATTCATCGGACGATGACTACGAACGTGAAAACTAAGCCGAAAGCCGTGCTTTTCGATCTCGGAAGCACCCTGCTGCGGGGATCGATCCCGGATATCGAGGCGCGATGTCGGTACCTGCTAGAGTCGGCGGAGAATTCAGCCGATGTTGACACCTCCGAATTCGTGCAGAGTGCGGTTGGGCTGGACCAGTATGCCTGGAACATCCGCAGCGAGAGTCCCTTCGAGTTCACCACCCGAGCGTTCATTCGACTCCTCGTCGACGAGTATTCGCTTCGGTTCGGAATATCCCTTGAGGAGCTCGAGCGGAGACTCTACTTCCACGGTGACGATTCGGTCCCCACCGACGGGGT
>CAZAKE010000198.1:0-8616 GCA_964485495.1 uncultured Spirochaetales bacterium
GACCCCTCCGTCCCGGGAATGACCGGAATTCCGGCCTCACGGGCCTTGCGTTTCGCCTGGACCTTGTCTCCTAAAAAAGCGATGGTTTCCGCGGACGGCCCGATCCAGAAAATACCGGAATCGGTTACCTTCCGGGCGAAATCGGCATTCTCGGCCAGGAATCCGACTCCGGGATGTATGGCATCGCACTCGGTGATCAGTGCGGCGGAGATGAGATTGGAGACGTTCAGGTAACTGCGACGGGCATCGGGCGGCCCGATACAAACGGCCTTGTCGGCCAACCGGACGTGAAGGGCATCGGCGTCCGCCTCCGAGTAGACCGCAACCGGCGAGATCCCCATCTCCCGGCAGGTCCTGATGATCCGAACCGCGATCTCTCCCCGGTTGGCGATCAACAATGACTGTATCATCCGGACCTACTTGGTGACCCGGTACAGGGGGGTGCCATACTCGACCAATGTCCCGTTTTCAACTAACATCTCCAAAATAGTGCAGTCGTGTTCCGACTCGAGTTCGTTCATCACCTTCATGGCCTCCAGGATACAGAGCGTCTGTCCCTTTCGAACCAGGGTACCCACCTCTACAAACGGCGGGGAATCCGGCGTTGGTGCGCGATAGAATGTGCCGACGATGGGAGAGGAAACGATCTCGGTTTCGACCTCCTCGGCAGAAACCGAGTCCGGTCCGGGAACGATCCGGGTCGCGGTGGATGGTTGTCCGTCGGCGTCGGAATCCGGCGAATCGGCCACGGTCCGATCGGCGGATCCGGTATCGTCCCGTCCATACCCGGAAGTTCTCCCGGGTGTATTGCCCCCCTTCGATGCGACCGTCCCGGCCGGTCCCGAGGAGGCGTCCGCTGTCTGTTTCCGCAGGATGATTTTGGTATCTCCCTGGACGATACGGACCTCCGCGAACGAGCTATTCTCGATCCGCTCTACCAATTCCAGGATATCCTTCATTTCCATCATGGTGAACTCCATACAGAAGACTTGATCGGAGCGACGACACCTGGGCCCCTCGTATCCGGTTTTTCATATCGGCACATAGTACCCCTCTCGAGACTTTTACGCTACCACACACATCTTTTTTCGGTCAACAGATCCCCCTCCACGGAATCATATCCTTAAAATATCGGTCGGTGGCCGATATTTGTATTGACTAGACCCCGGATGTTGAGTATCAATTGAGATGGGAGTGGAAAAGAACCGATATCGAATCCCGCCCCGCTCCATTCTCGATTTTGATCACGAATCACCGGGAGGCAAGAGCATGCAAGGCGCCGAAATCCAGGCCGTCGGAGTATACGTTCCCGAAAAGCGAGTATCCAACGACGACCTTTCACAGACACTGGATACCTCCGACGAGTGGATCTTCTCCCATACCGGGATCAAGAATCGGCATATCGCCGACGAGTCGGAGGCGGCCTCAGATCTCGGAGCCGAAGCCGCCATGGAGGCACTCCGGAAGGCGGGGGTTTCACCGTCCGAGATCGACATGATCATCGTGACCACCTCGACGCCGGATTACAACGGATTTCCCGCCACCGCCTGCATCATCCAGGACAAGATCGGGGCGGTGAATGCCGGCGCATTCGATCTCCTGGCGGCGTGTACCGGTTTTATCTACGGGCTCGAGGTCGGCCGCAGTATGGTGGAATGCGGTTCGGTCCGCCGTGTCCTGGTTGTCGGGACCGAGGTTATGTCCCGCGTGATCAACTGGAAGGACCGTTCCACCTGCGTCCTCTTCGGTGACGGGGCCGGGGCCATTCTGTTGGGGCCGTCGAGTGGTCATAGCAGGATCTATACCACCATCCTCAGGTCCGAGGGCGCGGGTGCCGAATACCTCATGCGCAAGGTCGGCGGCGTTCGTCATCCGTATACCAACGGCCGCACAAATTTGGACGAGTTGCATATCCTCATGGACGGCCGGAAGGTGTACAACTTCGCCGTACGGGTCAACACCGAGATCATCTCGGAGCTGCTCGAGCGCAACGACATCGAGATATCGGACCTGCGGTATATCGTTCCCCATCAGGCCAACGTGCGCATCATCCAGGCGGCGGCGAAGCGGCTGGAGATCCCCATGGAGAGGTTCTTCGTGAATATCGCGGAGTATGCCAACACTTCGTCTGCCTCGATACCCATCGCACTGCACGAACTGGTCCGGAACAACCGACTCGAGAAGGGAGACCTGATCATGATTCTGGGTTTCGGCGCAGGTCTGACCTACGGCGGAACGATTTTCCGCTGGTAGTCCGCCGACACCGGGAGAGATACCGGGAACCGAACTATTTTTCTCGGTTATTGACCGCCATATACCACTATGATATTGTCATGAAATCGACACAGGAGAGGAGACCACAATGCTGATTGAAGGCAAGAAGGCCATCGTAACCGGGGGTGCTCGGGGAATCGGGAAAGAGATCGTTACCACGTTTATCGAGAATGGAGCATCCGTATATTTCATCGACCTGAACGAGTCCGAATTCATGGATGAGTACGAGAAGATCGCCGCAGACAAGGGGGTGAGTGTCGGATTCCGGCAGGCGAACGTCGCGGATGAGGATCAGGTGAAGGAGGCCGTCGAAGGAATCATCGAGGAGAGCGGCGGCATCGACATCGTGGTCAACAACGCCGGCATCACCCGGGACGGACTCATCTTCCGCATGTCCGCCAAAGACTGGCACGACGTGCTGGAGGTGAACCTCACGAGCGCGTTTTACGTGACCAAGACAATCGCCCGACACCTCATCAAACGCAGAGGCGGTTCGATCGTGAACATCGCCTCCATCGTCGGAGTCATCGGAAACGCCGGACAGGCCAACTACTCCGCTTCCAAGGCGGGACTCATCGGACTCACTAAGACCACCGCCCGGGAACTCGCCTCCCGGAATGTCCGGGTAAACGCCGTGGCCCCGGGTTTCATCAAGACCCCGATGACGGACAAGCTGAAAGACGAACAGAAGGAAGCCCTACAGGCGCAGATACCGCTGGTTCGCCTCGGTGAACCGAGTGAAGTCGCCTCTACCGTGTTGTTCCTGGCCTCGGACATGTCGTCCTACATTACCGGCCAGGTGATCGGTATCGACGGCGGCATGGGAATGTACTGAACATGGCCGAATGCCCGAAAAAAAGAGTCGTCGTCACCGGTCTCGGCGCGATTACCCCGTTGGGAAACACCGTCGACGAGTTGTGGGACGGCATCAAGAGCGGCAGGAACGGAGTCGGATTCATCACCATCATCGGATGTGATGATCTCAACGTGAAGATCGCCGCGGAGGTGAAGAACTTCGATCCGACCCTGTACATGGAAACCAAGGATGCCCGAAAGATGGCGCGGTATTCTCAATATGCCGTCGCCGGTTCGGTGATGGCCGTGAAGGACGCGGGTTTGGACAACGGGAGTTGGGATCCCCAGCGGACCGGCGTGGTTTTAGGAAACGGGATCGGCGGATTCGAGATCCTGGAAGATGCCTATTTTCGGTTGTGGGAGAAGGGCCCCAGTCGGATCCCGCCGTTGACGATCCCGAAGCTGATCTCCAACGAAGGACCGGGGAACGTGGCAATCAGGCTGGACGCTCAGGGTCCTTGCTATACGATAACCACCGCCTGTGCCTCCGGAACCGACGCCATCGGCAACTCTCTCAGGATGATACAGACCGGTTCCGTCGATATCGTCATCACCGGCGGCACCGAGGGGTGCATCACCAAGATGGGCATCGCCGGATTCACCGTACTCAAGGCGTTGAGCACCAAGTATAACGATAGCCCTGCGATCGCCAGCCGCCCCTTCGACAAGGACAGGGACGGTTTCGTCGTGGGGGAAGGTTCCGGTATTCTGGTCTTGGAGGAACTCGAACACGCCAAGGCCCGTGGGGCACATATCTACGCCGAGGTGATCGGTTACGGGATCACCTGTGATGCAGACCATATCACCGCTCCGCATCCTGAAGGAAGGGGCGCGGCGCAGGCGATGGTCAACGCCATGCAGGACGCGGGAATCGGGCCCGATGACGTGGACTACATCAACGCTCACGGCACCTCCACGCCGACCAACGATCCCATCGAGACCAAGGCGATCAAGACGGCCTTCGGCGAACGGGCCTACTCTCTCAAGGTGTCTTCCACCAAGTCGATGACGGGACATTGCATCGGCGGGGCCGGCGGTATCGAGGCGATCATCTCGATAAAGGCCATCAACGAGGGAATCTTCCCTCCGACAATCAACCTAGACGAACCGGATCCCGCGTGCGACCTCGACTATGTCCCGAACGAGGCGCAAAAAGGAGAGATCGAGATCGCCATGTCCGATTCCCTCGGATTCGGCGGTCATAACGGCGTCATCATATTCAAGAGGTATTCTACATGAACGACAAATTCACGGACATGAAACAGCTTCTCCCTCACAGGGAGCCGTTCCTCTTCGTCGACCGCTTAGAACGGGCCGACGAAGAGATGATCATCGGATACCACGAGTACACCGAGAAGGAGTTCTTCTTTCCCGGACACTTCCCCGAATATCCGGTAGTACCGGGCGTAATCCTGGTTGAGACGATGGCCCAATGCGGCGGTGCCGGCGTCAGGGCCCAAGGGGTCTTGGGCGACGACGCGTTGTTCTTCCTGGCCACAGTTGACAAGGTGAAATTCCGAAAACAGGTGAGGCCGGGAGACGTAGTTCGATTGGAGATCACCAACAGGCGGATCTCGAAGCGGATGATCAAGCAGGCCGGCAAGGCGTATGTCGGCGATGACGTTGCCGCCGAGGCCGAGTGGATGTGCCTGGTAGGCGGCCGGGACGAGGTGGGCTGATCATGGTCATAGATACGCCGAGAATCAGAGGCAGCATCTGCCTGAACACCCACCCCGCCGGTTGCGCGGCCGAGGTAGACAGGCAGATCGAATACGTCCGATCCCGGGGAGCGGTCGACGGACCGAAGGGTGTCCTGGTCGTCGGGGCATCCACAGGATACGGCTTGGCCGCCCGAATCGCCGCGGCCTTCGGGAGTTCGGCGGCGACGGTTGGAGTGGCATTCGAGAAGCCCGGCACCGAAACCCGTCCCGGCACCCCCGGTTGGTACAACGTGCGGGCCTTCGAGGCGCGTGCCCGGGAAACGGGACTCTTCGCCGAGACGATCTTCGGCGACGCCTTCTCCGACGAGATAAAATCCGAGACCATCGAGGCCGCCAAGCGCTCGGGCGTGAAGATCGACCTGGTGGTCTACAGCCTGGCTTCCGGGGTCAGGACCGACCCCGCCGACGGTGTCACCTATAGGTCGGTACTGAAGCCGTTGGGAGGCGATTATTCCGCCAAATCCATCGACTTCATGAAGGGTACCCTCACGGACTTTTCCGTCGGCCCGGCCACCGAAGAGGAGACCGCCAATACCGTCAAGGTGATGGGCGGCGAGGATTGGACGCTGTGGATCGATGCACTCATGGAAGCCGGCGTCTTGGCCGACGGATGCAAGACCGTAGCCTTCTCCTATATCGGTCCCGAGATCACCTTTCCGGTGTATCGGGAGGGAACCATCGGCAAGGCGAAAGAACACCTGGAGGATAGCGCATCCTCTCTCACGGAGAGACTCACTCCGTTGAAGGGCGAGGCGTTCGTCTCGGTGAACAAGGCTGTCGTCACCCGCGCCAGTGCGGTGATCCCCGTCGTTCCGCTGTATATCTCGATCCTCTTCAAGATCATGAAGCAGGAGGGCACCCACGAGGGTTGCATCGAGCAGATGTATCGACTCTTCAAGCAGAAGATGTACGGCGCCGGCGAGACTCCCGTAGACGAGGAGGGACGGATCCGGCTCGACGACCTCGAGATGCGCGATGAGATTCAGCGGAAGGTGATGGAGGCATGGGACGCCATCGACGAGGACTCACTCGATACGTATGCCGATGTCGAAGGCTACCGACAGGAGTTCCTGGCCATCCACGGATTCGACATCGACGGCGTCGACTACTCCGCCGACGTGGCTACCGACTGACCGGCAGCGCACGGCGTGCGGAAGCGCAGACAGTATCTATGATCCGGCGACGGCCGGCCCGTGGGCGATGGAACTCCCGCCGTTCCTGTTCTTCCGCACGAAGTCGGAAAGCGAACGCAGTGTCCTGACCACGTGCATAGCCTGATCCTGGCCGCCGATATGCACGCCGTATCTGTTCTTGACCGCCACGACGATCTCCACCGCGTCGAGGGAATCGAGTCCCAACGGCGAGTCGTCTCCGAACAGCTCGGAATCCACGGTCAGGTCTTCTACCGGCTCCGTAATATTACATGTATCGTAAATGAGATCGCGTATCTCGTTTTCAAGATTGTCGTTCATCGGGTGCTGTACTCCATATTTTCCTTCTCATCATTCACTCGGCCTCCGCCCGGCCATGTCGTACGATGTCATCAACGCCGTATATGACGACGATATAACACCGATATTGCCGCGAGGCAGGTAAGAGCGGCGAACCCCGTCAGGACCGCCGCATTCGGCAATATCGACGCTACGGTACCATTGCGGATAAATATATTCAAGAAACCGTCGAGGCCCCAGCTCAGGGGAGAAAGACGCCGCAGTATCTGCAGTGCGTCGGGCATCAGATACCCCGGAACCATCAACCCGCCGACGGCTGCCGCGATGACCACGGACAGTGCCCCGGCGGTGGAAGCCTGTTCATAACTCTTGGCCGCCGAACCCACCAGCATGCCGAAACCCACCGCGGCGAAGGCCGACGCCACCGCCATGATGGCCACCGCCGCGAGGCTGGAGGGAAACGAAAGCGGCTCGGCGGTTGCGAGGGGCAGTAGATAGATCCCCACCGTCGCCATGAATACGAACTGAAGGAGACATACCAGCGTGTAGGCACCGAACTTCCCGACCACGAGCGCAGCGAGTGGGACGCGGAGGGTCCTCAACCGATCGAGGGTCCCGTAATCGCGTTCCCTGATGATGACCCCCGAGAGGGGGAGCACGATGAAGAACATGCCGAACAGGGTCCATGCCGGCACATTTTGTTCGGCGGTTGTGGGTATCGTCCGGGCCGGTTGTGACGAACCGACGGCCGACGAGTCGGCATCGGAATCGGTCTCGGAAGCCGTCGTGAGGTCGGTGATGGTTATCAGCCGGTGGTCGGTCCATTCGAGAGAGATACGGGGTATCAGCGCCCGAATCGCATCTGAGCGGATATCCACCTCGACCTTCATGACGGCAAGGTTTACCGATGCGATAAAGGCGGAGCGAAATGGACCTCCCAGCGCCGGATCGAACCGGATCTGAATCACCCCGGTGAGATCCCCTTCCGTCTCGCTATCCTCACCATCCTTCTCTTCCTCGTTCCGTCCCCGCAACGTTGCCGCGGCGTCCTCTTGCGCCGTGGCAAGAACCACCTCCGATAATCCGGCCGGAAAGATGACGGCACACCGATATCGCCCCGCCGCCACCAGCGTCTCGGCCGTCTCCGGCGACACCGGTTCTCCATCGATACTGCGTAATACGGTATACCTGGTCATTCTCTCCAGGGTATCGATGATGCGCACGCTTACCGGCCCGTCGTCGTCTGCCACCAGGATCGAGATCGATTCTCCCATCTCCATGAACTTGTAGACGTTTCCCTGTATCAGAGAGACGATGAACACGAGGGCCACCGGCATGAGGAACAGGATGATGAGGGCTCCCGGGTCGCGCGAGAGCATCCGCAACTCGTTACCACCAATGGTGAACAATCGCCGAAACCAACCGCCCGGCGCGGTTCCTCCTCCGACGGAGCCTCCGGACCGTGTGTCGTCTCTTCGCGGGGTATCGCTCAATCTCGCAGCCTCCTGCCGGTAAGATGGAGAAAGAGCTCCTCCAAATTCCGGCACTCGCCATTCGTCCGGGCGATCAATGTTTCCGCTGAGCCGTCGGCGATTACCCTCCCCTCGTCCATCACCAGAATACGGGAACAGACGGTGCCTACCGCTTCCATATAATGGGTGCTGTAGAGAAGGGAGGTATCTCGATCGGGAAGTGCGCGGAGCCGCCGAAGTATCACCGAGCGTGACTGTGCGTCGATTCCCACGGTGGGTTCGTCCAGTACCAGCAGCCGGGGATTGCCGAGTAGGCCGACGGCCAAATTTGCGCGGCGCCGCACCCCGCCGGAGCAGCGACACACCCGCTTCATGACGGCCTTCTCGAGTCCCATCCATTCCACGGCGTACTCGATCCGCTCATTCAGGGACTCCCCCGACAGCCCCTCGAGTCTCCCGAAAAACCTGAGATTCTCCAGGATCGTCAACGCAGGGTAGAGGGCGATATGCTGCGGCACCAGGCCCAGAAGTGAGCGGTCCGATGCTCCGGGTTCGTCGGATGTCGTGATCTCACCATCATCGGGAAAGAGCAGAGAGCAGATCATCGATATCAAGGTGGTCTTCCCCGCGCCGTTGGGCCCTAAGAGCCCGACGGCTTCGCCGGGATGCAATACGAAGGAGATGCCGTCAACCGCCGGCTGAGAAGAACCCGGATAGCTCTTGCGGACATCACGGACACACACGAGGGGCTTCCTCTCGTGTGAATCATCTGCCGAAACCACAGATCCTACCGACCCGGCTATTGCCGCCACCGACACCTCCATCCTCTCGAGCCCTACCTCT
>CAZAKE010000199.1:0-5300 GCA_964485495.1 uncultured Spirochaetales bacterium
ACCCGATGATCTCAGCAGAAGTCCGTGAATCTACGATGGGGAGTGCCGTCATCTTATCTGCGATCACATTCAGGTCTTTCACCTTTTCCGTCTTCATAACCTCATCTTTCATCGTCTCTCGGGCTATCGCCTCGCGTAGGGCCGACAATACGGTTTCCGTCAGCGAATGACCGGTTTTTTCGGCAAGTGCTTTGGCGAGTCTATGGGCTTCCTCGTTTTTAATATTCAACGGCATATTTCCTCCATTTGTAGAGAATTCCTCCTTTTCAATATAATCCGGCGGACCGGTTCGGTCAATGCATTGTACATGCCTATGACAGTTGATCCCGATCTACGAATACGTCGACGATGGAGTTGACCACCCAGTGAGCCTGCCGTACTATTCTCTCGAGACCGCACTCGACACCACCTAAAAAGGAGCCCATATATGGATGACACCACCAGCACCGGAGGATCGACGGAGTCCGAACGATCGGAAGGGAAGCTCAGCCTCAAGACGAAGCTGCTCTTCGGATGGGCAGATGTGTTCGGCGGCGGCGGTACCAACATCGTCAACTTCTTCTATCTCATATTTCTCACCGACGTGGTCGGGCTGGCTCCGGGGCTGGCCGGCACGGTCGTCCTGGTGAGCAAGATCTGGGATGCCGTCTCCGACCCGCTCATGGGCATCATCACCGACCGGACCAGGACGCGCTTCGGCCGTCGTAGACCTTACTTCATGGTCGGATCGGTGCTGGTGCTGGTGAGTTTCGTAATGCTCTTCTGGCCGGTGCAGTACGCGTCACCGACCGCACGGTTTGTCTTCGTGCTGGCGGCATACCTGTTGTACTCGACGGTCTTCACCGTGGTGATGGTGCCCTACTCGGCGATGAGTGCCGAGATCACGCCGGACTACCACGAGCGTACTTCGGTAAATACCATCCGCCTCTTCTTCTCCCTGCTCTCGAGCCTACTGTGCGCCGTACTTCCCATGCAGATCGTCCAGGCGGCACCGTCGGTCCGGTCGGGATACATCTTTATGGCGCTCGCGTTCGGCGTATTTTTCTCCCTGCCGTGGGTCTTCGTCTCCATCGGCACCAGAGAGCCGGAACGGCCGGAGGGGGTGAAACCGCGAGCATTCAAGTTTTCTCATCTCATCGATCCGATGCGGGTCAAGGCCTTCCGTCTCTTGGTAGCGATCTACATCTGCACCTACCTGGGGATGGATTTCATGTCCGCCCTGGTGCCCTATTACATGACCTATTATCTCGGCCGGGCGGGGGCCCTGAGTGGTGTGCTCGGGTCGTTGGTGTTTACCCAGATCGCCATGCTGCCGGCATATCTCAAGCTGACGAAGCGGATCGGAAAGTCGAAGGCATACGTCGTTGCCGCCTGCTTGTGGCTCTTTGGCCTGGCGTGGTTCGTGTTCCACTCTCCCGCCTGGCCGACCTGGTCGATCTTCGTGATCGCCGTCGGCGCCGGTCTGGGATTGAGCGGCACCGCGGTGCTTCCGTGGACGATGTTCCCGGACACAACCGAGGCCGGGGAACTGCATTCCGGCGTCCGCGCCGAAGGCAGCTTCTCCGGCGTCATGACCTTCTGCCGCAAAGTGACTTCGGCCATCGCGTTCTTCATCATTGGGCAGATGTTGGAGCTGGTGGGATACGTGCGTCCGGTGAACGAGGCGCCGCAGGTCCAGCCGGACCACGTGCTTCTGGCGATCCGTTCGATGATTTTGGTCTTCCCCCTCATCTTCGTCGTACTGGCCGTGCTGGCGGCTCGGAAGTATCCGATCACCGAGGAGATCCACAGCAGGCTCCGCCGGTATCTCAGGTTCACCAGAGGCGAGGTGTCGGAGAATCCCCTCACGCAGGAGGAGGTCGAGGATCTACGGTCGCGGTTGTTGTGATAGATAGTTTCTATAGTAATTGGTAGTACACTAACATAGCCAACCGATTGTCGAACAGATGACATGGCAGACAATGATACTGGTTGGAGGAATCTATGCCTATTGTAGATCGTATCACGGTAGAAAATAATAAGATGGGAATATAAAAATGGGATAGTATCGGGCCAACAGACAAGAGGGGCAGCATGGGATTCACTCAATTCGCGAAACGAATCGGCGGCTGCCCATTCGGCATCAGCTCCCGATCCACTCCTCCAGTCGCTTCTCGTCCTCCTCGTCAAACCCCGTGAAGGCGTTGTCCATGATCTTCATGTAGTCGTTCGACGGGTTGGCTGTTAATCCATAATTGCCGTCCATGTACATTCCCCGCTTGGCCTGACGGCGCCACTCACCAAACGCGTTCTTGCAGTACCGGATCCAGTCCTGGTGGGTCTTATCGTAATCGACCAGCTCCCGAAGATCGGCATCCAACCGGCGGATGATTTCCGGCTTCTGCTGCGCGATATCGAGAAGCTCCTCCGGATCGTTCTCCAGGTCGTACAGCTGCGGCTCGAAGTCGCCGTAGGCGATGTACTTCCACCGGTCCTTCCGGAGCATGAACTCGGAGGTATTCGCCGTGCAGCCCATGAAGCAGGCGTAGGCCCAGTCGCGGCTCCGGTCTGTTTCCCCTTTCGCCAGCGGCAGGAGAGACTCCCCGTCGAGATTGCCGGGCCCTTCCAGACCGGTCATCGCCAGCATGGTTGGGCACAGATCGATGAGTGACACGAGGTTCCGCCTGCGTTGTCCCGCGACGATGCCTGGCCCTGCCATCACCATGGGAACCCGCGCCGAACCCTCGTACAGGGTCATCTTGTACCAGTCCTGATGTTCCATGGCCATCTCGCCGTGATCGCTGGAGAAGATGAAGTAGGTGTCTTCGGCGAGGTTGAGCTCCTGCATCGCTTCGTAGAGTTCACCCACCAGGGCGTCCGTTTCCGCGCACATGGCCATGTAGATCCGGCGGACCTTTCGTACCGTCTCATCGTCGAACCCGAAGCGCCACGCCTTGGCCATCTGCTGATAGGTGCGGGCCGGATGTTCGGACTCGTCCAGCGGCGGGATGTCCACCAGCTCCTCCGGTATCTTCTCGAGCCAGTAGTTGTTGGTTTCGAAGGCGGCGTGTACCAGGCCGGTGCTGACGTTGAGGAAGAAGGGTTTGGTCTCTCCCGGTCCTTCCTTCTGCGCCTTCTGCTCCCGAAGGAACTCAATGGCGTTGTCGATGTGTTTCCAGTCTTTCTGATGGCAACGCGTATCGTGATTGTCCGCCACCGCGTAGGTTTGTGCGTGGTCTTCGTCGAAAACCGGTTTGTCGATCCCCGCCGGACCCAGCCAGGCGCTGAGACGTGCGAGCTGTGTATGTCCGCCCGAGAAGCAATCGAGCTTTCCGTAGCGCCTGAGGGCGTGTGTCTTGGGCAGTTCGTCGTAGAGGTTCCACATTCCCGACTCCAACCCCTTGAAGTTATTCCAGCTCTCGCAGTTGTGGGTGTACCGTCCCGACCACATGTTGGCGCGGGAGGGGCAGCAGATCGGGTGGGAGCTGTAGGCGTTCTCGAATACGACACCCTCCCGGGCGATCCTGTCGATGTTCGGTGTGGCGTTCCTGAGTGCCGGATGTCCGAGTAACCCGAGCATGCGCCCGTCGTAACTTTCGGCGTGGAAAAGGATGATGTTCTTGTGCGGCATGGCGTGTTCCTTTCTTTTCGAGTTTACTCTCGTTCGAGTATATTCTCGAGATGTGTTCTACGGATTTCAGTATGAATGGAATGCGATCGAAAGTCTATATTCTTATGAGGAATCAATCCGGTTTCCTTGATACTCCTGTATCCGGTAGAGTATGATACCGGTAATGAACGAGAATGCTGCCGGTTTTGTCGTATTTGAAGACGCCGAATCAGTATACGTTCAGGCTCAAAGAGTCCATGCGACTGTGAAGCAGGCAATTTCAGAGTAAGCTATTCAACGAGAATCTGTATCAGTCGATATTCGAGTATCTGGTATACCCTGGTGTAATGGATTCTTGACTGGTCAATTTCCCGAATAGTGATCGTGAGGAGCGAGTAAATGAGAGTATTGTTGACGGGTGCGAGCGGCTCCTGGAGATGTACTCCCGGACCTACGGGATGCGCACCTATACACTCCGAGCGGCGGGAATATGCGATGCGGAACGACGCAAGGTGACGCGGCAGAACGCCAAGCCGGCCGTCGGTTGGCGGCACGAGACATCATGGCGCAACACGGAGGGAGCAAATGAGTAATACTGTTGGAATGGGTGTAGTCGGAACCGGAGCCATCGGCATACGAGGGGCCCTGGAGCATCTGACCATGGAAGATGTGAGTGATGCGGCCAAGGTGGTGGCGGTGTGCGATCCGGTACCCGGCAGGGCCGAAGCCGCCGCCAAGAAGTACGGCGTGCCGTCGTTCTATACGACCTATGAGGATCTGCTCGAGGACGCCTCGGTTGACGCCGTCACGCTGTGTACGCCCATCGGCATGCACTACGAGCAGGGGATGGTGGCCATCAGGAAGGGCAAGCATGTGCACTTCAATAAGACCATGACCACCAGGGTCTGCGAGGCCGACGATCTGATCAATGCCGCCGGGGAAGCGGATGTACGCATCGTCGCCTCTCCCGGGATGATGCTACACCCCTATAACCGCAGGATCAGACAGCACCTCCTGAAGGGGGACATCGGACGGCTTTGTTGGGCCGCCACCGGGACCGCCGGGGTGGGGGACTACCACATGAACGAGGAGTTCCGGACCGGCGACGATATCCTCACCGACGTCGATCCCGCCTGGTATTTCCGGAAACCCGGCGGCGGCCCTCAGTACGACGTGACGGTCTACTGCCTCCACAACCTGACGGGCATCCTCGGTCCGGCCAAGCGGGTCACGGCCATGTCGGGGATGGTTATCCCTGAACGGGACTATCACGGAAAGAAGATCGTCTGCGACATGGACGACACCACCTTCATCACCGTCGATTTCGGCGACGCCCTGTTCGCTTTCGTCTATGCCGCTGTCAAGGGTGGCCTGACCAAGGGTTTCAGCCCCACCTTCTTCGGAACGAAGAGCTCCATCATCGGGACGCAGATGGGTGAGACCGAACTGAAACGCGAGGGTGAGTATTCACCCCACGTGAACGCAGCCCACAGCAGCAAACCTGAGTCACACGTGTTCGAGGACATGATGCAGCTGGTCCGTTGGGTCCGGGACGACAAGCCGTCCATCGTCACGGCGGAGCACGCCCGGCATGTCATCGACATCATCGAGTCGGGGTACCGGTCGGCCGAGACCGGCCGTGCAGTAGACCTGACTACGACCTTTACGCCCCTCGATCCGGCGGTCGGCCCGGGTGATGTCGTGTAGAGAG
>CAZAKE010000199.1:5400-8597 GCA_964485495.1 uncultured Spirochaetales bacterium
TAAACTTGAAATTTGTCCACGATTGAGTATACTAGTGGAATAATACCCCGAAAGATATCGTCGGTTATAACTAAATCTGTAGAAAGATTCTCCGTCGTTACACTCCTCGGCCTCCGACAATCGGGCAAGACCACCCTCGTGAAGGCTCTATTTCCGGATTATGAATACATAAACCTCGAGAATCCAGAGACGTGTGTATTATTCCGTGAGCCAGTATATATGAGAACATGGTCGTCATCGAAGCGATGAAGGCGGCATACAATCGTGGTGTCGAACCACGGCTTTCATTCTATCGGGATAAATCTGGTCTCGAGATTGATCTGATTCGCGAGTATCAGCGGCGTCCGTATGCCGTCGAGATCAAGGCAGGAATGACGTTGGCAACGGATATGCTTGGTTCGCTGAAACGATTTCGGACTATCATTTCCGATTTGCATGGAGCCGCATTGATATATAGTGGTGACAAATCACTGGAGGTTTCCGGAGTGCGTGTCGTGAATCACACACAGACGGCCGAACTCCTGTTCGGAGAGTAACTATCTATAACAGATCGCCCAACTTCCGCAAGAAGCCGTCGAACCGGTCCTTGTCCCGCAGGTCCATCAGGCCGTCCGCCTGAAAGCGGTCCTTCGCCATGGTCTGGATTGTATTCTTGATACGGTTCTTGGTACCGTCCGGTACGCCGCCCGGACGGAAGTCGAGAACCGGACCGACCGGCTGGGTGAGTACGGGCTCGAGCCCGACCTTGCTGATCACCTTGTCCAGGAACTTCTCCCTGGCCATAGCCTCGTTCTCGATGACCGTACCGCAGGTGATGTAGACGACGGTCTTGACGCCCGCTTTGCGGCACTTCTTGAGGAAGCGCTTCACCTTGCCGATCCACATGAACATGGCCACACTCGAGCCGACCACGACCAGGTCGTATGATTCGAGAGAGTCTTTGAAACCTTCCTTTCTCAAATCCACCGTATCGACCTTGGCGCCCTTCTCAATGAGATATTCCGCGATCTCGCCGGCTACGATCCTGGCGGATCCGTACCTGGTTCCGTACGCAATGAGGACTTTTTTCTCAGCCATCTGATTCTCCTGTCTTTTAGTGCCTTGTCATTACCCGGCATGGGATTTCCCAGGCGATCGGCGGCGGCGTCCTGTGGACTCGCGGTGAGCCGGACAGAGGCAGCATCGAATCTCCGGATGAGAGATTCTATCATATAGGCTCGATTGTGTACGTTAGATTATGGTTAGAGAAAAATCGATGGGAATCATAGCTGTTTCGTAAGGAAAAACACCACATCATTGCTCGTTTCCACTCCCAGTCCGGTGTATCCCAGTTTGGCATACATGTGCTTCACCGGTTGGTTGTTGCCGTAGACCTTCTGTATGTGCTTTCGTACTGTTCGTGGAGGGAGGACAAGGAAAGTTACCAAGGCTGGTGGGAAATTCGGGTAAAATGCGGACTGTCCGCGAAAAGACGAGAAGAAGAGTTATGTTCGTATTGGTTATTCCGAGACTATTCCGAGTGCCTCGATTTCCGAGGTAAGATCTCCAGGCAATGGGCCCTTTTCGGAAGCCCGGACACACTCCTCGATCTCTTCCGGAGTCTTCGCGCCGATGATGATCACGTTGATGTCCGTCTGAGCGAGCATGAACCGTACCCCCATCTCGGCGAGGCTCATACCGCTTTCTTTTTGCAGGTCGTATATTTTTCTGTATTTTTGCGCGAGGATGTCGGTCATCCAGGCCGGGTGGTTCTCGAGGAGTTCCGGCTGCGGATAGGCGAGTCCACGCTGGAAGATCGCCCCTACCAGCCTGACGCAACCCCTTTTCTTGGCGATGGGGAGGATTGTTCCGGCACCACGGCGGATTAGATCGCAATTGAACGCCAGGAGAAAGGTGTCAATCTCGGCGGCCTGCATGATCCGTGACATGTTGGGTGCGGTGTTACCGGAGATACCGATGAAGCGGCAGCGGCCCTCCTGCTTGAGTTCCCGTAGCACTGCGAGTGCGGGGGCGTTGTCGAAATCGTAGTTCACATCGTCGCGGATTCTACCCGTGCTCGCATCGTCCGGAGACCACCAGTGCTCGAAATCAGCCTCGTGTAGCTGCAGCGTATCGACACGCTCCCGCCGGAGCAGGCGCAGGTTTTCCTCAAACTGCGTCACTAGGGCATCGTGCGAATGATACCGTGACGGCTTGGTGAAGTACCCGAGTTTCGTTGCCAGGAGATGGTGCTCCTTCACTCCATTCAGGGCCTCACCCACTACCGCCTGAGAGGCGCCCTTGCAGTACATGGGCGAGGTGTCGAAATAACGCACTCCGAGATCGAATGCCCTTCGCACCGTAGCCACGCCGTCGCCGAATGAACTCGCCGTGAGAAACGCGCCTCCGAGACCGATGGGAGTCGTTGTCTCGCCGGTATCGCCGTATTGTCTGGTCACCATTGTTAACTCCTTGCCGTCTCGTTTTCCGGGCTTGGTATTATCGGATCTTAAAAAACGCGTATCACATCACTCCTAATCCACTGTCCGAAGATACCTGCCCCGCCGAAGTTCCTCCGGATCGGACACGATGTATGGTGTTCTCGTATTGCTCATACCCGAATTATAGAACCGAAAATCGAGAGCGGCAAGCATTGTTCGATCCACCATGGCGATGGAAACAGCCTTCCAGGTAGGGTGCATGTCCGCCTCACGGACAGGAATGTGCCGGGCGATGCGTCGCTACAGAACTCCGGAGATCTTTAACTCCGATCAGTGAGTTAGATTCACGTCGCCAGCGTTTCTTCAGCCGTTTGGGCATGTATTATACGATCAAGGTTTCGGGGGTCAATTGCAATAAGAAAATCTATGTCTTTAGTTGCTCGAGGAAATCCATATAAACCAACAGCCCATCCGCCAACAAGAAGATATTTTACATCATAAGAGTTTAAGAATTTGATAAACTCTTTGAAGTCTTCCGGTAGTTGCCTTTGCTCCATAAAAACACTCCCTCAAATATGTAATTGTTTCAAACTTTTCTTTAATACTTGCATTTTTCCAATATTCTTTGTCATCCTTTTCCAGTTCCTGGTTGGAAGAAATCTTTAATTGAGATCGATTCATTTCTCTCTCCATTTTAAACTCCTTCCACTATATATCTAAATCCATAGGAGCGTATCTTTTCACCCCCAGGGGGAGATGCGCTTCGAGTTGTACGAA
>CAZAKE010000200.1:0-1956 GCA_964485495.1 uncultured Spirochaetales bacterium
CAAGCCGCCATCCCCCGGATACTGCCGGACGGCAGCCTCTTCGAAGAGAGTACCGAGATTACCCTGCAGACGGCCACTGCCGGCGCATCGATCTACTACACCCTGGACGGCACCACGCCCACCGCCGAATCAACCCTCTACGAGGGGCCGTTCACCCTGACCGCCGGCGCGACCCTTACCGCCATAACCATAAAAGACGGGCTGGACGCATCCGATCCGGTCTCCAGAAACATCATCATCATAGATCCGGCCGTGAACATGATCGGCAACGGAGATTTTAGTTTCGGGGATACACTCTGGGGGTACTGGCAGAGAGAGCCGGCCTCCGGCAACACCTTTGCGTTCGCAGACGGCGTCGCCACCATCACCATCGACGACGGCGGGGACTCCCAATGGCAGGTGTCCATGGACACAAACACAACCCTGCTCCTGGAAAACGGCACCGATTACGAGGTATCCTTCCAGGCCAAGTCGGACGACGGGCTCTCCCTCCGCCTTGAGATCGGAGAGAACGGCCGAGACGTCGACGGGAACGGCGGGACCTATGACTCCTACTTCCGAACAACCGAAACCCTCGGAGACTGGACCGATTACTCCTATCGATTCAGACACACGGCTCCGGACGACGACGACACCTACATGCGCTTCCAACTGGGGCTAAACACCGCCGGCACGATCCAGATCGACGACGTGGTACTGAAAGAGATCGAGATCGATGTGCCCGATGTCACCCTGGTCAACAACGATGTCGTCGGCGCCGAGGAGTATTACGCCATCGAACTCGATGAGACGGCAGGCCTGATCTACACCGTCTCCTCCTCATACCTCCGGATATTCGATGTCGGCACCGATCCGGACAATCCCGCGCTCCTATCCAGAGAGAGACTCTATGGAAGGGGGGAATCGGTGCTGCTCCATGGCGATTATGCGTATGTGGGTGGCGCCGACTTCCTTCAGACGATTAATGTTTCCGACTCTTCCAATCCGGATACGGTGATGGAAACCGTTTCTCCCGCAGGCCGCATCGCAACGAGTGCACAATCCACTGAGACGCTATTCTTCGCGCCATGGAACCAAATCGTCACGGTCGATATCGCCACCATAGACCCAACATCCGGCCCCTACGAGACACTCGGTGAAATACGACTCGACGACAACATAAACGACATGGTCTATCAGGATGGATACCTCTACTGTGCAGCCGACGAAGCCGGACTCGTCATCGTGGACGCAGCCGATCCGTCCGCTCTCAGCGTCTCGGGATCGCTCGAGTTTTCAGAGAAGAGAGCATTCGGCGTCTCGGTCTACTCAGGGTACGCTTACGTAGCCGTGGAAGATTCGACGGCGGGACTACGAGTCGTGGACGTCTCGGATCCCGCGAATCCAACTCAGACGATCTCGTACGCCTGCGAGGTATACGCCGGAGATCCCCGTGAAGCCAACAGGACGACCCTCTTCGAGTACGACGGAACCATGTACCTCAGCGTGCTGGTCGATCACGGCCAGGTTGACTTCGACCTCAGCGACCCGTCGGCACCGGACCAAGGGGACACAGCGGAAACCAGTGGAGAGGCATACGACGCCGTACACTACGTCGCCTCGGACGGTACACCCTACACTTACCTAATCGGAATCCAGTCTGGGCTGGAGATGATCAACTGGGAAACCCCAACCGATCCCTATGAATTCCATATCGCGAGAGCGCCGGACTACAGTGAATTCCAGGATCTCTGCGTCGTAGACGGCTACATGTACGCCGTCTCGGACCGTTTCATTGACGACGGCGGCACGGTTATCCTGCCGGGTCTACAGATCTTCAGCCTGAACGACCCGGCCGATCCGGTACACGTCGGATCCTTCGACGTGCCCGACGATTACGAGGGGATGTTCGCCATCGAGTACGCCCATGGCCATCTTTTTGTGCTGACCGACGACCGGTTGCACATTCTCGACATC
>CAZAKE010000200.1:2056-8354 GCA_964485495.1 uncultured Spirochaetales bacterium
ACTCCGCCGAAAGTATCCTGGTCGAAGGCGGGGTGGCCTACATCGGCCTGCGCGGAAAGGGCTACGGCCTGGCCTTGATCGACTTCAGTGATCCGGCCAACGCCTGGGTTGTCGCCACGTATGCGACCTTCACCCCGGCGTACAACGACTCGCGCAACCTGTTTCTGTCGGACGGGTATCTCTATTCGGCCAACGGAGACGTGGGAATCAGCGTGTTGTCGGTCAATCCCTGAGTGATGTTACTCCCGCACGAAGCGGTCGTCGATCTTGCGCATGTGTGAGTAGGAGATCGGTTGGAAGTGACGGAGCCAGAATTGCCGGCCCGGGCCTCCGACTGAACGGAATCAAGTGGTCCGGTCGCGGCGGATGCGCTTGGTACGAAAGAGGAACGCGGCGGGAGCCAGTCCGAGGGTCACAATCGCTAGCCCTGCACCCACGCCGAAGGAATGGCTGACCGCCCCGATGGCGAAGGCGACCGCGCTACTCCACCAGACGCATCGCCATCTCACAGGCCAGCTCGAAGCTGCGAGTACTGGCCTTTCCCGTATAGGCGATATCGTAGGCCGTACCGTGATCCACCGAGGTCCTGACGATCGGAAGCCCCAGGGTGACGTTTACCGCGCCGTCGAAATCGAGGGTCTTCATGGCGATGTGTCCCTGGTCGTGGTACATGCACACCACCGCGTCGAACCTTCCGCGGCGTGCGGCGCCATAGAACACCGTGTCCGGCGGTTCCGGACCGGTCACGTCGATACCCTCGCTCTTCGCATCCTCGATCGCAGGGATGATCTCGTCTAACTCTTCCCTGCCGAAGGCACCGCCCTCACCTGCGTGCGGATTGAGGCCGGCGACGGCAATTTGGACGGAACTCCTGAGGCGTCCGGCCGCCCCGTCGGTCAGGCGAATGACGTCGAGGATGCGCTTCTTCCTGACCAGGGAGATCGCGGTAGCAAGAGAGACGTGGGTACTCACATGGGTTACGACGAGGTTTTCGGAGGCCAGCATCATCGTGACGCTGTCCGCGCCGCATATGTCGGCGATGAACTCGGTGTGGCCGGTGAAATCGTGATGCTCGAAACGGGCGGCTTCCTTGTTGAGCGGGAGGGTGACGATCCCGTCGATACGATGGGCGAGGGCGTCCCGGGTGGCCTGTTCGACATACGACACCGCCGCCGCCCCCACCGGGGCCGAGACCGTGCCCGGATCGATAGACGACCGGCTCAGGATCGACGCATCCAATACGTTCACGGCCCCGGGTTCGAGGTCCGCCGCTCCGTTGGACTTACGCACATCCACATTCATACCCAGCGAATCGCGACAGTACTCCAGGACGTCATAATCGCCATACACGAGATAGCCTTTCCCCAGGTTCCCATCCAAGGCGGCACGCAATACGATCTCGGGTCCGACGCCGTTTCCGTCTCCCATGGTCACCCCGATGACACCGTTTCTTCCCATCGTTCACCCCTTCGCGATCGATATGGCTATCGCCCGCGGTCTGCTAACGAAAACCTAATCTTGCTCGACTACTATACGCCGATCCGATTTCGATGTGAAGAGTCGTCTTCGGGGAATATCACCGGAAGCAGAAATGTACGCCCCGGTCCTCGGCGGCGGAAAACGAGTCCGAGAAGACAGTCGTCTCTCGGCCGTCGGCCGGAAATTCCTGAATTCTGTAGACCTTTTCCCATAAAAACGGTACAAAGAGTATCCATACGTGCACCGTTATAGTAAATATCGCACGTCTACTACCACAGGAGGTTATTCACATGAAGAGATGGTCGCTACTCGGAGTCATGTTCGTAATTCTGGCCCTCGCCGTCTACGCGGGGGGGCAGGAGGAAGGTGAATCCGGCACCACCGAATCACAGAAGACTATCGAGCTGAGTTACAGCATATTCTTTCCGCCGACGCACATCCAGTGCGAGGCGGCGGTTGCCTGGGCCGAGGAGATCAAGAAGCGCACGGACGGGGCCGTCGAGATCACCATGTATCCCGGCGGGGCTCTCACCAAGGCGCCCCAGGTCTACGACGGTGTCGTAAACGGCATCTCCGACATCGGTATGAGCTGTTTCGCATATACCCCGGGCAAGTTCCCGCTCCTGGAGGGATTAGATCTTCCCCATGGGTATCCAGACGGAAAGACCGCCAGCCGTATCGCCACCGACATGACGCTGAAGTATATGCCGGCCGAGGTCTCGGACGTGAAGGTGCTCTACGTGCACGCCCACGGTCCCGGCATCCTCGCCTCCAAGAAGCAGGTCGAGTCGCTGGACGACGTCGCCGGCCTCAAGATCCGCGCCACCGGCCTTTCGGCCAAGATCGTGACCGCCCTCGGCGGTACCCCCGTGGCCATGAGCCAGGGGGAGACATACGAGGCCCTGCAGAAGGGTGTGGTGGAGGCTACGCTCTGCCCCATCGAAACTCTCAAGGGGTGGAACCAGGGCGAGGTCGTCGATTCCGTCACCTATTCCAGCGCCCTGGGGTATACCACCTCCATGTTCGTGGTGATGAACAAGGCCAAGTGGGATGCCCTCCCGGCGGACATCCAGGGGGTGTTCACCGAGGTCAGTGACGAATGGGTGGACAAGCACGGCCAGGCGTGGGACGAAGCGGACGAGGAGGGACTCGAATTCGTGCAATCCCTGAACCGCGAGTTGCTGACCCTCCCGGACGGTGAAAACGCAAAATGGGTGGACGCGGTGAAACCCGTGATCGCCGGATATATCGAGGCGGCCGAAGGCAAGGATCTTCCCGGTCAGGCCCTGGTCGACGATATTCAAGGCATACTGAAGTGAATCGTACATAGAAGTTGAACACGATATGAGTTCTCCCGTTCCCGGTAGGCTCCGCGGGATTTCCGGGGCCTACCGCTCCGTCTTGAAATGGCCCGTGTACGGCTTCGCGGTGCTCTCGGCCGGCGGCATCTTCGCCATGATGCTGATCACCGTCGCCGACGTGATACTGCGTTTCTTCGGGCGCCCCATCACCGGCGCCTACGATATCGTACAGATCATGGGCGTCCTGAGTATCACCGGGGCGCTCCCCTACACCACCGCGGTGAAGGGTCATGTGGCCATCGAATACTTCTACCACAAGATGTCACGACGCGGCCGGATCGGCATGGACACCTTCCTGCGCGTCCTCGCCATGGGCCTGTTTGGCGTTCTGACCTATCAGGCGGTCAGATACGGCAATCAACTGCGTACGTCCGGGCAGGTCACCATGACGCTGCATATCCCCCTCTTCTGGGTCTCGTACCTGATCGCCGTATCCGGCGCGGTGGTGGTGCTGGTGGTCTTCGACAACATGCTGCACCCGGGCGAGGAGATGATCAAGCCATGACCCCGCTTCAGATCGGCATCGTCGGGTGCATCGCGCTGATCGTGCTTCTGGCCACCAGCATGCCCGTCGGCTTCGTCCTCGCCGTGATCGGGACCGCAGGGTTCGCCGCAATAGTGAATCCGTCCGCCGCGCTCAGCATGCTTGTGGCCGATATCTTCGACACCTTCTCGTCATACTCACTCACGGTGATCCCGCTGTTCGTCCTGATGGGACAGGTAGCCTTCCACAGCGGCATCAGCGGCAGGCTGTTCAACGCCGCGTACCGCTGGCTGGGACCGCTCCCCGGCGGCCTGGCCATGTCCACCGTCGGCGCGTGCGCCGCCTTCGGCGCGATCTGCGGATCGGGGCCCGCCACCGCGGCCACCATGGCGTCGGTCTCCCTCCCGGAGATGAAGAAATACCGCTACAATATGGAGATGGCCACCGGCGCGGTGGCGGCAGGCGGCGGACTCGGCATGCTGATTCCTCCCTCCGTGGTTTTCATCGTATACGGCATCATGACGGAACAGTCGGTCGGAAAGCTCTTCCTGGCGGGGATACTGCCGGGCATCATGATCACCGGTTTGTTCTGCGCCGTCATCTACATCCAGTGCCGTAGAGACCCGGAGCGAGGTCCCAAGGCCCCGGATTTCACCTTCCGGGAGAAACTGATCGCCCTTAAGGGGGTGCTCGAGACCTTGATCCTGTTCGTGGTCGTCATGGGGGGAATGTTCGGCGGCATCTTTACCCCTACCGAGGCCGCGAGCATCGGCGCCTTCGGCTCCCTCATCATCGCGCTTGTCCGCAGGAAACTCACCTTCGCGATGCTCGTCCGGTCTCTGTTGGAGACCCTGCGGACATCGTGTATGGTGCTCATCATCGTGGCCGGTGCCGTGGTCTTCGGCCACTTCCTGGCCGTCAGCCGTATACCCTACGAGTTGGCCAGGACCTTGAGCTCCCTGCCGCTCCCGCCCTGGACGATCATGGGTTTCATCATCCTCTTCTTTCTCTTCGCCGGCTGTTTCGTCGACGCCTTGGCCCTCATCATCCTCACCATCCCGATCTTCTTCCCGGTGGTGCTGGAACTCGGATACGACCCGATCTGGTTCGGCGTGATCATCGTGGTGGTGACCCAGATGGGTGTCATCTCTCCGCCGGTGGGGGTGAACGTATACATCGTGAGCGGGATCGAGCGGGACGTCTCGCTGCAGACGGTATTCAAGGGGGCGCTTCCCTTCCTGGCAGCCCTGATCGCGGCGTCGGTGCTCCTGGTGGCGTTTCCGCAGATCTCACTCGTCCTGCCGAACCTGTTTTCCGCGTTATAGCGTGCTATACATGGAGTGACGCCATATGAATGAAGATAGTATCGACACGGCCGGGGCATTCAGGAAGATCCTCTGTTACACCGATTTCTCTGAGAACGCCGATTTCGCCTTTCGCTTCGCCCTGCACATGGCGATGCTGGAGCCTCAGGCGGAATTTCATCTGCTCCACGTGATCCCGGAGTCGGACGCCCAATTCTGGAAGTCCTATATCTACGAGGTCGAAAACGTCGACGAGAAGGCGAAACACGACATCGACGAGAGGATTGAATCGACCTATCGCAGTTACATACCCTCGAGTCTTACCGATCGGTTCCACGTCCAATACAAGGTCGGAAACGAGTATCAGGAGATCCTGGAATATTCGCAGACGAATCAGATCGATCTGATCGTGATGGGCAGACAGGGGAGAAGCGGAATCGAATCGACCCTGTTCGGCGATGTTGCCGACAAGGTAGGCCGCCACGCCGGTTGCGCCGTCATGGTGGTCCCCCTCGCCTTCCGCCGCAGGCTGCAGGAGCGTAAACCGAACGATGGCTAATTTCGGGAGCAACAAGTAATGCGATTACCGACAGGATCCACGGAGACCGTGGACTGTCCGATTCCCGCTATCACGTCCCGAACACCTCCCGCAACGACAGATCGAGACCGGGAATCGCCGTGCAGGAGATCGTATCGGTTTCGAAAAAAATCGTCGGCGTCTCGGGATACCGGGCGGCATCGTCCAACACGAACACGTGCACATACCGATTCCCCGGATCGACAATCCAATATTCCCGGATCCCATGACTCTCGTACAGACGGAATTTTATCTCCATGTCCGTATGAGCCGTATAGGGCGACAAAATTTCAACGACCAGATCCGGCGCACCGGTACACCCCTGAACGGTCAGCTTGGACGAATCACAGATCACCGAGATGTCCGGCTGCACGACGGTGGTGGCCGAATCTTCCGCCTGCCCCGCCTCCGGCAGCAGGACGTCGAATGGGGCCGCATAGACCATGCAGTCGTGTCCCTTGAGATAGTTCCTGATCTGATAGAATAATTCCCCAGATATCTCCTGATGATACCGGTTGGCCGCGGCGCACATATTGTACGCCACGCCGTGAATCAACTCCCAGCGTTCATCTTCGGGCCAGGATCGGTAGTCAGCGTAGGTGAATCCCTCGGCTTGCTTCCTGATCGGTTCGCTCATGTGGTTCATACCTCCTCTATACTATAGATAGGGCAAGAATTCACCTGTTGCTTCGGCCTGGACCACATTTTTCTCTCCTTTAGCGCTCGTATTCTTCTTCGTACGCCTCGACGAACAGGTTGACCCGGATCGGACGGGTTTACCGTCCCCATTACGCTGTAGATGATAACCCTGCGGAGGAGAGAACGGTATGGGCCGAAGGTCTCAAATGAAGGGAAACCCTGGAGATCCGGTGAATGAGTCTTCATGCCTAGGCGAAAAGGGTGTTACGGAGCGTTACGGAATCAGGATAGGGTGCTCAGGAATCTCACACCAGAGAAGACACGAACTCGTAGGAGCGGCGCATCATCTCCTCGATGGCCGAATCCTCTTCGGCGCCCTCCTGCTCGATGATTATGTCCTCTACCCCGAATGACTTGGCCAGTTCCACGGCCGCGGTGATATCCACGACGCCGT
>CAZAKE010000201.1:0-8352 GCA_964485495.1 uncultured Spirochaetales bacterium
GTACCGGAATGGCGCGACGAGATCGTGGCTCGGTACTTCACCGACGAGAACGGCGAGGTCGACACCGAATACCTGTCCAATACCTTCTCGCTGTACGATCTCTGGCACGAAGACGAAGACGCCCCGCCCTTCTCCGGTTCGGTTTCCTTCAACTATTTCATTCAAGTCCGTGGGTTCGCCATGGACGGCGGATTCGACTCGGTCTCCAAGGCCGGGGCCTTCGCGGCGGGATGGGCGGATGGCAACGTCTACGCCAATTTCGACACCCTGGTCGTGGGTTGCAACGCCTGGGAGTCCTCGGGAGACGACTGGGAACAGTACACCCACCTATTGCTCTTCGAGATCGGCGGCGGCAGTGCCGTACCCTATTCAACTGCGGTGGCGGAAGGCGGCCTCCTGAACCAGTTCTCCCTGGACATCTACGACGACCACCTCAGGGTGGCGACCTCCAAGAGCGCAAAATGGGCCTACACCGGTAACGATGAGTGGGAGATCGTCTCCGATTCCGAGAGCCTCGTCACCGTGTTCGGCATGGCATCCGGCGAGATGGTGCAGACAGGTCAAGTGAGAGGTCTCGGGATCACCGAAACCATCTACGCGATGCGGTTCATGGGCGATCGGGGGTTTGCGGTCACCTTCCGGCAGATGGATCCCTTCTACACCCTCGACCTGAGTGATCACACAGATCCCAGAGTCGTCGGGGAGTTGAAGATCCCGGGATTTTCCAACTATCTGCATCCGGTGGGAGCAGATTACATCCTCGGCATCGGACAGGACGCCGATGAGGAGGGCTGGACCGAAGGCGTCAAGGTCAGCCTCTTCGACGTGCACGACATGGCAACACCGACGGAGCTGCACACCGTGGTACTCGACGAGAACACCTACAGCGACGCCCAGTGGGACCACCACGCCTTCCGGTATGTACCGAGCCGGGAACTGCTGGTCCTGCCGGTCTCGAGATGGAGCCACAACGGGTACGTGGCGGCCTTCATCCTCTTCGACGTCTCGGCGGCTGATGGAATCAGCGAACTCGGAACCATCGACCACTCGCCGGTGGGTGATTACTGGTGGGGATACTACGGCTACCTCGCACCCAGGAGCCTGGTGTACACCGTCTCCGGCACAATCGTCACCATGCGCTCAGGCGGCGTGAAGGCCAGCGACCTGGAATCATTACAGAAACTCTGGGAGGTCGAGTTGTTCGAGGGGCTCCCGGAGTACGAGGGCTACCCCGAAGATGATCGGCTCGAGGATGATGCGGTGACCGTCGATTAGCCCGAGGACACAGATTAATCAGGCGGGAATAAGAGGCACACCAAAATGCAGGCGGCTCCGACGAAATGCCGGAACCGCCTGTATCTATCTCTGTTTGGATATTACTTACTCACCGCGGTGCTGCCGCCCATTCCCTCCTTGAAGCGATCATACACCTTCTGCTGGACCTCCTGAATCTTGGAGAGCCCCATCTTCTCGAGGGTTGCGACGTACTCGTCCCAAGCGGCCTCGACACCGCCCTTGTAGATGAACTCGGATATCTTGGAATCCAAGAACGAGTCGATGTCAGGAGAGTATTGTTGTACCAGCTTGCCCTCCTCAACGGTCATCTGGATCAGCGTACTCGGCATATTCTCTTCGGGGAAGGCGTCCATACAGAGTTGACCGTACGCCGTGCGCTCGATGATCCCCAGAGGTGGGTCCACGACCTTGTACTTGTCGGCGATGTAATCTACCGGCCAGATGTTCTTCGGCGTTACGGTGTTGTTGCGATATGCGGCGGCCTGTTGCCCTTCGGGAATATCATTCATCTTGAACGTTGTCTCACTCGTCCATGTGATCGGACCCCACGAGAGTTCCAGGTTCACCTTCTCGTCGTACACCAGGTCGAGCCAGCGCATGGCAAGCTCGGGGACCTCGATCGTCGTTGGGAGATAGGCCCCGCCACCGGTAGCATTCTGATCGATCCTGGCGCAGGCGAGGGCCTCTCCCGAGGGTCCCTTGACGGGTGGAAGATGCACATACTCGCCGCTGAGATAGACCGGATCGCCCACGATATTCACCAGGCCCCAACCGCTGGTGACCCCCACGACGCGGGGTTCCTGCCGTGAGATGGAGAGTAGCTCGTTCTGCTGCATGGTCAGGAGGTCCTGATTGAGGAACCCCTCCTGGAACATCTTGTTGACCCAGATCAGGGCCTCCTTGAATCCGTCGGACACGTAGGATTGGTACACCTTGCCGTTTTCCACCATCCAACCGCCCATCTGCGTGGTCACCCCGAAGGGGTTGAACAGATAGGCCAGAGAATTTAAATCTTCGAACCGGCCCACGAAGGGAACCTCGTCTGCCTCACCGTTGCCGTTGGGATCCTGCTCCTTGAACGCCTTGAGCATCCGGTAGAACTCTTCATGGGTCTTCGGCATCTCCATTCCGAGCTTGTCGAGCCACTCCTTGTTTACGAAGAACACGGGATACGGCAGCCAGAATTCGGAGTCCCACGGTTTAAATTGGGGCAGACTGTAGATCCCGCCGTCGATCTCGCTGGCGGCAAACCTCGAGGCCGGATACATGGTGAAGACCTTGGTCACATTGGGGGCATACGTATCGATGAGATCACTCAACTCCATGATCAGGCCGTCGGCGATGAAGGTCTGCTTCTGGGCGTTGTTGATGGCCCCCTTAAGAAACACGTCCGGCAAGTCACCACTGGCGAACATTAGGTTCACCTTCTGCGTGCGCTCGGCTCCACCGGGCATGGTGATCCAGTCAATGTGTACGTTGGAAAGCTCCTCTAGCCACTGCACCTTCGGGAAATCTGCCAACGGCTTGGTGGTCACCGACGGAGGGCTCGCCACTACGGTAAGTGTGGATTTCTGGGTAGTGATGGGCAACCCGGCCTTGTTGAATCCGACAGCCGCGAGAGCCGCGTTTTCACCATCGCTCTCACCGGTTCCTTCTGACTGTCCCGCAGCGAACAGCACGGCGCCGGATGTCATCAACAGCACCGCCACAACCAATACAAAAATCTTTCTCATTTCTTCCTCCTTACGAAGTTGTGAGTAATGAAACTATCTCCCAGCCGTATTCCGGATCGACCGAAACCGGCATGGTTCCCGTTCACGTAATTCAGGCTTTGAGTGACCCGATCATGACGCCCTTCACGAAATACTGTTGGATGAAGGGGTAGAAGAGCATCACCGGAATACTGGCCACGATGATGACCGCATACTTGATCAGGTCCGCCTTCCGGATCGCCTCCTCGAAAGATTCTACGTCTCCGGTGTCGAGCACGTCTTGCAGAGCCATCTGTTGGGCTACCAGGATCTCCCGCAGCACCACCTGCAAAGGCATCTTCTCTCTACTCTGCAGGTAAATGATGGCGGTGAAATAGGAGTTCCAGTGCTGCACGATAGTAAACAGGAATAGCACGGCGATCAGCGCTCCCGAAACACCGAGGGCGATTCGGAAGAAGAACATGATGTCGCCGCAGCCGTCCATCCTGGCCGAATCGTACAACTCCTGGGGTATACCGGCGAAAAACGTCCTGGCGATCATGATATACCAGACCCCGGTCGCTCCCAGGATTACCATGATCCAGCGGGTGTTGTAGAGGCCGAGGTTCTTCACCAGCAGGAACAGCGGAATGAGTCCACCGCCGAATATCATTGTAAACACCAAACCGATATTGAAGACGGAAGCCCCAACCAGCTCCTTGCGAGAGAGAGAAAACGCGGCCCCCAGCGTGATCGACACACCCAGGAAGCTGCCTCCGACGGCATAGATGATGGTATTCATATATCCCAGCCAGATACGCGGCGAGGCGATTATCTCCTGATACGCGAGGATGTTGATTCCCTTGGGAATGATGAGGACCTCACCCCGGTTCACCATATGCGGATCACTCACCGAGGCGATGATTACGAAATACATGGGATAGGCGATCAGAATCAGCATGATGCTGACGATTGTATAATTAACGATATTGAAGATTACATCGGCCTTATTATCGCGGATCGGATTCTTTTTTCTGTCGGTACTGTTCTTCATATAACTCCCGCTACCAAATACTGCTGACCTTGAGTCGCCTGGCGAGATAGTTGAACGTGATCAGCATGAACGCATTCACCACCGAGTTGAACAGCCCGACCGCCGTGGCGTAACTGATCTGCAGTCCGACGATTCCCCTCTTGTATACATATGTCTGAATGACCTCGGATGTCTCCAGGTTCATTCCTGTCTGCATCAGATACGCCTTCTCGAAGTTGACGGTCATGGTACGACCCAATGCCAGGATAGTAACGATGGCGATAGTCGGAAGGATCGTCGGCAGGTCGATGTGCCAGATAAGTTGCGGCTTCGTCGCTCCATCTATTTTTGCTGCTTCGTACAGCTCGGGATTAACATTGCTCAACGCCGCTAAAAAGATGATGGTGCCCCAGCCGATGTTCTGCCACACACCGGACCAGACGAAGAGATGCCGAAAGATCCCGGCCTCGCCGAAGAAGTAGACCGGCTCCCCGCCGAGTTTGACGATCAGGGCGTTCACTACCCCCTTGGTAGGAGAGAGGATGGTGGCCATGATTCCCACGAGTACGACCATAGAGATGAAATGGGGGGCATAGGTGACAGTCTGCACGGTTCGCTTGTACTTGACCGAGGTGATCCAGTTGAGCATCAGGGCGAATACGATATGACTCGGAATACCGATGATCATCGAGTAGAAGCTCAATAGAAGGGTATTCACGATTATCTTGGACGCAGCCCAGCTAGCGAAGAATTGCTCGAAATGCTGCAGTCCGACCCAACTGCTGCCCCAGATTCCCCGCATGAACGAGTAGTCCTTGAAACCTAGCTGAATGCCGTAGAGAGGTACATAGTGGAAGAGGATATAATAGACCATCGCAGGAAGGAGAAGCACATAGAGTCCCCAGTGGTTCCTGGCCTGCACCAGCTTCGACTGGAGATGGCCGTTTTTTCCGGCCTTGCTGAGCTTCCGCCCCGGTTGTCCGAGAATGGGATCGTCCGACTGAGACCCCTTGATGTTGCTGATTAATTCGGCCACACGGTACCGTATCATCGAACTAGCCGGGACACAATCTACAATTGTCACTAATCAGAATGGAAACCGGGGTATTAATGTACTATTATCGTACTATTAAAGACCGAGACGGTTCCAAAGGAATCCTGAATGCCTACGCCTCTCTGTCCGCGTCGGCCTTCTCGATATATGGCCACGCACGTTTCAGTGTCTGGATAAGCTGCATGCGGTCGTTGATCCCGAATTTGGAATAGATCGAACTGATATAGTTTCGGACACTCTGTTCGGCGACTCCCAGCTCCTTGGCGATCTGCCGGTTGTTCATGGGCTTCAATACCAGCTGCAGTACCTCCATCTCGCGCTTACTCAACGACGAGGCGATACTCTCGAGCCGGTCGGAGGGGCTCTCCCCCTGGATGAGCGCGGTGGCCACGTCCTCCGCAAACAGCTTCGCCCCGCTCATCACCGTGCGTACCGCCGCCACCAGATCGGCCGGAGGCATGTTCTTCAGAAGGTATCCGGCGGCGCCGTACTTGAGCGCGAAGTGCACGTACTCATCGTCTTGAAACGTCGTCAGCATCACCACGTGGATGTGAGGCATCTTGTAGTGCAGGATCCGTGCCGCCTCGACTCCATCCATCTTGGGCATCCGCACGTCCATCAGAATCACATCCGGCTCCACCATGCCGGCAACCTCCACGGCCTCCAATCCGTCGTACGCGATCCCGACGACCTCTATGTCCGATGCCAGGCTCTTGAACACATACTCCAGACTCTCGACGAAGAGTTGCTGATCATCCACCAACAGCAGGCGTATCTTCCGTTTCATCATCCAGATGGGTCTCCTCCAGCGGTACATAGGCCGAAACCGCGAATCCGTCCACCAACGGGCTCAGATCGAGACGGCCTCCGACGGTCGACAGCCTCTCGCGCATACCCTGGAGGCCGATACCCTCCTCGATGGTATCGGCGCCGACTCCGTTGTCACGGATACTGATCGATATACCGCGATCTTCCCGATTGAAGAGGATCCGAATCTCAGACGCCTTCCCATGCCGGAAGGCATTTATGAGCCCCTCTTGTATGAAGTGATACAGGATCGAACCAACCTCGGTGTCGAACTCCCATACGACGGTGCCGAACTCCAACCTGACGTGCACGCCGGTGGCGATCTCGAAGAGCCGGACCAGCTTCACGATTCCGGCAAAACCTTCTTCCTGCTGTTCCTCATGGCTCCGCAACGAGTGAAGAACTCCCCGAATCTGGTTCATGCCGTTTTCGATGCTCCGCCGGGCCCGCTCCATGAAATCGGGGATCTTCTCCGGCTCGTTGAGGGCCATCAGCTTCGCAGCCTCGGTCATCATCATCGCATTGGTCATCGTGTACCCTACCACATCGTGTATATCCCTCGTCAGCCGGAGCCGCTCCATCCTCCGTGACCGCTCCTCGGCCTCCTGCGCGTAGTCCTGATATCGGAAGTTTGCCTTCGTTACCTCGATGACCGCCTCGTTCAGTCGTGAAATGTTCCTCTGCATGGGGATAAGCATCTCCCGGTATTTGGTCATCAGACATACGGCGAAAGAGAGGAGAGTACCGTGAATGAGGTAATCGATCAGTTGGAAGGTTCCGATAACCGGCGTTCCCCTCCCGGCGGAAACCCGAGAAACACCGATGAGTGCGAATCCGGAGAAGACGGTAAACACAAGGCATTCGACGAGATTGAGGGGAAACCGTTCATATACCGCGATATGAAACATCAGTATATACGCCAAATTCATCCAGCTTCCGGATCGAGAACCGAAATAGTAATGGAAGACGAAGAGTGTCATGACATTAACGCCCAGACTAAGGTAGAACATGAACCGTTCTCGTGTCATATACATTACCCCAACGGTTCCGACGAGTACCCCTATCAGTATAAGAAACAGCCCATCATACCCGATCCCGATATCGGTGGAACGATTCCACACATACTTCAACAGCACGAGTCCATAGCTTCCGACGGATAGAACGAGTACCGAGATGGAAAGCCACGAGTGCTTCTTTAGAGATCTCATTCAGTCGGTCCTCGCTTCTTGATACCGGTATCCGCGTGTCAACGCCGGCGAAGCCTCTCGAACTCATCGAACATCACCAAAGCGTTCTCGACCGGCGTATTCTTGGGGATCATGTTGCCGACGCTGAAGAAGAATCCCGGACAATTTTTCCCCACACCGATGCAGCGACGCACTTCGCCGCGGATCTCCTCCGGTCCTCCCGAAAGTAGAATCCGCGTATCCGCGTTGCCGATGAAGACATGGCTCCGACCGTACCGCTCGGCGATATACTCCATGTCGGTGAACGGCTCCAAATAGAAGCCGTGAGCTCCGGCGGCTACGACGTCGTCGACGAACTCGGAATAGTCGCCGTCACAGACATAGATGATCCGCTTGCCTGCATCCCGCAGAGGCGCCCACAGCTTCTTGTAGTTGGGAAACACGAACCTGCGGTACCAGGCCGGATCGAGGAAGGCACCAGCGCTCCACACGATGTCATCGTGGCTCCAGATCACCGGCACGTCCGACTCCGCCATGGCCTCGTAGTACTGCAGGATCCACGAGGCATACCGATCGGTGAGCTCGCCGAACCGCTCCGGATCCAACCCGCAGGCGGTCAGGAGCATCTCCCACCCGAAGAGGATGGTAAGACCGGTAATCAGGGTCACATACACCCCCGTGACGTTCACCAGGTCAGGATACTGCCGGCACTTGGCCGCGTAGTGTTCGTTGAATCTCCGTAGCAGTTCGCCACGGTCCTTCTCACCAAAGGTCACCCATGGATCGAAGTTGAGCACGTCCTCGGGGTCTTCGAATAGGGGCCTTCCGGCTTCGATCTTGGTTCCACGGGTAGTGGAGCCGGCCATGCGGGTGTGGTACTCACCGAACTCCGCACGGTGAATCAGGGCCCCGTTCATGATTCCGTAATCCCAGGCTTCGATGAACCGATGCGTCGCCAGGGTCTTTACCTCGAAAGAGCTGCCCTCGCCGACATCGAGTCCGGTGACCTTCGAAATTAGCGGGAAATGCTCCGCATGGGCCACAGCCTCGAAGAAGGGAATACGCTCAGGCATCTCCAGGACCATCGCCGCCGCGCCATCGAAGTATCCCACGTCAATGCACCCCCATGGCGTACAACTCCCGCCCCGAATGAGGATAATCCTGAAGTATGATCCTGTCCAGGAGCAGCCGCACACAATCGGCCCGTGCCTCGGCGTACTCGGGCCGTGCCACAACATTCGTAGTCTCATCCGGATCTGTCCGCAGGTCGAAGAGCTGCTCGCC
>CAZAKE010000202.1:0-8324 GCA_964485495.1 uncultured Spirochaetales bacterium
GAAAGAGTGATGTAGCACATTCGAAATATGGCGGTAGCCATATTTCGAATTGCTGGCCTCTACACCCTCGGCTATCCCAATCTGGAGGTGGAACAGGGCTTTCTCTCCTTCCTGCTTCCCCATTATTCGCCGGTTTCCGGGGACAAGGGGAGTTTTCATGTCGCTCGGTTTGCCGATGAACTCGAATCTGGGGATGTCGATGCCTTCCTTACCCGCCTGAAATGCTTCTTCGAGTCGATTCCGTATGACCTGAACGACCAAACCGAACGGCACTACCATGTCGTGTTCTACCTCGTGTTCAAGTTGCTGGGACAATATATCAGGAGCGAGGTAAAATCGGCCCGTGGACGAAGCGATGCCGTCGTCCGTGTTCCCGGAACGGTCTATGTGTTCGAATTTAAACTGAACGGAACCGCCGAGGAAGCCCTGAAACAGATAGACAACCAGGGATACCTGATTCCGTATGCAGCCGAAGACATGGAGAAACTCATAAAAGTGGGAGTCGAGTTCGACAGGGGTACCCGAAACATCGACCGTTGGTGTGTGGAGGAGGGATGATGGCGAATTCCATCCGGTTGGATCCCGAAACCGAACAGCGGCCTCGATGAAATGGAGACGGATCATGGGCTGAAAGATTAGCCTATCGGATACCGCAAGGAGAACCCTCCCATGAAACGTCGAGACTCGATACTCAAATTATAGCTGCTGCCGAATCTGACCGCGCAGCTCCTCCGAGCGGGCAAGTTGATAGAGCATCGGGTCGTTCCGGTCGCCGAGGTTGCGGCGCACCCAGGACCGCAGCTTCTCCCTGAGCGCTTCCGTTGTATCGCGCCGTTCATCGACGAGATTGACAACCTCCATCGGATCGGAAGAGAGATCGTAGAGTTCGTCACGGCCGAACTTGTGCTGGATATATTTCCAGCCGTCTTCGTAGATGCTTCGCATCCCCATGGTTTCCGAGAAATAGGCGGTACGGCCTTCGGTCTTTCCGCTGATCAACGGAAGGAGCGACTCCCCGTCCATGGATTCCGGGATTTCCGCCTGCAACAGGTCGAGGATGGTGGGGGCGATGTCGATATGATGGACGAATCCCTGCGGCCGGGATCCCGCGGGAAGTAATCCCGGGCGCCACATGATGAGCGGCGTGAAGATGTTGGCGTCGTGCAGGCCGGCGTGACCCCACATGTCGTAGTGCTGGTTGAGCTGCTCGCCGTGGTCCGCGTTGATGATCACCACCGTGTCGTCCAGGATGTTGCAGCCGTCGAGTTCCTCGATCACCTGTTTGATGAGGAAGTCGGTGTAGAGGATCTCACCGTCGTAACTGTCGATGCTGCGTGGATGGCGGAAGGGGGAGTCGGCGCTGCGGACGAACTCCTCGGGACCTTCCGTGTGGGAAATATTGTCGAGGGGACCCCAACCGGGGACGTATTCATATCCGGCCTTGGCCTTCTTTGTATAGAGATCATCCAGATTTCCCCGCTCGTGCACGAAGGGGCGGGCATACTCATCCGGTTGGTTGTAGGGACCGTGGGGGTCCCAGTAGTGAACGAACAGGAAGAAATTTTCATCCTTGTGCATCCGGATCCACGGCAACAACCGCTCGTTCACACTGCCCCCGACGACGTGATGGTGGATCGGCTTGGAGCTACGGGTGACGTTGACGTAATACTCGAACCCGCGGACGAACTGCTTCATGTGCGAGGCGAACTGGAAGAGATTGTCGAAGGCGGCCGTGGTGATGCCGCCGCGGTCCTGGATCGCCTCGGTGAATACCGGCCTGTCGTCCGGAAAGTTGATCAGGTTACCCACGTCGAAGGGCGTCAGGTACCACTCGTTGTTCACCGCATACTGTCCCGTGAACATCGAGGTGAAGGCCGGGCCGGTAGCCACGGCGTTGGCCCGGGAGTCTGGAAAGAGGACCCCCTCCGATGCCAGGGCGTCGATAGTGGGGGATGTCTTTCGGAAATACTCATAGCAGCTCAGATGATCCGCCCGCAGCGTGTCGAGACAAAACCAGATTACGTTCATGTCGTCCTCCTCCCGTATAGCTGACCTTTCATACATACGAATAATCCATCGCCAAGCGTTATCATACACCGTTTACCATTCTTCTAATATATCCGCTCCGCGTCTTCGGGCAACGACCGGACATGTTCAAGGAACCTGAGTACTCTATGAGCAGTCTCATGGGGATACCGAAACCCAAACGTGTCCGCCACAAATTTCGCCGATGCTTCGAACACCTCGAGACAGAGAAAGAGTGAATCCCAGAGGTTTTCGTACCGGTAGCCGGCGAAGGTCCGTCGGTACCGCTCCCACACATCCGGCGGGAGGTACCGCTCGAGGTACTTTCCCTTCGATCCTATCGACCGCTTCCAATTTGTGCGTATGCCGACCTCCCACCCGAACATCATGAGCAGCGGCTCCCGCAGCCAGCCGTCGACGTAAAACTTCAACAGCGGCAGCTGTTTCCGCCACATGGTCTTGGGAATGTGAGAAGATAGGGCGAAGAAGAATCCGTCACAGCATCCGTCGTACATCTCGGGAGAAGGGGGAGTCGGGAGGTAACTGCTCTCGTCCGGTTCCGGGAGAGACGGCAGTCGACCGTCTTTGTCCAGCAACACCTTCGTCAGGCTATCTTTCAGCCGTTCTCCCATAGTATCGAGATGACAAAAAGAGATATCGATACGGTTCCCGTCTACGAGTTGTATGTTGTAGTTATGATAGCTTCTGTCGGCGTCTTCCGGCGGCCATGGCCCTGTCAGGGGCTGCTCCACCGCGATCACCTCGCCGAAGCGTGGAACCACATAGGAATACTCGCGGAACGGAGCCACGTCGGTCACCAGGTTGAGAATATCGTAATCCTGAAAGGGATCCGGACTCACGTTCGGGTTCACCCGGGAGCCGTTCATGAGGACGACACGGATGCGCTCATCCGATTCAGCGAAACCGATGATAGTGCTAAGCATCTCCTCTTCGTTTATACGTTTCATTGTTTCACTCCTTCTGTTACTCCTCTCCCGACCAGGATATCATGGGCCTCCTTGAGGACCACGAAATACTCAACGTCTCCCCCCCGGTCGGGATGGTGTTCCATGCTGAGTCGTCGAAATTGCCTCTTCACGATCTCCGGAGAGGGGAAGGGGATTCCGTGACTACTGCCGCCCGAGTGGGTACGGTCTTGCCGCCGCCGGCCCAATCGGCCGTCCGCCGTATTCTCTTCAACTCCATCATTCTCGGGGATGCAACCGAGTGTTAGGCATGCCACGATCTTCGTTGCGGTATTCTCCGTGAGCCGACGGTAGCGTTTCAGCAACAGGTCCACTTGATTCGAATAGAATCTGATCCATTCGAGATGCGTGAATCTCTCGTACTCATGGACGCGCTTCTTCGTTGTGGGAAAGACGGTATCGATCCACACCGGATAGCGGCCGGCGTGATTCAAGTGCTGTTCGAATTGCGCGAGGAAGCGGAGGGTCCTTCTAACCTCCGCCGGCAACAGGCGCATCCGGCGTGCGATGTACGCCTCCTTCTCTCGCTTGATGCGAGCCCGTTCGTTCAGATACTCCCGCTTGATGGTGAAGAACAACGGAAAGAAGGGATCCTTCGGCAGTCGGTACGTGCGGTAGAAGTGGTGGAGGTTCTCGGGTTTGATCCGGGCATGCTGCAGGAGGGAGTAGCAGCGACGCTCGAATCTGACCTTACGGAGGTCGGAGGACCGCCGGTAGTAGGTGCGGAGCAGCGGATAGAGCCGGTGCTTCTCGACCGTCTTCGGCTGATGCGACAGCAAGTGTGCGATGGTGTACTTCCGCACCGGCCTGTACTTTGCAGACCGGCGACGTCCCCGTCTCCTCATCCTCCAGCCATATCCCCCCGATGTATTTCCGAGTATACTACACCCCGGTATGACCGCAAAGCGATCGTATGACATTTATAACGGCAGAGTCGTGTCGGGACTCACGGCAACCGACGGCGTGACCGTGTCGGTGCGCGAGGGTATTGTGACAGCCGTCACCGCCATCCTCGACGATGCAAACGGTACCGAGAACAGCCGGCTTGACCTCTCGACCACGGAGATCGAACGGTATGACGCCGGGGGCAACTGGGTCGTCCCCGGACTCGTTGAGCTGCATATCCACGGCTGTCACGAGATCGGCCTGGAGACGGAGTACTCTTCGGATGATCCGGGCGGCGGCGTCCTGCACCGCACGGCGGCGATACTCTCGGAATACGGAATCAATACATTCGTCCCGACACTGCAGTGCGATGAGGCGGCGATACGCCGATTGGGAAGAGAACTGGAGCGTTCGGCGATGCTGCGGGGGCGGATTCCGGGGCTCTACATCGAAGGACCGTTCGTGAACCCCGACCGGCGGGGAGGAATCCTGGAGGAGTTCGTGCATCCGCCGGATACCGGCAGACTCGAGCGGCTTCAGGAGATCGCCTGCGGAACCATCCGGTTCATGACGGTCGCTCCGGAGCTGTCCGGGATCGACGGGGTGATCGACCGCATGCCGAATATGGGAATCACCCCCTGCTTCGGTCACAGCGCCGCCACGGTCGATCAGGCACTGGAGATGATGAACCGGCACGACCAAAATGCAAGGAAGAAGGCCGGCGGTACGGACCCAGGTTTTCACATGACCCATCTGTTCAACGCCATGTCCGGCCTCTCCCACAAGGAACCCGGGCCGGCCATGCTGCCGTTTCTCGACGCCGACATCACCTACGAAATCAACGGAGACGGCGTCCACGTACACCCACGGATGCTGGAATTGTGTTGGCGCAATTTGGATCGACACAGGATGGTCCTGATCTCGGACGCAGTCGTCTCGGCGGGTCTCCCTCCCGGTGAACACGCCTACTTCGGAAGACCCGTCGTATCGGGATTTACCGGGGTTCGGTATAAAGAGAACGGCACGCTCGTCGGTTCTCACCTCCTCGTGCCACAGACGGCGGACACGTTCCGACGGTGTGTCGGGGCATCGGTCCCGGAGGTGGTCCCGTTGATCACGACGAATCCCATCTCGATCCTGCGACGCGGATTCGACCGAGAAATACCAACCAGCGGCATGATCCGCGTCGGTTCACCGGCGGACCTGATCGTGATAGACGACCATTTCAGATGCATCCGGAACTTCAATACATACCCGGCCAATCGGTGACCGGCGATCCACCGCTCTGTGATGGCGTCCTGCCGGCCGAAGTCGGCACGCAATGAGTTGACTGAAAAAAACAGGAGAAATATCCTATTGCCATGAAGCAGCGATACCGAATCCCCTCTATCAATAGATATGGGGAGGTAATCATGTCATTATTGCAGAAACCACTCATCATCAGGGGGTTGAACGGAGAACGTACCGTCTCGGCTCTCTTCGATTCCGGTGCGAGCTATTCATGCATCCGACATGACATCGCGTGTGCGGTCGGGCATCTGGAACCACTCGAGGACCCGATGGAATTCGAAACCGCCCAGATGGACACATTCATCGGGGCCGAATTCGTGGTGCATCTGTCGTTCTTTTTTACAGATTCTCGCCGCAGGTTCACCGACGAGTTCATCGTCCTCGAGAGCCTGTCCGAAGAACTGATCATCGGGGCCGCGACCATGCAGAAGTGGAACATCCGGCTCGACTTCGATACCGAAGAAGTCATCTACGACAGGGCGGTACACCGGCTGAGGATATGAGTATCAACCAGATATCCCTAAAACGCCATCCTGTCCCACCCCGGTTCGAACCCGGGCTCTCCCGGCTGTAGGAGTCCGAGGATCTCCCGGGCGGTGGTTACGTAGTAGCGGTAGTGCTCTATCGGTGTGCCGTTGGGGATGCGGTGGTCCAGGCCGAAGACCGCCCCGCCCTGACGCATGATCGGCTGCAGCTTGTATTCCAGCTCGGTCCTGATCTCCTCCTTGGACCTCCGGAGGACGTGCTTGTCGATGCCGCCGGAGAAGGCCAACCGCCGGCCATACCGCTTCCGCAATGTCACCATGTCCATCCCGGCCGCGGGTTCACTGGGGTACATCTCGGTGACCCCACAGTCGAGAAACGCGTTGACCACCGAAGTCATGTCGCCGTCGGAGTCCTGCCGGAACACCCGGCAGCCCCGGTCGAACAGGAGGTCCCGCACCTTGCGGTAGTAGGGCTGTAAAAAGGTATTAATCTGTTCCGGCCCGATCAGAGAGCCGCTCTTCCCGGCCATGTCCTCGTGGATGCCGAGATGCTCGACCGGCACCACGGCGGTGACCCGCTCGAGCACCCGGAAGGCCGTGTCCGCCATGGTGGTCAGCATGTCGTGAATCAACTCCGGTTGGGTGTAGTAGGCGACGCAGAGCTCCTCCTCCCCCATCAGTTGCCGGGGTTCGTCGAACCCGCCGGGAAACCCGCCGCAGATCAGGAAGCCCTCGGCCTTGGCCCGCCTGAGGTCATCCTCCCAGCCGTCGGTAAACCTCGCCTCCGAATATTCGTACAGATGCTTCACCTTCAGCCAGGAGTCCATGTCCTTCACGGGGTAATCCAGCGGAAGGTCGATGGTGGCGACGCCTTTCATGAGTTTCTTGGTTCGACCCAAATCGTCGGTCTTGATGATGTACGCGTCGGTCTCCTCGATCACCTTCTCAGGCAACCCGCCGAAGCGGCCGACCGTCACTTTGGGCCGGTACTTCCGCACGTAGTCGAAGCCGAAGGCGACGAGTGAAATTTCGTCCTCGGTCGCCCCCTGAGCCCGCCATTCGTCCTCCAGGCCGATGAGCGGCCCGAACAGCTCCACGAATATGGGCCGTTCGATCTCGCCGAAGGTACAATACTCCAGATATTCTCGGGCGGATATTTCCATGGTTGTGCTCCGGATCGTTGGTTAGGATTCGAGTCTACAAGAACTCGAGCAGAATTACCATTCGGTCCGAGGGCTGTCAGTCACCCTCCGAACACCGCTTTCACCGCCTCCAGGTACCCGTACCCGTAGAGGTCGTCCGGCTGCAGGTAGCTGGTCTCGGTCCACTCGTTCCAGCTGTTGATGGTGACGAGGGGCGGCTGGTCAGGATGCGCGTCGACGTATTTCTTCGCCTCTTCCAAGGCAGCTTGGAAGTTCTCAGGGGTGTTGTTCTTCACGACCCCCGGCTTGAACTCCTTGAAGCGCGGGTTGTTGTCCCAGCCGATGGAGACATGCGGGAAATAGGGGATGTCGTATTCGGCGTCGATGGCCGCCCACTCCTTTATGACGTCCGGGATGATCTCGGTATAGTCGCGGTCGATATCGGCGAAGTGGACGAACTGGTAGTGGGTGGAACTCTCGAAGCCGAGGGTGTTCACCAGGTCGCTCGGTGCCGCCGTGTTGCCGTCGTCCACCCCGCTCAGGTTGAGCTGATTCCGGCCCCACTTCACCAGCTGCAGGTGCAGCCCCGGCAGCCCCGACGCCACCGTCGCATTTTTAAACCACTGCAGCGCCTCCACCGTCTTGTCGACGCCGCCCAGTCCTTGGATCAGGTTCTTCACGTCGTAGATGCTGAACACCGGTTTGCCCTCGATGGTGTAGTAGGAGGGATGGTGGAAGTATTTCTCGATGAGCCTCGATGCCAGGCGTTCAAACTCCTGCCGGCCCACCGTGGCGTACCAGATGATGTTGTCCGTCTGCGCGGAGATGCGGATGTCCCAGATGTTGCGAACGTGGTGGTTGGCCCACATCAGGTAGAACTTCACCCGGTCGTTGTTCCGGGCCTGCAGATATCCGTCGTTCAGGCAGTTTTCCAGGAAAGGGCGCCGGTCGTACCAGTACCAGTCGTAGATGAACACGTTCACCCCGTGGTCGGCGGCGGCGTCGATCTGGAACTGCATCACATACCGGTCGGCCTCGTTCACGTACCCCCACACCGGCTTCCTGGGCCAATTGTGTTGGGGATACTTCTTGACGGCGTTCTTCACGCTCTGCCACTCGCCGTAGCCTTCCGGCCAGAACATCCTGGTGCGGGGTTCGTCCCCGGTGTATGCAGGCCACACGTAGGCGGCGACGTCGTATTTCTTCGGCATATCAGCTCTCCTTCAACTCGAGGCCTACCACCGTATTCGTATCGTCCGGCAGGTCGTGGGTAGCCACCGGGTCGGGACCGAAGTTGCCGTCGAAGACATGGGCATACAACCCCCAATGGATAAACATGCCAAACCTGTCGGCCCGGAACCACTCGGTCCGGTTCATGATCTCTTTCAGGCGTTCTTTCATGGCTATCATCTCCTTTCATTTTATTGAGTGATATTATTGGTGTGATACTGTGTACGATAGTACTGTGCTGACTACTTTATATCACATTTGCTTCTCGTGCAAACCTTGAA
>CAZAKE010000203.1:0-8223 GCA_964485495.1 uncultured Spirochaetales bacterium
GCCGGTGGCGGTATGTGAGATCGACACCGAGCGGCTGGCCGTGGCGGCGATCGATTATCCTGAGATTGAGACCTATGAGCGGATCTCCGACATGCTCAAGAACTCGGCTGTCGACCTTCTGGCCATAATAACCCCGCATAACACTCACGCGAAACTGGCGCTGCAGTGTCTGCGAGCCGGCAGGCACGTGGTCTCTGAAAAACCGTTGGCTATCACCACCGCCGAATGCGACAAGATGATCAAGGAGGCCGAGAAGCAGGAGGTTGTGCTGTCCACCTATCACAACCGTCACTGGGACGGCTGCATTATGCAGGCGGGAAAGACCATCGGCAAGGGAATCATAGGCGATGTCCTCCGTATCGAGGCGCACATGGGGGGATATGCGAAGCCGCGAGAGTGGTGGCGTTCGAGCAAGACTATCTCCGGCGGCATCCTGTACGATTGGGGGGTGCATCTCCTCGAGTACTCCCTGCAGTTAATCGACTCCGAAATCGTCGAGGTTGCCGGGTTCGCCCACGGCGGGCATTGGGCGCCCGGCTCCCCCTGGAAGGAGGACGCGAACGAGGACGAAGCCATGGCGGTGGTCAGATTCTCCGACGGGCGGAGCCTCCAGCTGACCATGTCCTCGATAGACGCTAACTCCAAGGGGAAGGATCGGGGACAGCTGGAGATCACCGGTACCAAAGGCACCTACATCTTCGACAACAAGACCTGGCGCACCATCATTCCGAAGGCCGGGGGAAAGACGGTGATCACCGAAGGCGTCAATCCTCCCTCCGAGAGCGAATCCTTCTACCGAAACATTGCCGCCCACCTCACCGGCAAGGAGGATCTCGTGATCACTCCCGAGTGGTCTCGGCGGCCGATCCACATACTAGACCTCGCCTGCCGCAGCGCCGAAAGGAACAAGACCCTGAGCGCGAAATACCGGTAGGCGATATGAGTGATTACGACTACGGCTGGGACGGTGCCGAATGGATAGGACTCGGATCGAAGGAACGGTCCGATCCGCCTAACGCATGGTTCTGCTTCCGACGTGAATTCGAACTCGAGGAGATCCCGGAGAAGGCGCACGTGTCGATCGCGGCGGACTCGAAATACTGGCTCTGGATCAATGGGACGCCGGCCGTCTTCGAAGGAGGCCTGAAACGGGGACCCAGCCCCGACGATACCTACTGCGATAGAGTCGACCTGGGTGGCCGGCTCCGGACGGGTCGCAACTGTGTCGCCGTTCTGTTGTGGTACTTCGGCAAGGAGGGCTTCTCTCACAAGAACAGCGGCAAGGCAGGTCTGTTCTTTCACGCCGACCTGGACGGGTCGATACTCCGCAGCGGCGGAGCATGGCGGGTGATGGAACATCCGGCATACTCAACCGCCGAGGGGGAGGCGCCGAATTTCCGGCTTCCCGAATCGAATGTACTCTTCGACGCACGGGAGGATATGCCGGACTGGTTCATGCCCGGATACGAGGACGCCATGTGGGAGGATGCCGAGGAGTATGGCGAGCCGCCCACGGAGCCGTGGAACGATCTCGTAGAACGGCCCATTCCCCTCTGGAAGGATTCCGGGCACCGGGAGTACCTCCGGATACAGGAGGCGCCGGGGGCCGACGGCAACGGACACCGATGCCGGGAGGGGTGCCGAATCTATCGGGCGAAACTTCCCTACGACGCTCAGATCACCCCCTACCTGCGTGTGCGTGGGCCGGCGGGACGCCGGATCGTGATCAAGACCGACACCTATATGGTCGGTGAGACACCTGCCATTCGCTCCGAGTATATAACACGTGAGGGGGAGCAGGAGTACGAGGCCCTCGGTTGGATAAGCGGCCACGAGGTCCTCTACGAGATTCCGGTTGAGGTCGAAGTGATTTCGCTGCTGTACCGTGAGACCGGCTACGACCTCGAGTTTGCCGGTAACTTCGCCTGCGACGACGGGTTCTTCAACTCCCTCTGGGTCAAGTCCCAGCGAACGTTGTACGTCTGCATGCGTGACACCTATATGGATTGTCCTGACCGTGAACGTGCCCAGTGGTGGGGAGACGCGGTAAACGAACTGGGCATGGCCTTTTACGCCTTCGGGAAGCAGGCGCACGCGCTGGCGCGGAAGGGCATCCTGGAACTCGTAGGCTGGCGGCGGGACGACGATTCTCTCTTCGCCCCGATTCCCGCGGGGAACTACGATCGTGAGTTACCTATGCAGATGCTGGCGAGTGTGGGGTGGTACGGGTTCTGGACCTACTATCTGTACTCCGGAGACCAGGATATCCTAGAACACGTGTATCCTGCCGTCCGTGACTATTTAGCCCTGTGGGAACTCGACGGCGACGGCCATGTAGTCGAACGGCCCGGAGAGTGGACCTGGGGCGATTGGGGCCGGGACAAGGATATGACCCTCCTGTACAACGCCTGGTATTATCTGGCGTTGAAGGGACAGCGTGCCATGTGCGAGGTGATAGGTGAGCAGATCGATCTGCCGGAGATCGAGGAGCGCATGCAGACGATCCAGGGGGCCTTTGATCGGGATTTCTGGACTGGCTCGGAGTACCGCTCGCCGGGGTACGCCGATGCCACCGACGACCGGGCGCAGGCGTTGGCGGTGGTGGCGGGCCTGGCTGGAACGGAGAGATATCCCGCCCTTCGGGAGGTGTTCGCGCGGGAGGAACATGCCAGCCCCTACATGGAGAAATACGTCCTGGAGGCGCTGTACCTGATGGGGTATCCCGAGGACGCACTGGACCGCATGCGGCGAAGATATGCCGACATGGTGGCCTCTCCCTATTCCACCCTTTTCGAGGGATGGGCTTCCGGGAAGGAGAAGCACGGGAGTGGATCGAGCAACCATGCGTGGAGCGGCGGGCCGCTTACCGTGTTGAGCGGGTACGCCGCGGGAATCATGCCCGAACTCCCCGGCTTCGAGAGTTTCCGGGTCCTTCCGGCCATGGCCTCCCTGACGGATATCGCGACCACGGTTTCCGCGTTTCGGGGTGAGATCGAACTGATATTGACTCGCCGCGACAACCTCATGATGATCGATATCGTGGTTCCCGAAGGGTCCGGCGGCACCATCGGCGTGCCTAAGTTCGACGGGCTTCGGCGCATAGAGCTGAACGAGATGGAGTTCTGGATCGAGGGGAGGCCGATGGCACAGGATACCGGCGATGACGATCTCCCACAATGCAGATACGAGGGCGAGACCGATTCGTATGTGCTCTTTACGGTGCCCCAGGGCAATTGGGTGTTCGCGGCGTACGCGGGTGATTCCTGAGTGGTCGGTAATAAGGAGTCGAGATGAGCGCAGAGTATCCGATGGACGAATGGAAATATGTCGAGGACGTGTACGCCGGCGTTCTGGGCAAGGTGATCGGTGTCTACATGGGAAGGCCCTTCGAGGGATGGCGGAAGGAACGGATCCAGGAGACCTTCGGATCCGTCGATCGTTTCGTCCACGAGGAGGTCGGGAAGCCGCTGGTCGTGGCGGACGACGACATCACCGGTACGTTCACCTTCTGGCGGGTCCTGGAGGATACCGGACTCTATGCCGAGACTCCACCCTGCCGGTTTGGCGACAATTGGCTCAACTACATCATTCCCGAGAGGTCCATACTGTGGTGGGGCGGGGTGGGGGTGAGTACCGAACATACCGCGTTCCGGCGGCTCCAGGACGGTCTCCACGCTCCGGAGTCCGGCTCCATCGGAACCAACGGCCGGACCGTGGCCGAACAGATCGGCGCTCAGATCTTCATCGACGGTTTCGGCCTGGTGTGTCCCGGACGCCCGGAGACCGCCGCCGAATTGGCGGCGATGGCTGGTTCCGTCTCCCACGATGGGGAGGCCGTCAATGCCGCTAAGGTAGTCGCCGCCATGGAGGCGGCGGCGTTCATTGAGAAGGACATGGAGCGGCTCCTGGACATCGGTGTCTCGGTGATACCGGCGGAATGCATGGTCGCGAGGCTCCACAATGATGTCCGCGCCTGGTGCCGGGAGGACCGGAACTGGGAACGGACCTTCGAACGGATCGATCGAGAGTACGGGTACCATCACTTCGGCGGCAACTGTCACGTGATTCCCAACCATGCCGTCATGGTGATGGCATGGTGCTACGCGCCGGATGACTTCCACCGGGCACAGGAGATCATCAACACCGCAGGCTGGGACACCGACTGCAACGCCGCAAATGTCGGCTGCCTCATGGGGATCAAGGTCGGTCTCTCCCGGATCGAGGAGCGATATCCGTACCGTCGTTTCTTCGCCGACCGGCTGCTCCTGCCTACGGCGGAAGGCACCTACACGGTCTCCGACTGTCTCACCGAGGCGCGGAAGATCGCCGTCGCGGGTCAGAAGATCGCCGCAGCAGGCCGCGCAGTCGTACTGGGAAGTGGAACGTCTCCGGCGGATGGGGCGGTCACCGACGGAGAGGTGTTATGGCACTGCTTCGGGCTCCCCGGTGCGCTCCACGGCTACATGGCGGAGGAGTACCTGGTGGAGACTCGCGGCACGGTAACGGTGGATTCGGTCCCCGTCGCGCCGAACTCCGAAACCGGCACCGGTGCCGGAAATGGAGAGCATCGCCTGCGAGTCTGTGCCCGGGGACTCGGCATCCGCCGGGTCGCCCGTGTCTCCACGCCGGTGTGGTTCTCGAAGAGTGTTCCCGGCTATCACACCATGACCGTCCCCAGACTCTACAGCGGCACGACCGTGGTCGCCCGGGTCAAATGCGGGGCAATACGTGGTGAGACACACCTTCGAACGTTCCTCAGGCTCGCAGCCGTGCCGACGGGTTTGGACTCGTCGATGGTGTATTCGGACCCGGCGCCGCTGATATCCGGAGAGTCTCTGTCGATAGCCCTGACCGTGCCCGATACGGGGGGCATCCCCGTGGCCGATTACGGCTTCGAGATCGGGGGGAGGCGCAGGGAACCTCCTCGGCCCGATGCGGGGCTCTCCGAGGGGTCCGGGGCACAGGCGGATCTCTACGTCTTGGATGTCCGGTTCGATACCGCTGTTTCCGTGGCGGTTCCCGAAAAACTGCCCAGGATCAACGCCGATCAGTTTGCGCCGGGATGGCTCACCGACGTGGATAACGACAGGGCGGTCCTCTCGAATATGCGGGACGACCTGCAGTTCATCGGCAAGAACGACGGCTGGGGGTTCATCGCCACCGGTACCCGCGATTGGCGTGACTATGAGATCGAGGCCGAGATCATGCTACACAGTGTTGCCGCAGGCGGGATGTTCGTTCGGTATCAGGGAATCCGTCGTCTCCTGGGTCTCGCCCTCCATCCGGGGGGGATCAGGATCTTCAGGAGGCTGTACGATGAATCCTGCCTTTGGGAGCGGCAGATGACGATCCGATTCGACAGGCTCTACATCGTCCGCATCCGCGTCTCCGGACCTGAGGCGATCTTCTTCCTGGACGGAGAGGAGCTGTGCACGGTCTCGGTCCCGGAGCTCCCATGCGGCGGGATCGGTTTCTTCGCCGAGCGGGGGAATATCGGCTTCAAGACTCTGCGAGTGGAGAGTTTGCCTTGAGTCGGTCTCAACGGTACAGATGCGGATATCTATGCACCGACTACGAGGTTCTCCTGGATGACGGCGGTGTGTGGACCCTGAAATCCTTCGTGTTCGTGTATCAGGATGATCGCTACGGTGCGATGCTCTTCGATACCGGGTCCCCCACCGCTCCGCAGAAGACCCTGGCCGATCTGAAACGATACTTCGGGCTCGAGGCGGGGGACATCAGATGGGTGTTCAATACCCATCTGCACATCGATCATGTGGGACTCAACTTGCATCTTCCCGACGCGACCGCGGTGTTTTCGAAACGAGAGCTGCAGTTCACGACCCGGATGGTCGACGCAGCCCGCACAGCCGAAACGTTCTATGATTTCATGATGGAACACTGTCCGGGGTACAGAGACGGATTCGGTCCGGGAAATTCGGAACTGATGCGCCGAGAGGTGCTGGCGTACTGGCCCGGGGAGGACCGGTTTCGCGATTTCGACATCCGTTTCATCGAAGACAGCCCTGCGATTCCCGAGTGCGTCGTTCCGATCCCCGCGGTCGGCCACACCTTCGACCATTACATGTACAGGCTCGATACCTCCGAAACAGTCTACTGGATCGTAGGAGACGCGGTGTACAATCGCCTGGAGTATATCTACCACGATGACCTGCCGGACAGCCCCCAGGCGGACCCGGCCCGGTATATGCGCACCAAGGCGTACATCAAGGAGAAGGAGGGAGTCGTCGTGCCCGGTCACGACCGCCCCTTCAGAACCGCGACACTACGGGCGTTCAAGAAACCCCTCATCGCCGATGCGATGGCGAGAGAGACGGCGGAATGATGAGGAAAATTCGGGTATAGTAGGAGTGGGATGATCGTGGCCGTAGATATAGACATGTGTGAGGAGAACCCGATGGGAACGAATAGAGGCAACGCGAAACCGCGCCGGAGCAATGGACCGGCCGGTGCAGCCGTTTGGCGCGGCTTCCTCGGATCGGTGTCGCTCCTCGTGATGGTACTGATGTCGGTGTCGAACCTCGGATGCGCGAGTGAGCATGAGGCGGAGGCGGAGAAGAAGCTCGAACCCATGGGGTCCGGTGATGGCTTCGCGTTTTCCCTGTCGGAGTGGGACGGCTCCCCCGTGGTCCGCACCCGCTCCGGAGTGGTGCTCGGACACGCCGACGAGGATCTGACCTGGTCGTGGAAGGGGATCCCCTACGCGGCACCGCCGACCGGAGAACTCAGATGGCGTGCTCCGGCGGAGCCGCGGCCGTGGCCGGACGTGCGCGAGGCCGATGATTTCTGTGAACAGTGTATGCAGTACAGCCCGGTCATCTCCGGGAGGCTGAAAGGCTCGGAGGACTGTCTGGGTCTGAATATCTGGCGGCCGCGATCGGCGGAGACGGGGCTTCCGGTGTATGTGTGGATCCACGGCGGCGGCAACTCCATGGGGGCGGCGGACATGGTCGCCGATTACTACGGACACCGGGTGGCATCGCGGTCACGGTTCGTGTTCGTCTCGGTGAACTACCGCCTCGGACCCCTCGGATGGTTCAGCCATCCCGCCCTCCGGGCGCAGGAGGATCCGGCCGACGCCTCCGGAAATTACGGCACCCTCGACCTGATACGCTCCCTTCACTGGATCCGGGACAACATCGAGGCGTTCGGAGGAGATCCCGCCAATGTGACCATCAGCGGCGAGTCCGCGGGCGGGATGAATGTACTCTCCCTGATGATTTCACCGTCGGCGGAAGGGCTCTTCCACAAGGCGCTGGTCCAAAGCGGGGTGGCCAGGACCGTTTCTCCCGATGAGGCCGATGGTTCCTTCACGGACACCTGGAACCGGCTGATACAATCCGTCGGAAGTAGTGCCGGTGAACGGTCGGAATTGATGCTCCAACTAGAAACGCTTCGTACAATTCCCGCCGAGGAGCTCTTCGACGCGTTCGAACCCGGGGCGGCCGGCATGCTGGGGCTCCCGGCCATCTACACCGACGGATACGTCTTGCCCGAGGAGGGATACGCGGCGTTCGATACCGGCGAGTATCCCGGTAAGGTGCCGCTCATGATCGGCAGTAATAAAGAAGAGACGAAAATGTTTCTCTGGCTCGGTGGTGATCCATCGTGGCGGGACGAGGCGTACCAGCCTGTTGCGGAGTACGGCAGTGCCCTCTGGAAGGCGTCGGGGGTGGACGGGATCGCCCGGAGGATCGCCGGCAGTCCGGAGGCGCCGGCGGTATACGCCTACCTGTTCGCGTGGGGAGCCCCGGATGCCGATGGAGAGAGCCCCCTGCCGGGGAACATGGGACGGAAGCTGGGCTCGTTTCATTCTCTGGAGATTCCGTTCTTTCTCGGGACGGACACGATCAACGGGCCGATCTTCTCGCTGCTAGTCTTCAATAGGAGAAATCGCCCCGGCAGAGAGGCCCTGCAAGAGGTGATGATGCGCTACGCGGCCAACTTCGTACGATACGGAGATCCGGCGCCCGACGGGAGATCCTCCGGATCGGAATCAGTCAGGCCGCTTCCGGACTGGCCCGGATGGTCGAATCGTGACGGCGGGCCGAAGTATGTGATACTGGATGCCGAGAGCGGAGCTATGTCGTCCGGGGAAAATTCCGGAGAGATGGTGGACGTCGTCGTCTCCACCGAGGATATCACGAGGGAGCAGATCCTGGCCCGGATGGAGCGGGAGCTCTCCGGCGACCTGCTGGAGCG
>CAZAKE010000204.1:0-8065 GCA_964485495.1 uncultured Spirochaetales bacterium
CTCATCTCGATCCCGTCCGGTGCGGCCTCGATCCGGCAGTCGCCGTTCTCGATGGTCTTTCCCTGCTCGGGAGACCGCACTTGAACCTCCCGATTTCCCCGAAGGGTATATCCGCGACATCCGTAACCATCCAGCTCGAACCGGCAGAGATGCTCCCACATCCCGCCCCGGCGCCGCACGTGGTCCACCACGTCCGAACCATCCGGCCCGAGCACGGCGACCGGTTCGGATCGCAGCACACGGGCCCAATACGCGCCGGCAGGATTGGCGTTGACGAGGTAGAACCCTGAGTCGGACCTCCCGATCTCCGCAGCCGCATCGAGCGCGGGGGTCCCGCCGAAGCGCGCCGCCAGTATGCGTCGGATGACCTCCTGCGAGAGCCACACGGCCTCCTCGAAGCTGTCGGTCCGTTCTATCCTCCGTTCCAGGAGCGGATACCAGCCCCGGGCGTCCGAGTTGGTGCCCCACGCCAGGAGCAGCCTGATCCTGTTCAGGGCCGCCGCCCAGGGCGAGCCTGCAGAGTCGTCGGCAACAAGCCCGGCCGCTTCCGGGTAGTCGTCGATGTTTTCGACGTCTCGGGTGGTATACGGGCGCGCTTTGAAGACCTCCCCACCAACCCTGAGCAACCCACTTGGCGCGGCATCCATACCCGCGTGAGACGCGGCGGCCCAACCGCACACCAACGCCGCCGCACGGCGATACTCGAAGGCCCGCATCGTCGCCTCATGCACGCGGATATCCAGTGGATCGCTGATCCAACGGCTGTGGCTGGGAGACTCGGTGCGGCCCTCCTCCTTGTTGGTGCAGGGGGTCGGACGCTTCGTGAGGTGGATCCCGCATTCCTCAATGTACTCTGGTACGAAACACCAGCGAGTATCGAATCCGTGCGTCTCCTTCAGCTCCCGCGAGAGAGCGTGGGCCCGATGGATGGCCTGCGGGATCTCCATATCGCAGTGGAACGTGAGGAGGGCGTTATCCGGGATCGTTTCCGGATGCTCCCGTACACGCTCGAACTCCTTTCGTTCGAGCAGGGGCACTCCGATACACCGGCTGCCGTCCAGTCCCTCCACATAATAGGGCTTCATGTCGTCGACGCCGTCCCAGTCCTTGAGGATGTGCCATCCGACGCCTACCTTGTTGATGATGTAAGGAATTTGGGGGGTGTAGGCGATCTCCTGCAGGAAGAACCCCTCGGGCTCCGTGTCGAGCTCCTCTGCGGTGACCCGACATCCGAGTTCCGCCGATTCCAGGGCGCTCATCCCATCCATGCATTGGGCCAGGGGCTCGCTGAAGAAGGTCCCCATGAAGCGCAGCCGACCCTCCGTCTCCAACCGTTTGGCCAGGTCGATGATATCCGGCGCACACTGCTTCAGCGAGTAGAGTGTCTGGCTGGGAAGCTGCATGTACGATTTCAGTTCCGGATTGTCCTTCAGATAGTTCAGGTACAACCGGTAGAGCTTGGGGAACTCCTCCCAGATGACCGACTTCAGCGACCTGTCGTAGTTCATGTTGGGATGGGTGGTGATACAAAAGTAGACGGTCTTACTCATAGACTATTCTCCTATATTATATAGAGGCGAGAGATGGGGTACTATGCGGTCGAGTTTTTATCGGAAGACGCGGGCGTCTGCCGGACGAACAACACGTCTTGGCCGTGCGGCACCCACGCTCCGGCTAAATCCCCTTCAGCGTCAACTCGTCGGCGAAGAAGCACGCCGAGAAGTGACCGCCGTTCCCGACATCCGCGAGAGGCGGAACCTGCTCCCGACAAATATCCTGTGCGTATTTACATCTCGGATGGAAGGCGCAGCCTGGTGGCGGCGCCGCCGGATTGGGTACCTCTCCGCCGGTGGCCTTGGTTTTCGTCTTCGGGTCGATCCGCGGCACGGCCGAGAGCAGCGCCTCGGTATAGGGATGCAGCGGGTGGTTCAGAACCTCTTCGTTGGCCGCGTGTTCAACCAATCGGCCCAGATACATGACGCCTATCGAATCAGAGATATGTTTCACGACTCCGAGATCATGGGCGATGAAGAGGTAGGTGAGATCCAGTTCCTCCTGCAGAGCCTTGAGGAGGTTCAGGATCTGCGCCTGCACCGAGACATCCAGCGCCGAAACGGCTTCGTCGCAGGCGACGAATTTGGGATTGGTGACCAGTGCACGGGCGATGCCGATGCGCTGCCGCTGCCCGCCTGAAAATGCGTGGGGATATCGGTTCATATATTCCGGCCTGAGCTCTACCAGCTCGAGCATCTTCTTCACCCGCTCGGTGATCTCGTCTCTGTCGGAGATGCCGTGGATGATCAGCGGCTCCGAGACAATCTGTTTGACCGTCATCCGCGGGTTCAGCGAAGAGTACGGATCCTGAAACACCATCTGGATGTCTCTGCGCAGCTTGCGGAGGGCTTCCGGGTGCAGTGTCGCCAGATCCGTCATGTCGCCTTTCCCGTCTCGAAACAGGATCTGTCCGGCGGTGGGGATCAAGCCCCGCAGGATGCAACGGGCAGTAGTAGTCTTGCCGCAACCGCTCTCTCCGACCAGGCCCAGAGTCTCGCCGCTTTTGATCGTGAAGGAGACGTCGTCCACGGCCTTCACGTGACCGGCGACCTTCGAGAAGAAGCCCTTACGGATGGGGAAGTATTTCTTCAGGCGTTTCACTTCGAGGAGTGGCAGGTCATTCATGCGGTAATCCCCTCCCCCGCCTTGAAGCAGCGTGCGAGATGTCCCGGCTTTACCTCTATGAGATCCGGCACCTCCCTGTTGCACAACCCCTCCTCGAAGATAGGGCATCTGGGATAGAAACTGCATCCCGGCGGAATGTTGTATGCGTCGGGAACCGAACCGGTGATCGAACGGAGCACCTTCGCCCTCGGCTGCTCTATCCGGGGTATCGATTCAAGGAGCAGCTTCGTATACGGATGGATGGGGTCGAAAAACAGATCTTCAACATCGGCCTCCTCCACGATCCGACCGAGGTACATGACCACGACCCGGTCGGAGAGGTCGGAGATGACCCCCATGTCGTGGGTGATGATCATGATGGACATCCCGAACTCGGCCTGCAGCCGGCGTAGCAGCTCCAGGATCTGGGCCTGGATGGTCACGTCCAGGGCGGTGGTCGGTTCGTCGGCGATCAGGAGATTGGGATCGCAGCTCAGGGCCATGGCGATCATCGCCCGTTGCCGCATCCCGCCGGAGAGGCTGAACGGATAGTAATCGATCACCTCCCCCGGATTGGGCATCCCCACCTTAGTGAGGGTGTCGACGGCGATCTCGCGGGCACCCGCCTCGTCCAGGTCCTGATGCAGCAGGATCGCCTCACAGATCTGGTTCCCGATCGTATACACCGGGCTGAAGGAGGACATCGGTTCCTGGAAGATCATGGCGATGTCGTTGCCGCGGATCGACTGGATCTCCTTGCCTCTATACGGCAGAGTCGCCAGGTTCACAACCGAATCGTCCTCTTTCGTGTAATTGATCTCGCCGGAAACGATGTCCCCGTTTGCGGGAATTATCCTGAGAATGGACTGGGCGGTGACGCTCTTGCCGCATCCGCTCTCTCCGACCACTCCCAAGACCTTCCCCTTGTCGATAGTAAAACTCACGTCCTCCAACGCCTTGACCGTCCCGAAATGGGTCTGGAAGTGAGTCTTCAGGTTTTTCAGTTCGAGTAACGCACTCACTATCTCTACCTCGTCTTCATGTCGCCGTACGGATCGGCGGCATCGCGGATTCCGTCTCCGAAGAAGTTGAATGCCAACACCGTGATGATCACCGCGACTCCGGGCAGCAGCAGCCACGGCGCCATGGCCACCGCCTGCACGTTCTGCGCCGCCTGCAGCAGTACGCCCCAACTAATGGCAGGCGCGCGGAGGCCCAATCCTAAGAAACTCAAAGAGGTTTCTCCCAATATCATCCTGGGAACCGCCAGAGATAGCGATGCGATGATGTGGCTCATGAACGACGGCAACATATGCACGAAGATCACCCGGGTCTCCCGGGCGCCGGCGAACCGCGCCGCCATGACGAAGTCCTCCTCACGCAGGGAGAGAAACTTGCTCCGCACCACCCGGGCCAAGCCGGTCCAGCCGATGAACGAGAGGATGATGGTGATTCCGAAGTAGAGACGTATCACCGGCCAATTCTGAGGCAGCGCGGCGCTCAACCCCATCCAGAGCGGGATGGTCGGAATACTCCGCAGGATCTCGATAATTCTCTGTATTACGTTATCTATGACGCCGCCGTAATAGCCGGCAAGGCTGCCGAGGGTGATTCCAAGGATGAAACTCAACAGAACACCGACGAAACCGATAGAGGTGGATATGCGTCCGCCGAAGAGTATCCGGGAGAAGACGCACCTGCCGAGATTGTCGGCTCCGAAGGGATAATAATACGCGTCTTCACCCTTCACCCCGAAGAAGTGTATGTCCGTTTCGATCATTCCGAGCAGTTTATAGGGAGCACCGCGGACGAAAAGGTGCAGCGGGTACTGCCTCTCGCGGTTCAGTGTAAAGATCTTCTTGAACGAGACCGGATCCCTGGTGTCGTCATACCCGTACACGAAGGGACGCAGATGTAACCGCTCTCCGTCGTGAAAGCGGATCCGCTGAGGCGGATGAAAGGTATGGTACTTGTTGAACTCCTGCGGGTCGTTGGGAGAGAAGAACCCGCAGAAGATAGAGACGACGTAAATAAGTATGAGGACGATACCCGCCACCATCGCGGCACGGTGCTGCTTGAACGCGATCCAGATCATCTTGCTCTGTGACGCGTAGTAGAGAGACTCGTCCTGCTTCTCTTTCTTACCCGGTATGACGGCGCCTTCCACCGACATTTCGTTCATTTCACTCATCGTTCCATCCTGCCTTCGATGCGGATGCGCGGATCGAGCCACGCCAAGAGTATGTCCGAGATCAACGTACCGACGACCGTGAGGAAGCTCAGGATCATGATGAAACTCGCCGCCAGGTACATGTCTTGGCTGCGCAGAGACTGCAGCAGCAGCGGCCCGGTGGTGGGCAGATTGAGGACGATGGCGGTGATGGTGGAGCCGGAGATGAGGGCCGGAAGCTGCCATCCTACCGTAGAGACGAAGGGGATCATCGCGATCCGCGTGGGATACTTGAATAAAAGTTTGGTCTCCCCGACTCCCTTGGCACGGGCGGTCACCACATACAGCTTATTGATCTCATCCAACAGGTTCGCCCGGAAGATCCTGATCAATCCGGCGGTTCCGGCGGTCCCCACCACGACGACGGGAATGATGAGGTGCTTCAGGAAATCCAACAGCTTGGCGAGGCTCCAGGGCGCGTCCGCGTACATCTCGGAAAAGAGCCCCCCCAGGTTCTGACCGAAATAGGAGAAGGCGATCCACATGAGCACCAGGGCCAGCATGAAGTTGGGGGTGGCCAGGCCGATGAATCCTAAAAAGGTAGCCGCGTAATCGCCCACCGAATACTTGTGGGTCGCCACGTACAACCCGATGGCGAACCCGACGATCCACACGAACATGAGGGATGAGAGAGAAATAAAGAGTGTCATCATCAGCCGTTTCCAGATCAGCGTACTCACCGGCCGGTTCCACTGGAATGAATATCCGAAATCCCCCCGCAGGATGATTCCGGATATCCAGTTATAATACTGCACGTACATGGGCCGGTTCAGCCCGTAGCGTGCCTCCAACGCGTCGATCCTGGCCTGGTCGACCTCTTCACCGGACTGCCGCAGCGTGTTGATATACGTGGTGAGATAGTCACCAGGGGGCAGTTGGATGATGGTGAACGCTATGACCGAAATGACGAACAAGGTGGGAATCATCTGTAGGACCCGTTTGACGATATACGTTAACACGAAACTACTCCCCGTTCATGTCATGGTTTCACATACAATGGTAATGAAAATTCGCCGGAGGCGCCAGGCCTCCGGCGAAAGGAAATTCAATTCCGATTCACTCTACGACTATTCCTTGATGAAAAACTGAGAGGGGTTCATGGGTCCGAAGATACCATGAGACCAGCTCTGCAGGAACTCGTTGGGAACGTTGTAGAAGTTGTTCTTGATGGGGATCAACATCGGCGGCCTGGGGCAGATGCCGATACCGAAGAGGGTCTCTGCCCGCCAGTCGAGGATCGTCTCGAAGAGCTCCAGGCGCTTCTGCCGGTCAACCGTGACCTCGATCTGTTCCCAGACACTGATCATCTCCTTGACCTCGGCCGGAGGCTCCTCGCCTTCCGCACCGTCGGTCATGTACCAATCGGCCCAGAGAGAACCGTATGCGGTGCCCCATCCCTTGGCGATCGGCACCCAACGGTGGTTGGAGTCGATTCCCATGCCCAGGGAGGTGTTGGTGATGTTGATGTCATGCTGGGCACTCTGCCAGGTCTCGGACCACAGGGTCCTGTCGAGTACCTTGACGGCGGCGTCGATGCCGACGGCCTTCCAATACTTCTGGGCGATGATGACGCCGGTGTCCTCCCACGACTTCACCGCCGGATAGGTGATGATGGTGAAGGAGACCCGCTTGCCGTCGGGCCCGAGGCGGTAGCCTTCGGAGTCCTTCTTGTCCAGTCCCATCTCGTCCAACAGTTGGTTGGCCAGATCGGGATCGTACTCGATGGCCGTGGACCACAACTCCTCGTGGAAGTCGGCTCTTCCCCGGAGGGGGGCGATCTGAGAGGGCTCAGACTGGCCCATGAAGACCAGCTCGATGATCTCCTCACGATCGATGGCGTAGGACATGGCGAACCGGAAGCGGGCATCGGTGAGGATCTGTCGCTTCACCGGGTCCTGATGGTTCTGGTTGAAGGTGAGATAGATGGCGTGGGCCGGCGGACTGGACTTGCCGACGATGTATCCGCCCTTCTCCTGGTTCTCGAGGTAGAGGGGCAGCTCGCTGATGTTCTCGCCGACGGGAGGTCCGGAGAAGTCCACCTCGCCGCTCAGCACCTTCATGGTCATGATCTCGGCGTCGGAGACGATGGCGACCGTCACCTTGTCGATATAGGGAAGCTGATTCCCCTCGGTGTCGATCTTCCAGAAGTAGGGGTTCCGCTCCAGCACGATCCTGTCGGAGTCGCCGTAGGGTACCACCACCTTCCATGCCGCCACGGTGGGGAGGTCGGTGTTGATCCAGAAGTCCCAGCGGTCGTTGAAGAGCTGGATCCAGTCGTCGAACTCCATCTCCTTGACCTTCGCGTCCAGATCGGCCTTAGCGGTGTAGGCAGGATGGAACTGCTTCAGGTAGTGCGCCGGCGACAAGAGGAACAGGCGGGCGTTGGGGCTGGCCATCCGCGTGAGGAAGGTCGGATAGGCGTCCTTGAACACGATCTTGAAGGTGTAGTCGTCGACCTGTACGAACTCGCCGGGTTCTCCGCCACTCTTCAGCCAGCCGGGGAAGGACGGGGTGAGTTCCGCGTTGTTGAGCACGTCTTCCCAGTAGAACTTGATGTCGTCCATGCCGTAGGATTCGCCGTCGGACCACTTGACGCCCTTGCGCAGGGTGAAGGTGTACTCCTTTCCGTCGGCGCTCTGCTTGAAGCTCTTGGCCATGTCGGGGATGACGGTGTTCAGGTCATAGGAGTTCCGTACCAGGCCGCCGTAGCGGGTATACTGCATGCAGTGTCCCCGGTTGCCGCCGCCGATGGAGACCAGGCGCCAGGTTCCGCCGTAGGTGCCGACCTCCTGCTTGGGTCGCACCACCATCGGTTCGGGACCGACCCTCTCGGCGAGAGATGGGATCTGACCGGAACTCTCCAGCGCCTTCAGAGAAGGGGCCTGGCCGGTGACTTTGATCGACTTGCCGGTAGCCTTGGTATACTCCTCCATGGTGGCGAAGGACATCTGATCGTACATCTCCATGACTTCCGCCACGGTGAGGATGTCTCGCTCTCCCGTGCCGGCAGCCGCGGGTGTCGTGCTTCCGGTTCCCCCGCCCGATTCCTGTGTGCCGGCGGCGAATACGAGCCCCAGGGACACACACAGAATCGTCATAGCATAGATAATTCTTTTTCTTCGTTTCATGAAAAATCCTCCTTCATGATTGTGAACGAACGATAAACCTGTCTAATCT
>CAZAKE010000205.1:0-8017 GCA_964485495.1 uncultured Spirochaetales bacterium
CGTAGAAATTGTTGGTGCCGTAGTTTGGTGTATACCTGGCATACCGGTCGCCACTCGGGCCTACGAGAGGCGGAATGGTCTTGTAGATCTGGTCGCGGCCGCTGGGTCCCTCCATCTGGAAGGCGATACCCACGTGTCCGCCCGTCCAGGCACCGAGGATCGCGTTATCCGGGTTCTCACCGATGGCTTTGAGTTGGGTCTGATCTTGGGTGAAGGTGTCTTGTAGAATCAATCCCTCTTCGAAAAGTCGGCTCATATACCGCAAGCCTTCACGCCATTCGGGCTGGTTGTAGGCCTGGATGATCTTGCTGTCGCGGATCAGGTGCCGGTTGCCCAGGTCGTTGTAGATGAACGGCATCATGAGGAAACCGTCGATCTTTGTATTCCAGCCGTTGACATAGGAGCCGGACAGGGGGATCTCGTCGGCCTTGCCGTTGCCGTTCGGGTCCTGCGTCTTGAATGCCTTGAGGACCGCCTCGAACTCGTCGATGGTTTCCGGGGTGTCTAAACCGAGTTTCTCCATCCATTCGGTGTTGATCCACATCTTCATCGAATAGTAACAATGGAAACACTCGTTGACATTGGGCATTCCGTAGATATTGCCGTCCGACTGAATCTGGTTCAGCCTGACATGTTCACGGGTAGACCACATCTTCTTGGTCTCGACGCCGTATTGTTCGATGTAGTCGTTGAGAACAACGAGGACTCCCTGCAGGCCGTACATCAGTTCGGACGACTTCGTGAGGTTGCGCATGATGATCTCGGTATAATCCCCGGAGGCCATGAGCACATTCAGTTTCTCCGTAGCCTGTGCGGAGGGGACTTCGACGAAATCCAGTCTGATGCCGGTCTTTTCGGCGATCCACTGTGTCATCGTGTTGCGCTCGATGGACAGCGTGTCCACGTTGGCGTTAAGAGCGGCGAATGCCGTCATGGTGATGGGTTCCTCGACAACCGGGAACGTACCGCCGGGCGTTACCGTGCCCATGACCTCACCGGATCCTTCGCCGGCCGCCTGTCCGCCGGCGAACATGATTGAAGTTGCCAGTAGAATCATTACTACTGTGAAAATGACTCTCTTCATTCGATTCACTCCTTTGTCGGTTTTTCTTCTTCGGATTCGTTTTTTTCGGATTCGGTTGGAGGGCTTCTGTTTGAAGGTGCTACCGATATCCGCCGCGACATCGAATGCTGCCGCCGCATGCCAAAAAATTACTGAGTTTTCTCGATATCTTCTCTACACCTCCTTTCGCATAGATTCTGTGTACACTCGAATGGTTCGGGGTGTATCTAAGCTACTCCTCTTCCTGCCGTCCTTTTCGTCACGCCTAGCCCTTGATACTCCCGATCAGGATGCCGCGCACGAAGTATTTCTGGACGAAGGGATACATCACCAGCAGAGGAAGGCTGGCTACGATTATCAATGAATATTTCAGTAACTCGGCCAGTTGTTGCCTGAGTACCATGGCCATAGCATCGGTAGCGCCCTGCATGCTGGTGGCCATGTCCCCGCTCATCTGGTTTTCCACGAGGATATCCCGCAGGATGATCTGCAAGGGAAATTTGCTTGCCGACTTCAGGAATATCAAGGCATTGAAGAATGTATTCCAGTGGGTAACCGCGTAGAACAGGGTGATCACTGCGAGAATCGGTCCCGATAAGGGGATAACAACCTTATACAGAAAAAAGAAGTCGGTGCAGCCGTCCATCTGGGCCGCCTCTAGTAACTCCACCGGAATACTATTCTGAAAATATGTCCTGGTTATGATCATGTTCCACACGGCAAGGGCGTTCGGCAGGATCATTGCGGCTCTCGTGTCGATCAACCCCAGATTCTTTACGACGAGGTATGTGGGAATAAGGCCGCCATTGAAGAGCATCGTGAATACATACAGGCCCATGATCAGGTTTCGATGCCTGAAATCCTTCCGCGACAACGGATACGCCGCCATGACGGTCACAACTACGTTCACCGCCGTACCCACGAACATATAGAAGAAGGAGTTCATATATCCGCCGATGACCCGCTGATCGGCAAATACGGCCTTATACCCCTCGATATTGAAATCCACAGGTCGCCACCACACCTGCCCTCTGATTACTGCGAGGGCGTTGCTGAACGAGGCGCATAGGACGTAGTACACCGGATACGCGGTGACGACGAATAGGAGAGTGATGATACAGAAGTTAATGACGAGAAAGACCCGGTCAGGAAGGCTCTTTTGCTTTACCATAGACTCGACTCCGAAACATGCTGTGAAATTTTGTTGACAGTCACCAGGAGTATCAAACCGATGACGGATTTAAAGAGACCGATCGCGGAAGCATATGAAAACTGAGGTATGGCACCCGTCAGGCCGATCTTGTATACGTAAGTATTTATGACCTCTGCTACCCGAGTATTCAACGGATTCTGCATCAGGAAGGCTTTCTCGAAACCCACCTCCATGACCCGTCCGGTAGCGAGTATCAATAGGATAATCGCAGTTGGCATGATACTGGGTAGATCGATATGAACTATTCGTTGCGGAATGGTAGCTCCGTCAACTACCGCGGCCTCGTGTAGCTCTGGATCTACTCCCGAGAGAGTCGCCATGTAGATGATCGAGCCGTATCCGAAGGTCTGCCAGATTCCGGACCAGACGAATATCGAGTAGAAGATGCGGGGATTCCCGAGGAACTCGACCCGCTCTCCGCCCAATCGAACGATGATGTTGTTCACGAGTCCGTGCTGCGAGTTGAGGATCTGCAGGATCATCCCGACCAATACGACCGTCGAGATGAAGAACGGTGCATAGGTCACCATCTGGACCACTTTCTTGTATCGTTGTTGGTTCAGATAGTTAAGAGAAAGCGCGAGTAAAATAGGGATCGGAAAACCGGCTACCAGCTGATAGAAGCTGATGATCAGGGTATTTTTGAGGACTCGAAAAAACAGATATGACGAAATAAAGCGTTGGAAATGCTTGAACCCTACCCATGGACTGCCCCAAATCCCCTTCACCACGTTGTAGTTCTTGAAGGCGATCTGAGCCCCGAGCATGGGAACATAACGGAATGTAATCAGGTAGATGAGAGGAATCAAGGATAGGAGATAGAGTTGATAGCTCCTCTTGAAAGTATAACCGACGACATGGGAGCCTCCCGTGCGTTTAGACCTCATAGGGGAATACCTCCTGCGATGCACATGTTTTTCAGAGGAGTAGTATGACCCATATATACCCGTTTGTAAAGAAAAATCCGAGTCGAAAGAAACCCTTATGTATGCCTGCTGTAGTCTGCTGACAGTAGCGGGATTTTACGATATCATCCGGCTGTACAATGGTGTACAATGGTCGCGGCTATGAGGAGGTATGATGACCAACAGACAACGCATGAAGAAAATCATCTCCGGCGAGGGGGCCGACCGATTGGGGTTCTGGATCGGGAATCCCCATCGAGACACCTGGCCGCTGCTGCATGAATACTTCGGGACATCTGAGAAGGAGGAGCTCCTCGAGAAGATCGGCGACGATTTCCGTTGGATCCACCCGCACAAGTACGACCATCCCGAAGGGAAGCCCATCTTCGATATGCAGCGCAGGAGCAAGGATCTGGCGGCGGAGGGGGTCTTCGCCGATTGTGAGGATCCGGCGGAGGTGGCGGCCTTCGAGTGGCCCAACCCCGACTATATGGATTTCGAACCCACTCTGGAGGCCCTGCGGAATGCCGGCGATCACTACCGTCTGAGCGGCTTCTGGTCGCCGTTCTTCCACGTGGTGGCGGACTTCTTCGGCATGGAGAACTACTTCGTGAAGATGTACACTCATCCGGAGGTGGTCCACGCCGTCACGCGTCACGTGGTTGACTTCTTCCTGGAGGGGAACCGACGCTTTTTCGCCCTGGCCGGCGACGAGGTGGACGCCTACTTCTTCGGCAACGACTTCGGCACCCAACTCGATCTCCTGGTTAGCCCGGATGCGTTCAAGGAGTTCGTGGCCCCCTACTTTCAGGAACTCACCAACCAGGGGCACGAGTACGGATACCAGGTGGTGCTCCACTCCTGTGGGTCCATCTACCGGGTGATTCAGGAGATCATCGCGATGGGGGTCGATTGCCTCCATCCCCTGCAGGCTAAGGCCGCCAACATGGATGCCGAGAGGCTTTCCGCGGAATTCAGAGGCAAGATCGCCTTCATGGGTGGCGTGGACACCCAGGAGCTCCTCATGCATGCGAGTGCAGATGAGATCAGGGACGAGGTGTTTCGTCTGCGGGATCTCCTCGGCCCGGCCCTCATCATAAGCCCCAGCCACGAGGCGGTGCTGCCCAACGTGCCGCCCCGCAATATCGAAGCCATGGCCAAGGCGGTGTTCGAAGGGTAGGTCGCCGATGAACTCCATGCCCGGCGGAACTATACGGAAGGCAGTGGTTCTGACGAGTATATCGATACTCTTCGTCACCCTCACCTTGCTCGTCGTCGGCGTACTGCGTACCTACGGGCCGCTGCTCAGGACCCTCGTTCCCCTCCGGACCGCGTTTCCGCTGCGAAAGAATGACCATATCGGCGAGTCCATACCATTCTTCTTCTCCTTCGATCCCGAGACGGCGCGAGGATCGGAGGAGCTGTACCGCCGGGCTGAATCGATGTTGACTCGCGATCCCTTCTCGGTAACGCACAAGGCCGGTGTACCCCGCGGGGGTTCTTTACACGATTTCTATACCCTCTCGCCCTTCTTTTGGCCCAATGGAATCACGCCGGGAGGCCGGCCATATATCTATCGGGACGGCCGGAAGAATCCCGAGGCCGACTCGGATCGGTACGACCGGGTCCGATTGTCTCGGTTCAAGGATTCGCTAATGACGCTGAGCGCGGCGTACCACTTCTCGGGAGACGAGCGGTACGGGCAGCAAGCGAGCCGGCTCTTGCGCGTGTGGTTCCTCGGTCCTTCGACACGGATGAATCCGCATCTCGCGAACGCCCAAGCCATGCCCGGCCTGACCGAGGGCTGGAGCTGGGGAATGATCCGCCTCAGGGATTTCGCGGAGATCTGCGACGCCGTCAGGCTGATCGAAGATTCTCCGTATCTGCCGGAGTCTGAATATCACGGCCTGCAGGCTTGGTATCGGGAGTTGCTGAATTGGATCGCCGTCCACCCCTTCGGCAGGAGGGAGTACCGGAAGCCGAACAACCATGGAACTTGGTTCGATGCCTCAGTGAGTTCCATCGCCCTCTTCGTCGGGGATACGGAAACGGCACGTGTCATCCTCGCGAAGTCCGGGGATCTACGGATAAAGAGGGCCATCGGGCCGGACGGCGCCCAGCCGATGGAGCTGGTTCGTTCGAAGCCCATCCACTATTCGATCTTCAATCTCGAGGCACTGATGATCGTCATCAGGGCGGGGCAGGTGTTGGGAATCGATATCCGGAATTTTGAGGAAGATGACCGGTCAAGCGTTGATCGATCGGCAGCCGGTCAATCGAGAGAGAGCCGGTCGTATGAATCCCGTGCTTCAAACTATCCCGCTGGTGCCGCCGAAGCCTCCATCCTAGCGGCCATACGGTGGCTGTACGACATCTATACAGGAGAGAGTACACATCCCGCGCTGGACGGCTCGGTTCTTGAGGCCGATCTCGACGACCGAAACCGTCGTAAATTGCGTCGTATCCTCTCCGAGTATACGCGTTTACTCCGGGCAACAGGAGCTCCGATTCCTGGATGGATGCAGGATTTCTCGAATTCACTATAAGGCACATCGAAAAACCATACATATTGCTACGTAGCAGATACGTAACTCCATAAAAAGTATGATTTTTCGTATGTGCATGACATCCAAACATCTATTTTTAGAGGTGCCCTATAGAATCGGGGATGAATCGATTGCTGTCGATCAGTTCGGTCCAATTTCATTTCGCTCTCTTGCGCATGCACGTGTATTCTCGATAGACTACCGTTGCATCGATTAACCGATAGTATCGGATAAGGAGACGAACATGAAACCGATATCGTTACAACTCTACACGTTGCGTGAAGCCGCCAAGGAAAACTTCACCAAGGTTCTCGAAGACGTGGCCGAAATCGGCTACACCGGAGTGGAGCCGGCCGGATTTCACGGGATGACGCCGCGTGAATTTCGCACGGTAGTAGAGGATTTGGGGATGACCGTGTCGTCCAGCCACGGGCCGTGGATCCGCGGCAAGGAGAATGTACAGGAAGCCATCGACACCGCCGGCGAGCTGGGAATCGACCTGGCCTGCAGCGGGTTCGGCAAGGAGATGTACGCCACCGTAGACGACGTCAAGAAAACCGCCGAACTCGTGAATTCCTTCGTGGAACCGTTGAAGAAGGCCGGTATCTCGCTCTTCATGCACAACCACTACTGGGAGTATGAGAAGTTCGACGGCAGACTGGCCTATGATATCTTCGCCGAACTGTGCCCGGATGTGCTGTTCGAAATCGACGCCTACTGGGCCGCCAACTTCGGTGCCAACGACCCCGCCGAGGAGGTCCGCAAGCTGAAAGATAGGATGCCGCTGCTACACATAAAGGACGGACCACTCACCAAGGAGGACCCGATGCAGGCACTCGGGCAGGGCAAGATGGACATCTCCGCCGTCATCGAAGCCGCCGACGAGAACGTGCTGCGCTGGGTGATAGTGGAACTCGACCGCTGCGCCACCGATATGGTAACGGCGGTGAAGGAGAGCTACACATACCTCATCGAGAACGGTTTGGCTTCGGGCCGGAAATAATCTTCATCGTTAGACGAAAGAATCCGGCTAAAGAACTCGGGATCGGCCCTTCGGACTCAATATCCGGCGATCTGTTCGCGATAGGCGTCAACGTAGGGGCCGATTCTCTTCTTCTTCTCACCCGCGGCAGTTTCCCGGTAGTACCCGCCCATGTAGTAGCATGAGAACCCTCCGCAGCACATCCCCCAGGCGCACGCCTCGGCAAGGTCGATGGCTCCCGTGTCGCCGTTCCGCGCCAACTGTGTAGCCAGGGAGTAGACGACACCGCCGACGAAGTTATCGCCGCAGCCGGTGGTGTCTCCAAGCCGACCCGCTCCCGCGGCCAGTTCCTGCCGCACCCGGCGTGAGACCGGGAATTCGCCGTACGTGCCGTCCGGGCTGTTCGCGCCGTCCAAACTGGCCGCTCGAAAGAGGGAGCCGTCCGAGTAGGCGCGGACGGGCTGGGCGCCCTGTGTGATCAGGACCGCGGAGACCCCCTTTTCTCTGAAGAAATCGAGACTCCCGTCGACCGACTCCGTGCCGCTCAGGCGCAGGGCCTCCTCCCTATCCACGATCAAGAGGTCGATGTACCGATAACTCTCTACGCTCTCCCCTAAGGGCCATCTTCCTTGAGGGTCTTTGCGTTCGTTGAGGAAGTCATAGACCGTGTTGACGACGTTTATTTTGCCGGCTTCGCTGCCGCGGCGGAGGAGCCCGGTGAGGCCCGTATGGATTTGAGGCTGGATGGCGGTACCGCCGTAGATCAGGATGTCCCCCTCGAAGAATCGGTCGGGAAGATCGGCAGGCAGATACCTGTCCGCCGCGCCGAGGTTGTTCACGAAGGCTCGTTCGCCGTGGCCGTTGTCGTAGTCCGGGTCGGAGAAGACGACCGTCCACGGGGTGGTGCCGGGAACCGAGACGTATCCGGAGGTATCGACGGCCGTCTCCTTCAGGATCTCCCGGATCTGCTCGGCTGCGTCGTCCTCTCCGGTGGCCCCATAGAAGGCGATCGCTATAGCATCATCGGCCGCCAGTTGGGCGATATTTATCAGGGCGACGATCGAGGGGCCGCCGATGTTGGTGGCGTCCGGGGCCTTACCGCCGGTGACGGCCGCGATAATTTCGGGGGTAGGCCTGCCTGCGAATTCCTCCAAGTCCGCGGCGAACACGAGCTTGCCGGGGGTGAGTCCGCCGTCGCCGGGTTGCTTCGATTGGAACGATTTGAAGGCGGCGGAACCGAAATCGATTCCCGTGTAGAGATAATCCATCAGGGAGCAGCCCACTCCGGAGATCCTGATACTCACTGGT
>CAZAKE010000206.1:0-2429 GCA_964485495.1 uncultured Spirochaetales bacterium
ATGCCATTCAAAGACCTGCAGGATTTCATGCGTGAGCTGGAGAAGCGAGGACTGCTGCATCGAGTGACCGCCGAGGTGAGTCGCGACCTGGAGATCACCGAGATCGCCGACCGGGTGGTGAAGGCCGGCGGGCCTGCGCTGCTCTTCGAGAAGGTCGCCGGGAGTTCCTATCCGGTGCTGATAAACGCCTTCGGGTCCTACGAGCGGATGGACCTGGCGCTTGGACCGGCGGGGCCCGACGGTATCGCCGAGAAGATTGCAGAGTTGATCGATCCGTCCCGGTACTTCTCCCTGATGGACAAGGTGAAATCCCTGCCGAGGCTGGCGCGGCTGCCTGCCTCCCTGCCGGTGCCGGTTCCCTCCGGGCCGTGTCAGGCGGTGGAGGAGGAGCCGGACCTGGACCGGTTGCCGGTCCTGCAGTGCTGGCCCGGGGATGCCGGGCGCTTCCTGACCCTGCCGTTGGTCTTCACGGTCGACCCCGACACCGGCAGCCGCAACGTCGGCATGTACCGCATGCAGGTCTATGACGGCAGGACCGCCGGGATGCACTGGCACCTGCACAAAGACGGAAAGGCCATCTACGATAAGTACCGGCTGAGGGGCGGCCGGATGCCGGTATCGGTAGTGCTCGGTGGCGATCCGGCCATGATCTACGCCGCCACCGCACCCCTTCCCTCCTACATCGATGAGATCCTCTTCGCCGGATTCCTGCGGGGCCTGCCGGTGGAGACGGTAAAATGCAAAACCAACGACATTAGGGTTCCTGCTCGCGCCGAATTCGTGCTGGAGGGCTATGTCGATGTCGACGAGACACTCCGGGTGGAAGGCCCCTTCGGCGACCACACCGGTTACTACTCCCTGACCGCGCCCTATCCGGTGTTCCATCTGGAGCTGATCACCCGCAAGAAGAATCCGGTCTATCCGGCCACGGTGGTGGGGAAGCCTCCGATGGAGGACTGCTATCTGGGCAAAGCCACCGAACGGATCTTCCTGCCGCTCCTCAGGATGCAGGTGCCGGAGATCCGGGATATGAGCTTCCCGCTGGAAGGCGTGTTCCACAACTGCGCCATCGTATCCATCGCCAAACGCTTCCCAGGGCATGCCAAGAAGACCATGTACGCCCTCTGGGGAATGGGGCAGATGATGTACACCAAGATGATCGTGGTGGTGGATGAGTCGGTAAATCCCCACGACTACTCTACCGTGGCCTGGAAGGTGTTCAACAACATCGATCCTCGTCGCGATGTGGTCATCGCCGACGGCCCGTTGGACGCCCTGGACCACTCCTCCCCGCTCCCCCATTATGGAAGCCGGATGGGAATCGACGCCACCAGGACCTGGCTCGAGGAGGGGCACGACCGGGAGTGGCCGGACGAGATCGTGATGGACCCTGAGGTGAAGCAACGGGTTACCGGAAGATGGGAGTCGTATGGTCTCGAGGGGATTCTGAAGATGGGGAATTCCGGTGGTGGAAGCGGGGAGCAGTGAACGAATCGGGTTCTCGTCCCGGCGGTACCACCGGCATCCTTCGCCGCCTGAGACTCTACGCCGACATGGTCATGTTCGGTCACACCCTCTTCTCCCTACCCTTCGGACTGGCGGCCATGCTGATGGCGACCGGCGGACGGCCGGGGTGGCGGAATACTGTCTGGGTCGTGGCGGCGCTGGTGGGTGCTCGGACCGCGGCGAACGCGCTGAACCGCCTGATCGACAGGCAGATCGACGCACGGAATCCCCGCACCGCCGACAGGCATCTGCCGGCCGGAGCCGTGCGCAGGCGGGAGGCTGTGGGAGTCACCGTTGTGGGTGGGCTGCTTCTGCTGGTGGCTGCCCTGAATCTCCATCCCATCTGCATCAGGCTGCTGCCGATCCCGATCGTACTCTTCTTTTTATATTCATACTCCAAGCGGTTTACCTGGCTCTGTCATATGATTTTAGGCGCGGCCTGTGCGGGGGCCTCGTTTGGGGCGTGGCTGGCGGTCACCGGAGAAGCGCCGTGGCCCTTGTTTGTGCTGGCCACTGCTAACGCCGCGTGGGTCACCGGCTTCGATCTCATCTACGCCACGCTGGATGTCGAGTTCGACAGAAAGGAAGGGCTGCATTCGATACCGGCGGCGTTCGGCATCACCCCGGCCCTGGTGTTCTCGGCGCTGTGTCACGGAGTGATGGCGGTGTTGTTGGTGTATACCGGGTTGCTTCTCGACCTCGGATACGCGTATTATGTCGGCGTCGCGGCGGTCACCGTATTGTTGATAGTGGAACATTTTCTCGTAGTACCCGGGGACGCCGTACGGATTCCCCTCGCCGCTTATCGGCTGAATCAGATCATAGGTCTCGTATTCTTCGCAGGAACCGCCGCGCACTACCTCCTCGTACTATTGAAGGTGTCGATGTGATAATGAAAGCCGAGTGGATTGGCAGGATGAGAG
>CAZAKE010000206.1:2529-7932 GCA_964485495.1 uncultured Spirochaetales bacterium
ACCGCCGCCGCGGTGGCTCACGGGGTGTCGGACAATCTGTTGCGGAGGGCAGCGGACGTCACGCTCAAGGAGGGACGGAGGCTGGTGGTGGTGCCCCGGGAGATGCCCATGAGCGCGATCCACCTGAGAAACCTCCTGGTCCTTTCTGAAGCAGGAGTCAGGGTGGTGCCGGCGATGCCGTTCTTCTACGACAAACCCGAATCGGTCGGAGACCTGCTCCGCCAGGTTGCCGGGCGTGCGCTGTCGGCATTGGGAGAGGAGACCGACCTGGTCGTTCCGTGGTCGACTCCGACGGATGACGACGTCCAATCGAGAGAACAATGAATCGAGATCGATGACGAGGAAGAGGCAATGCAGCGACACGTGAAGTTGATAGGATATATACGACTGATTCTCTCCAGCCTTATTTTGTGGTCTTTCTGTGCCCTGGCTCTCGGAGCAGCGGGATCCCGGGAGAGCGGGGCGGGTCAATCGAAGCTTCCGATACAGCAGCCCCTCCCGGTGTTGCGATTAGGGGTGCTGCCGGACGTGGATTCGATCCCCTTCGTGATCGGTGTAGATGAGGGGCATTTCGAGGATGCGGGGGTTGATGTCGTCATCGAGAAGTTTTCCAGCCCTGTGAATCGGGACACGGCGCTTCAGGCAGGCCGGTTGGATGCGGTGGTTTCCGATCTATTGGCGGCTGCCTTTGCGGTAAACGGCGGATTCCCGGTCAAGGCGGTGAGCATGACCGAAGGTTCGTACAAGCTCCTGGCGGCGGCAGGAACCGAGGCCGCCAAGGCGGTTTCCGGCGGATCGACCGTGAAAGAGGTACTCGAAACGCTCCGGGGGCAGACGGTGGGTATTTCGAAGAACACCATCATCGAATACTGCACCGACAGGTTCATGCAGAATGCCGGCTTGCCTGCAGATCACATCCGCAAGGAGGCGATCCCCCAGATCCCGCTCAGGCGCGAGATGTTGCGCTCCGGAACCCTAGCGGCCGCCACGCTACCGGAACCGTTGGCGAGTAGTGCCGCGGCCGACGGCGCGGTGGTTATCGGCGATAGTACGCGATTGGGCATCAATCCCGGAGTTATTATTTTCAGCGAAGAGTACCTGCGCGCACACCCGGAAGCCGTAAAGGCGTTCTATGCCGGGTATGATCGAACCGCGGCCGAGATCGGTCTGAGAGGGATAGGGGAGCATACAGCCTACCTGATGGAGTCGTTCGGATTCCCAGATTCTTCCGCCGGGTTGATTCGGAGTCTCGAATACCATCCGGCACAGCCGCCGCCCGAATCGGAAGTCGAACAGGTCGTGAGGTGGCTCGAGGAGAGAAACCTGGTGAAGGTGGGACTCACGTATCCCGATCTGGTGAATGCGGATTTCGTTGGGCGACCCTAAATCGGTTGGGTATTCGTATGCGTGATAGTATGGTCGGAGCGACGGAAGACACGATGAATGAGGCGATGAAAGAAGAATCACGAGGAACGGCGATGCGATTACATATACGTGCGGTGATTTTCGATATGGACGGGCTGCTCCTGGATACCGAACGGCTGATCATCGACAAGTGCCATCAGGCGGCCGTCGAGTTGGGATATCGAGTTCCGGAACACGTGTTCGTGCGATGTATCGGCACCGACAAGGCCCAGACTTCGCGGATCGTGGCGGAGGAGATGGGACCGGAGTTTCCGGTGGACGATCTCCGTTTCCGCTGGAAGAAGTATGTGGCGGACCACATAGCCGAACAGGGGGTACCTGTTAAGAACGGTGTACATGCGTGGCTGGATGAACTGGCCGGGCGCGGTATCCCAGCTGCCGTGGCCACGTCGACTAAACGGTACATGGCCGAGGAGTTTCTCGCCAAAGCCGATTTGCTGGAGCGATTCGTCTCGGTCACCTGCGGCGACGACGTCACCCGTGCCAAACCCGATCCGGAGATCTTCCTCAAGGCGGCCGGTACGGTGGAGGCGGTGCCGGAATGTTGTCTGGTCTTCGAAGATTCGGGACCGGGCCTACGGGCCGCGGCTGCGGCCGGAATGCGGCCGGTGCTGATCGTGGACATCAAGGAACCGGACGAGGAGTCCCGAGACAAGGCGTTCGCGAAATATCACTCGCTGACCGAGGCTTTGTCGGATCTGGAACGGTTGCTCTCCCTGTGAGCAGATCGAGTCGTGAAGGAGGTAGATCATGTATCCGAACCCGTTGAAAAAGCGTATTACCGCCGGTGAGCTCATCCTAGGCACGGCTGCCGTCGTAGCCGATCCGCATGTGGTCGGCATGGTCCTCGACACGAAGCCGGATTTCCTATGGATTGATACCGAACACATGCCGTACGGCACCGAGGCTCTCACCACCATCCCGGTCATCTGCCGCATGCGCGGTACCGCCCCGATGATACGGGTTGCATGGAACGATCCGGCTCTCATAAAGAAAGCCTACGACGCCGGTGCCGTCGCCGTGATGGTTCCGCAGATAGAGACCGCGGAAGACGCGCGCAATGCCGTACGGTATGCGAAGTATGCCCCGGAGGGGAATCGTGGCCTGTCCCCCATGTGGTCACGCATCGCCGGGGAGGACTGGAACGAGGTGATCAAGAGCGCGAACAGTGAAACGGTGCTGGTCCTGCAACTCGAGAGCAGGCGGGCATATGAAAACCTCGACGAAATTATACGGGTCGAAGGATTCGACGTATTGTTCGTCGGACCACTCGATCTCTCGGCTACGGTCGGCCGGATCACCGAAACAGGATCGGAAGAGGTGCAGGAGATCATGCGGTCGGTACCCGAGCGTCTCTCCGGCAGCGGTATAGCCGCGGGAACGACATTAGGGGATGTGTCGGATATGCGCGAGAAAATCGGGTGGGGATACAAATTCATGAATGTCGGCAACGCCCTCGTGTACGGTACCGAGATCGTCAAGCAACACATGACGGAATTGCGGGACGAACACACCACCACATCATGAAGTCGTCGAAACCGGTACGACCTGAATCGAGCCTCCTGGCGAGTCTGCCGGCCGTCATTTCGATCATCCTCTGGTGTTTCAGCGGCGTGTGTTTCCGTAAAGGGTCCGAGCTGCTCGGTACCATGCCCTACCTGATGTTCATGACCGGCGGAGGCGCGGCGTTCGCCCTCCTGATCCACGCCGTCAGGGGAAAGTCCATAGTCGAGGTGATCCGACTGCCGGTCAGGGTGGTCGTGAGCGGGTTCTTCGGAGTAGCCGTCTACACGGTGTTGCTGGCCCTCGCATTCGGCACCGCGCAACCTCGCGACCTGGGACTCATCAACCTGCTGAATTACCTCTGGCCGGTCTGGATCGTACTCCTGAGCATCTTCTTTCTCGGGGACGTACCAAGGAGGATCCCCCTTATCGTCGGGGTCGCCGCGGGTCTCCTGGGACTGATGGTGAGTCGCGGACCGGGCCGGCTCCAATGGCCCTCCGGCAGTCTCCTGCCCCATCTCATGTCGCTGTCCGGGGCATTCATATGGGCGGCCTATTCGGTCCTCCTGCGTCGATGGCGTATCTCCGAGGAGCAGGGCGGCACGACGGTACACTTCTTCATGTGTGCGTTGATCGCGGGCGCGATCCTTCTGGTGCGGGGTGAATGGCCTGATGAGTTCACCCTGGAATCGATCCTCTGGATCATCTTCGGTGCGGCCGGTCCGGTGGGTTCCGCCTACTACTTCTGGGAGATCGGCATCAAGCGAGGCTCGGTGAGTCTCATAGCCTCGCTCTCCTACTTCATCCCCATCGGATCGTCCGTCGCCATCGGTCTTATCTTCAGCGAGGCCATGAACCTCGGCCTGATTCCAGGCGCCGTACTCATCGCCCTCGGTGCCTGGCTTGTCCGTCGCGGGCCATCGAGGAGAACGGCACCATGATCGGGAAGGGAGGAGTATTCCTATTCGACATATCCGAGTCTGAGGCCGCCGTTCTGACCATACGAAAACCATACTATATAAGGATTTAAATATTCGCTACATAGCATTATGTATGGTTTTTCGATGTGCCCTATTGATTGTCAATGGTATTTGTAATACCATACTACCATGCGAGTTACCATAGACAAAGCTGGACGTGTAGTTGTGCCGAAGCTGATTCGCGATCGATTCGATATGCAGGCTGGTACCACCCTGGAGCTCGAGGTGAGTGCCGATGGAATCTATCTCAAGGTGATCGATCAGGGACCGTCTTTGTATGAGAAGCAAGGAATATTAGTCCATCATGGTAGTGAAAAGGTCGATCTCGATATGGCCGACACAATCAATCGAGAGCGAAATCGGAGAAATGGTGATATCGTCGCGGAGCATCATACAAAGTGAATGTTTTCTTCGACACATCGGTTTTAGTTCCGGCGATTGTTGATCAATTATCGAATCATCCGGCGAGTTTCGCTGTTTTCCATCAATACACGAACAAGCCTCATGATGGATATTGTTCGACTCACGCCCTGGCGGAATGCTATTCTGTTCTCACTTCCCTTCCATTGCCGAAACGGATCAGTCCCATGGAGGCACAGATTCTGATTGAAGAGAGTATTCTGAACCGACTGAAGGTCATCGAATTGTTCAGGACGGACTATCTGGATGCTCTTCAAAATGTGTCAAAAAAGGGTCTGTCCGGTGGTATCCTTTACGATGCCTTGCATCTTACCGCTGCTCTGAAAGAACATTGCACCCGCGTGTATACGTATAATGTCGATCACTTTCGCAGCCTCGCTCCTGACATAATAACAATCACGACACCATGAGATTCGACGCAGATGAGTGCGCCGGCGGTGAAGAGCAGAATACGACTGATGATCTGCATAGTCGTATCTGTGTGTGCGTTCCTGACTTGACTTCGATCGGCACGACGAGATCATCGATATGAATGAGAAATTCTACCTCCGAGGAGGGGCCCTTTCAGCAATAGAGTTCTCCGACTCCACTGGCCTTCAATTCTTCGGCTACGAAGTTTTCCGCCGCATATCCTTTATACACACCCCACAACTGTTTTAGTATCTGAAGAGGACTCACGTCCAGCATGTTGTGCAGCAATCCGATATCCAGGAGGTAGAGTTTGAATATGCTCTCACGCGCATGTGATTGGAGCGGAAATACCGGACTCTCGATCACGTGAGCCTGGTGATAGTTGCGAATCGAAGATGGTACAGATGCCCGGATCTGCTTCGAAATTGAAATAGTGCATCCTGCGGAATTCCCGCTCGCCGAACGTCCGGAGTAACCAGGTCTTGCCGGTTTGTCGGGCACCGTCGAGGATGAGTGGTTTTCGGTCTCTCCCGTTCCTCCATGTGAGGAGATCTGAGTACAATGATCGATTCATTGTACGTAATGTGTCAAAAAGTGTAATGAATTACAGACTCCACTGAAAAAAGGTAGGGAATTCCCAAAATTCTGTTAATCAGATAAGATT